>CALXBX010000074.1 GCA_944386655.1 uncultured Clostridia bacterium | reverse complement strand
ACGGAAAAGGGAAAATAGGTAATAGAACTAAAACTTATACAAGTTCAAGAGATGTTACTATTAGTCCTGATGTTGAAATTCTAATAAATATGGCACTAGATGAATATATCGAAAATCCCGAGCAGTTACTTTTCTGTAATAAAAATGGAAAGCCATATTCAACACAAGCCTTAAATTCCTGTTTCAAAAGATTTTGCCTAAAACATAATATAGATAAGGGATATAATGTGAATTTTCATCAATTACGACATACTGGAATTACAAGATTAATTGAAGTTGGAACACCTGTAGAAATAGTACAAAAAAAGGCAGGGCATAAAGATATTACTACAACAATGAATATCTATAATACAGTTCTTTCTGAAAGAGAGAAAGAGGTAAACAAAAATATAGAAAGACAATTTGACGAAAAAGGATTAGCTTTATCTAATTTCATCAATACAGATTAAAAAATACTGACATATTTCTTTACGAAGTATGTCAGTATTTATAATGTTTATTTTAAAAAGGAAGATTATCAGTATATTTTTCTTGTTCAATTTCATTTTTCAATTTTAAAGCATATGATTTAATTAGTTCTTTCTTTGCGTCTTCAAATCCTTTTCCTATTATACCTTTAAAATCTTTTAATTTATTATATTGTTCAATAAATTCTTCATAAGAAATATATTTATTATGAAGTTGCAAATAGGTTCCATCATATTCGTTATAATAATCTATAACATTATTTTCCAATAAAATGGCTAAACTTTTAAATATTGTTTCTTCTCTTGAAGTAGTTTCTTTTTTATTGAATGTAAAATCTTTTGATGTGCCAAAAACGATGTAATCTAAAGATACTTCCAATGCCATTGATATAAGGACTAATGTATCAAGATTAGGCATTTGGTTGCCGGTTTCATATCTACTAATTGAAGTTACATCTATGCTTGTTTTTTCTGCTAGTTTTTTTTGTGTTAGGTTATTTTTCTTTCTAATTTCTTTTATTCTTTCTCCAATTTCTTTGTTATCCATATTTACTCTCCTATCAATATTGATTTTATCATAAATTGATTTTAAAATCAATAAAATTGGAGTGTAAATCATTATTTTTTAAGAATTTATATGTTTTTTATTCAATATTTGTTAATAAATAAATGAGACAAGTGATGATTGACTTGATAAATGAAGTATTCTATAATTTTATTATACTAAAAAGAAGAAAAATCGCTCAATGTTAAATGAACGATTTTAAGAAATTTTGGTGAATTTCTATATCATTTTAACATATTTCTTCTTTGATTTGCAAGTGAGCAGAAAGGAAAATTTATTGCGAATTGTATTAGTAAAATTATGTATCAAGTAAAGGAGAAATAAAAAAATGAACAAAAAAGAAACATCGAAAAAAGTAGCTTCTAAAGCATCAGATATTTTAAGAGACAAAAGAACATCATCAAAATCAAAGTCAGTTGCAGGTAGTGCTTTATCTCAAACAACTTCTTCTAATAAAAAAAGAAAATAAAATGCACGTAATAGTATAAAATTGCAGAAACTAATGCAGAAACTTAAATAAACATACTATAAATTATCCACATTTTATACGTATTTTGTGGATTATTCGATAAAAAAGTTGGAGAACACCTCGACCAGAAATATTAAAAAATTACTCTTTTTGGGGTAATTTATTTTTTTGCTTAAAATAGCTACTTTGTACTATATACCAGTTTTTAGAACGGTTTTTAAAAATGAATAACTTTATCCAAAAATATCTGAAAATATCCCCTAATATTTCACAGTTGCATTATAATTGCATTAAAAAAATATCAAGTTTTCGTTGATTTCAATATACTTACAAAAATTATAATTATATTTTCATCTAAAACTTGATATTATAGAATTCTGATACTAGGAACTAACAGTAAAATAGTTCAGATTTAATCATATACTTGTAACAGTACCGTAAAGTACTGTTAAATACCGTAAAGTACTGTTAAATACTGTAAAGTACTATTAAGTACCGTAAAATACCGTTAAATACTGTAAGGTACTATTAAGTACCGTAAAGTACTGTTTGTAATTAGTATATTATTTTAGTCTATATTTTTTCTTTGGGTCAAATTCATTAGTGCCAACCCACTCTATTAAATTCATATATTCAAATTCTTTTAAAATCTTTAGGATAGTCGGCTTTGACCTGTCGGTATATTTAATTAAATCATTTGTATTTACCATTCCCTTATTGCTTATATATTGAATAATATCTTTTTGCAAAGGAGATAAAGATATCCATATATCATTGATTTTATGATTTTTTCTTAAAGTTTCAGTTTCTCTAGTGTCTCTCATTATATAATTATTTTTTAGTGTCAATTTTAAAATATCACCTTGAGATATTTCATACTTTGGACTTTCTAAAAAGAATTTTTCCATTTCTTCATATATTCTTGAGACACCTTCATTTAGTTCTTTAACTAATCCTAATTGTGACATTGTTTCAGATATTTTTGGATTTCTTGCATAACGGACATTTTTCATATTTTCTAATGTAACTAAACCTGCTAATTTTCCGGGACTTCTAATCTCCATTCTATCATCAAATATAAATATCTTAATATGTTCCCCCTGCATTGCATAATTTCTATGGATTGCTGCGTTAGTTAGTCCTTCAATCCAAGCAAATTCGGGATATTCAGGTATTTTTTCAAAGATACCTTCAGTCGTTAAATGACTGAATTCTCTCAATTGTGTTCTAATAAAGTTTTGAGTTGCTATAATAGCTTTATATAAAGGTAGTCTAAAACTTTCATCTTTTATAGTATTTAAGTTTTCACCTGTTTTTGCATAAATACCTTCATATTTAACAACTCTTATTCTAGTGCAAGGAAATATAACAGAAGGGTCTTTAGCAAACAAAATAACTCCCGCATTAGTTAAGTACTCGTTACCATTCTTGGCTTTTTTTAAAAATCCTTTAGCTCTCAATATATCTAAATAATTTTTATCAGAAGCTCCTATTTTCTCCTTGTAAATATTTACCATTTCTTCATCTATGTCAGAAATAGAACTTTCCAATACTAATTGGTCTTCATAAGATAATTCTGGTCTATCTACTTTTAAAATTTGAATTTCATCGTCGTTTAATTTTATAGTAGAATCACCTCTTCTTAAATAAACTTCATCACGAACATTTCTAATTAAAGAATTATAACTTGTCTCAATAAAAAGAATTAATATAAAATCATTCTTTCCATTACTATTTATTATATTCAGTTTTTCTGATTTTATGTCAGGAACAGTTTTTAAAAAATTTGATAGAGTTGATAAAATTTCATTATCTTTATTCTCATAATTTTCAAAACCTTCCAATGTTCCATCATCACTTATTCCAATTACTAGAATTCCGTCCATCAGCATTTGCAAAGCCTGCTATATGATTAGCGATATGTTTTATTTCAACTTTTGCACTCTTCCTATCTAATTTTTGACTTTCTTTGGCGAATCTTAAAAATTGTTCATTAACATCTGAATTTATTTTTGATTGTAACATAACATTCTCCTTTAATTTATTTATATCAATATTATCACATTAAACTTAATATTTCTACATAATATGAATTATTTCAGTACTAACGAATGAAAAAATTTTTTCTTAGAAAATTAAAGTTTTTAAAGATTATTTTCTATATACTTTTCGCAATCCAGTATTATCAAGCATTTAAGCGTTTGTACTTTTTTAAAAAAAGCCT
>CALXBX010000073.1 GCA_944386655.1 uncultured Clostridia bacterium | reverse complement strand
GATCTACACCTATTGCACTACCTGGTAATATTAAAGCATCACACATACTTTCAATTTCTTCTATATTTATTCTTGATAATATTGGTATAATCAAAATATTTAATACATCAAACATTTCTCTAAATGGATAATCTATTGTATACCTTTTATTAAATGGGTAATCTTCTTCATAATCTTCTAATCTTCCAACAATTGCAACTTTCATAACTTTTTTCCTCTTTCTTTAACTTTTTATATACTATTTAACAAATGTTTTAAAAAATTCACCAAATAATTTTGTATCATACATTGCTTCTGGATGCCATTGTACTCCTACTATATTTCCATTTTCAATTGCTTCAATTACACCATCTTTACTTACTGCTGTAACTTTAAAATTCGGAGCTACATTTTTAACAGATTGTGAATGATAAGTATTTACTTCCATATTTTCAGTATTATATACTTTGTATAAAAATGAATCTTTCTTTATTTCTATTTCATGTTTATCTATATTATACTTTTTAAATGAATGATTTGGTATTGATTGATTTAAAGTTCCTCCAAATATTACATTTAGTTCTTGTATTCCAGCACAAATTCCTAAAATGGGTTTATTAGCTTTATTAAATATTTCTACTGCTTTTTTTACAAATGGAAATTCATCAAATGTGTCATATGCTTTTTCTTTTATTGGCTCTTCATTATAATATTTCGGATAAACATCATTCTTACCTCCTGTTAAAATCAGTCCATCACACAATTCAAATACTTCCTCTAATCTATTTTCAGATATTACTGGAATAAGTAATATATCTAATTTATCGAATATTTCTTTATAATAATTATCTAAATAATATGTTACTTCAAAAGGCTTATCTTCCTCTTCTTTATCTAATCTTTCTATTATTGCAACTCTCATTTCAAAACACTCCTATAATTGTATTTTCATAATTAAAGCTCCGTATCTATTTTAACTTCTTCAACTATATATCCTTTTCCACCTACTAAAACATTTGATATCTCATTATTGCTTTCTTCTAAATATACAATAATTTGAGATGGATTATTTAGTTCATATCCTTGTTCAAATATATACTTATTCTTTTTTATTCCATATTTATATAAATAACAAGCCAATGCACAATTTGAAGTTCCTGTTGCAGATTCTTCATCAATTCCATATAAAGGTGCAAAATTTCTGCACACTGCTGTTAATTCATCTGTATTATTTAACATAAACATATGCATTCCTATTACATCTTTTTCTTTACTTATCTTCTTCATTTCTTCAAAATCAGGTGTTAATTTTTTCAAATTTTCTCTACTATTAATAGGTACTAGTATGTCTTTTAATCCTGTTGAAACAATTTGTATAGGATAATTTGTATTTAATACCTCTGTATCTATACAATCTTCTATTTCTGATTTATCTATGATATCATAATAATTTGGTAGATTTTGTTGCATTAAAATTATATCATCTTGAATTTGTATGTTTAGTATTCCTGATTTTGTTTCTATTTTATATGATAATTTTTTTAATTTTTTCAAATTATTTAAAACTACAAATGTAGCAATTGTAGCATGTCCACACAATGGAACCTCTTCTACTGGTGTAAAATACTCTAATTTAAAATCTGCTTTATCGCTTTTTGAAATAAATGCTGTTTCAGAATATCCTAACATTTCTGCTACTTTCATCTTTTGTTTGATAGATAAATTATAATCGTCTATTAAAACACCTGCTTTATTTCCACCTTTTTCATTTTTAGAAAAAGCACTTGCTACATATACTCTAACCATTTTATTTTCCTCCATTTACTAAATTTTGTCTTCAGTATATCATATGAATTAAAAATATTCCACAAACTATTAGAAAAACTACCTATAAAGGTAGTTAATTTCTATATTATTCAAACACTTTTTTTACATTCTTATTTTTTAGAGCGATTATTTTATTTTTGTATTCTCTGATAGATTTTCTTAAATTCATAATTTGAGATTCGTATAGCTTTCTTAATTCTATTCTTTCTTTTTCAGATAAATCTTCCTCTTTTATTTGGTTACTTCTAATTAAATATTGTAAATCCTCTAGTGTTTTATTAGGTTTATTAATTAATTTTAACTCATTTAAAGAGTTGTTGCTATTTATATTATTTGAAGTTACCTTTCTTTCCTCTGGAACAATATAATTGTTAGTTTCAGCTTGTTTTTTATCTTTTATAAAAAATCTTTTTATTTTATCCCAAATACTTTCTTTTGCAAGTGTTGGTAAATTATTACTATTCATCTCTTGTTCCTCCTATTCCTCTTCAAATGATGGTCCTTCTGTTTTTAAATCTTTATCATCTGAAATTCCAAATTGTTTTTCAAATTTTTTAAGCAAATCCCCTGCACTTCTTTCCTTATCCTCTAATTTTGCTTTTTCTCTATCTAATTCTGCAAGTGATTTTCCTTTTAATTGTTCTTTTGCTTTATAATCCTCTAAAGCATCTAACAACATAGATTCTTTGTATGTAATTCCTCGTATTCCATCATTTTTATAATCTTTAAAAAACTGTTCTTTACTTCTTAATTCTTCTATCTTTCTATCTACTGCTTCCATATTGCCATAATATACTTTTTTACTAAAAGAACCTTGAGGGCCTATTATTAGACCATCTTCATATTGTACTGCATTATTATCTTCACTAATTATTCCCCAAGGAGATCTATAATCCATTTTCTTACTAAAACTAAATTGCATTGCAATTTCTGGTAATCTTTCTCGCATAAAATCCTTCATAAAGTCTGCATCTACTACATTCTCTGTTGTTTTTGAAAGATAATCTTGTATGGCTACTTTTAATTGTTGTTTTTTTCTTTCTTCTTCAGCTCCATAAAAATAACAATTATAATCATCACCTTCTGCTACATAATCAGTATATGCTTCTACTAATGCAGAAACAACTTGTGCTTGATGTGCATCCAACTTTGGTATTGGTTGCTCTTCTTGCTTCTCACTTTCTTTTGATTGTTCTTTTTCCATATAACTTCTTATTGCATCTCTATCTGCATAATATCTATCTAAATCAGTAGACGGTACATCTCTTGACCTTTTCCATGCCTCATCCCACTCAAATTCTTCAAATATTCTCTTGTTTTCCTCTCTTGCATAATCTAAAATCTTATTTTTCATCCAATTTTCTTCATCATTTAAATTTTCATGTATATAATCAAAGAATTCTAGCGTATTATAGCCATATTGCTCACTTAATTTTCCTTCTTCTTCTTGTCTATGAAGTGAAAAATTTTCAAATTCTTCAGTAGCTAAAACTGTTTCTTGTTTTACTTGTTCTTTTCTTACTCTTTTTTCTTCATCAGAAATTGCCATTTTATCTATTTCATTAAGTCTTCTTAAATAAGATTTCACTAGTCTATCAGATTTTTCTCTTAAAACTGTCTCTTTTTCAAGTAGTTTATCTCTTGTTTCTTTCTGCTTTAAAAGTGGCTTTCTTTCTTCTTGATATTCTTCTAATTCTTTTTTATATTCTTCTTTAAATTGCAACATTTTCCCTTTTGGAACTTTTGCAATTTCCTGCTCAATCCTTCTATTTACTTCATCTAATGCTCTTTTGCTATATTCTTCTGTCATAAACAAATACTCACTACTTGAATATCCATCTGTTGCCTCAGCATACCTACCTCTTTCCATTCGTACTGACATTTTCATTGGAAATATTGAATAACATGTTGCCGACATTCGCATATCTGGATATTCTGGTCCAAAATCCATATTCATAAAAGCATTCATAAGTTCTGGTGATGGCTCATTATCACAACGTAGTCCTCTTGGACCAAATCCACCATAAAGATTTCCATGTTCCATTTCATAATCTATAACAGGGTTTATTCCTTCTTTAAATTTTTCTTCATTTTCTTTACTTAAATTAGGAAATTTTTTCTTTATATGTCCTATTAAATACTCATTAACTGCCTCTTTTATTTCTTTATCTACTTCTAAAGTCTTTTCTTTGCCTCTTATTGCACTGTTAGATGCTTTTGAATCTCCTAAATTTAATGAGTATCCAAGCATAGATATAATCATTACGGCTTGGTCTTCACCTTTTTTCTCACATAACTCTGCTAATTCTTCTACACCTCCGAAGTGCTTTAATATCGTTCTTACTCATTCCACTTAGTATTGGTGGTAATTCTTTTTTAGGTTCATTATTATTTTCTTTATAATATTCGTATTGCTCATTTAGCCAAGAAATGTCCTCTATTCCATTTCTTAATTCCTCTAATTCTTTTATTTCTCCTGTTTTTTCTAAATCAGTAAAAAATCTATCCAAAATCTCCTTTGCTGATTCTTCTATCCCTATTATTTTTCCATCTTCATCTTTTATTCCGAACTCATTTACTAAAAATGAAGCATAGTCTTTTAAATCTGTTTCAACATATTCAATTATTCCTAATTCATCATCTGTGTATCTATTTCCATCTACATAGTCAGTTAGCATTGCCACTTTTCCATCTTCCATTTTAAACGATTGTTTTTCAAAAGGTAATTCTTTTTCATTTTCATCATATGGATGGGTTTCTCCATCTATAATTACATCAATAGAATCATTTTCTCCAAGCAATTTCATAATTTCTGCTATATCTTTATCTGCACTATACCAATAAATTCTTTTTACTGCTTCAATCTCATTTTCATCCAAAATTTCAAATCTTCTTTGATAATCTGGTATTACAATTTTACACAAGTCTGTAAATCTTTTTGGATTTTCTCCATTATATTTTAAATTCCAAACTCCTCCCCAACTCATAATATTTTCCTCCGTATCTTACTTCTTTTTCCTTATGTGTATTTCTCATAAAATCAAATTTATCATAGCATAACAATATTTTTTTTACAAGTATTTTTGAGATTTAAGATGTACAAAAGTTTCGGATTGAAAGAGCTAAAACGAAATAAAGGGAAACACTTGAAAGTTTCAAATGTCTCCCTTGGCTTTACCAGAAAGCTACATATTTTTTAGTTCTTCATAAAATTTTCTCCACCCTTCCAAGTCTGTTTTCTTGTCCTCATCGAAAGCTCCTTGCTCTTCTTTTTTCTTTACTAATTCTGCGAACTCATTGTGGAGTACCTTCACCAACGCTGCAAAGTTAATTTTTTTGCAGCCAAAGTATTGTTCAACTTTGGCTTTGTTCCAATCCTGCCTGAGCTTTTCAAACGTCGGTCCCGGATGATAAAGAGGATCCCATAAGCCAGTATACGAAGCAGAAGCAACCATTTCTGATAAATATCTTTTTCTTGCAGATATTGCTTCTGCTTTTTCTACTCCATATAGAGAATTATAACATTCTTCTACTGCCTCTTTAGTTCCCGTCCTATCCTTATATCTACCACCGCCGCAATTCGCTCTGTGCTCTACGTTTGCAAAGCAATTTAAAATTGCACATTTAATAGCAACTGCATATTCAGAAGGGAAATCCTTCTGTTTACAGACTCTTACAAGTTCACTTGCCGTAGCAATCCAATTATAGTCTGATTTGCTATCCTGCAAAACTCGTTCATAAAGTTGCTTTGCGGTAAAGGAGTGTTTCTCTCCATACCGATCTGTAATCCCATACTTTCTTTCTGTAAAACCCATTTTTTTACCTCCTTCAAAATATTTATTTTTTATTAACCGTCTATGTATCAACCTGTAAAACAGGAGTATAAAATTTAAAACTAGTATTCACTAGTTGTTTATTATTCTATCATGTTTTTATGCAAAATACTAGCATTTTTTACCTATTTTAATAACATAATTTCAATTTGTAATGCCTTTGCTCTATAAGTTAACTATTCTTAATAGTTACATTTATAAGAATAGAAGAAATGATGGAAAGTATGAAAATTATGATAAACACTTGCTCTCCTACAAAAACACTTGCTATTCCTAATATTGCAAAAACAATTACTTCTGTAAAACATAAACTCATTTGCCCTACTGTTGCTAAAAGGTCATTATCTTCTTTGGATTCTTTTATTTTATTTTGTATGGAAGTATGAATTGAAGTTTCATATACTTTTTCAAAATTGTCACTTACTGTTTTGTTAAAAGCAATCGTTATTTTATCTTTAGCAAATAAGAATACACTTGTTATAATAACTTTTATTATTGTTACTAGGTTATTTGCTTTAGCAATATTTTTATCCGTATATTTTCCAATGAAGGATACTGTAATGATTTGTAATAATAATGATATTATCACAATGGACGAAAATACTGAAAAATCTTTTACTACAATAAATAAATATAGAGGAACAAATTGTCTTTCTATGATATGACTAGTTCTTAAAGCATAAATCATTTTATATTTGCTTTTTGTTTTTATTATATATTTCATTGATACTTTAAAAGCATTTGTTTTATTTTCAACTTTATAATCTATTTTTCTTATAAATATATATTGTAATAAAAAGAATACTGTAATAACAGTAAATAAAACTATATTATTATCTGAAATTACTCCCCAAGCAACTATACAACTTGCAAGAGCTGTTGCTATAATTTTAGATATATGAATGAAACTATTAAATCTTCCCCTATGCTCTGTTTCAACATATCTACTTGATAAGGAATCGGTAGCTGGATTAGAAATTCCCATGAATCCCATTGCAAATATAAATATGACAATATTTCTATATATATTTGTTGTATCTATCATCATATAAGCACTAATAATACTAAAAATATTAGAGATTAAAATACATTTTGCAATTCCTAATCTCGAAGAGATACTAACAAATAACGGTGTACAAAAACCTGTTATCCCAAATCTCATTCCATATATTAATAAAATTAACCATATTGGGATGCCTCCTTTATATAGCATTACTGTTCCAAATGTTTCAATGAATGTATTAGCAAAACTGTACGACATATTGGCTAAATACATATATTTATATTCTGGTTTGTAAAAATATTCTTTCATTTGTTGCTCCTAATTATAAATTATCCTTTATTTCTGGGAATAAATTATATAAATTATATCCTAGTAAATTATCAAAATAATCTTTTAATTTATATGTTTCTTGTACATGATATTGTGTATTTGCATAAGCTCCTTTTCTAATAATAAGGTCTATTAGTCTTTTATCTATTGTATATACTTTTCCTCCTGGTGGACACATTAAGTCACATAAATTGATTATCTTTTCTTCCATTGTATAGATATGATTTTTTATAAAATTAGTTAAAAATGGATTCTCATTTATATCTGGAATTCCTGCAGCAGTACAAATAATATCGTTATTCAAATAGGAATGAGTTAAACAGATATTACAATAATCTTCATCATATTCTTTTTCTTTTAGATAATTATATCCTCTCATAACATGTCTGTGAATTTCACCATTATACTTTCCAATATCATGAACATATCCAAGTGTTATTGTTTTATCTACATCTACATTATATCCTTTTTCTTTTAAAGCCTCCGCTATCTTTCCTGCTGTATCTCCCACACCAATACAATGGTCAATCCATTTATCATTTATTGTTTTTCCTCTATAACTCTCTAATAATTCTTTTGCTTGTTTACTTGTTAATTTCATGTTTAAAACTCCTTTTACAAGATTATGATTTATTTTTTATTTCAGTAGTTACTTTTAACATTTGCCAACAAGTCTATGTCACTTATATTTTCTATTTTGGGAATATGAATAAATATCATTTTACAATTTATATTATTTTCTTTTATATATTTAAGTCCCTTATAATATAGATTGTTGCATAGAAAATTACCTGCATCTTTAGAAATATATACTTTAAATCCTATCTTTTCTATATTTTCTTTTATTTTTGAATAATTAAAATCTGTTTTATAGAAATTATCATCTTTTTTACCTAAAATTTCAATTTTGATTATATCTTTTTCTAATGGAGCTTGTCCAAATGAAATTACTAATTCATATTTCTTTAATTTTAATTTATCTATTAATTGTTTAACACTTGTTTCAAAGCTATTCCTTAAATATAATTTATTTACATTGTCTACGCTCATTTTATCTAATAGAATTTTTGATGAATTATCTTGTCCGTTAAAAGCTGTATATAATATTTTCACTTTTCCCTCCATTAAATTTTAATTATTTAAAAATCTCATTATTTTATCCATTGATTTTATAAAATTCTTTCCATCCATACAATATATTTTGGAGTTGCTATTCCCTCAACTTTCTAAATAGATCTTTATAAATCTCATTTGCATTAAGATACGTTACAAATTTTATTTTTCTATCATTTTTATTAAAAGTATAACTTAAATCTTTATTGATTTTAGGACAATCCATTTCTTTTTCTTCAAACCATTCTTTGTTAATTAAATACGCAATCACACTTATATCCCAAATTACTCTTCTTGTTTGCCTTCCATGTATTCCATCATTACAAAATCTATCACATAAATAGTGACAAAATTCATTTTCTGCTTTCAAATAATGTTCTATTTCATATAAAGAAGTCATCAAATTGGATGCTACTCCTTTACAAGGAATAACCGTTAATTTTACCTTTGATGAAAATATTTCTTTTACTGCTTGTACATCTTGTCTAAAATTAAATTCATTATTGTTGTTAGCTATTGGGCTATGTCCTCCTAACCAGATAACCTCTATTTTAGGAATAATATCTGGCGCTTTTTTAATAGCTAAAGCAACATTGGTAATTGCTCCTATTGCCATAATATATGTTTTCTCATTTTTCTTTGCAATTTCTATTATTTTTTCTACTGCTTCATTTGTTTCGTTGTATCCATTTTCTATGTAATTTGTACTGCCTTTGAATACCTTGTTTTCTGTATGAAAGTTTAGCCACTTACAAATTTTCAAAATTTCTTGACAACTTTTTTCTTGACCTTCTTCTATACTAATATCATTGTCATGATGATATGGTGCTACTGTAATAGCTTCTATTTGAAATCTATCTTGCGATTTTAACATATAACTTAGAGCAAATTGATCATCACATTCATTATAGGTGTCTGTATCTAATATAATGTTGATTTTTTCATATGCTTTCTTATATGTTTTAGAAATCTTAGCGTAAATTTCTCTCCATGTTTTTACTCGTTCAAATCTAGTTTCTTGCCTGTTATATCTAGTATTCATAATAAAACATTTTGTACCATTTGCTTCTATATCTTCACAATTTTTAATACTATCTTCTATCATAATATCTATTTTATGTTC
Source organism: uncultured Clostridia bacterium (assembly GCA_944386655.1). Taxonomy (GTDB): domain Bacteria; phylum Bacillota; class Clostridia; order TANB77; family CAG-508; genus UMGS1663. Next base: position 6,764 of record CALXBX010000073.1, on the reverse strand, counting down.
TCTGCACACTGGTCCTTTTTGATATTTTCCAGTTAAAATTAGTTTATCATATACTATGTCATATTTTTTTAGCCATTCTCTTGTCATTTCTTCTGGATTCACATATTCCCCATTATCTCTTGAAGTGATAATATAAATTTCATTTCCATCTTTTTTTAGTTGTTCTATTACTTCTTTTGCATGATTTAACGGTTTTAAACTCATTGCAATTCTCTGTATATTGTTAGTGTAAAAGTTATCATTTTCTTCTTTTGACCAATCAAACATTCCCTCTGAAATATAATATGGTTTTTCATTGATAATACCTGTATTTCTTAGTTTTTTATCCTGCTTTATGTATTCTTCTAAAAGTACATCATCAAAATTGGATATACAATTATCTATATCGATTCCTATTCTCATTACTATATAATCCTCCCATTAGACTTAATTAATCATTCTCATTTTAGCATAGTACTTTATTTTTTACAACCAAATAAAAGCACTATAATCTTATATAGTGCTTAACTATTTATATATTCTTTTCTTATAAAACGAACTGATGGCTAACTATTTCTAGCTAGCCACCTAACATAGCAATTAACTGGAACTTTTATTCCAAACATAGCAATCTTGCAATTACTTTCTATTACTATGATACTATATTTTATTTCAAAAGTCAATAAATTATACCTAAAATTCTTCACTGATTTTCTCAGAAATTATACTTAAATATTTTCCGTCTATTCTTCCTATTGTTCCAGAAAAATTAAGTCTTAATATACTAACTTTCCTCATTCTTGTTATATTTGCCCATCTAGTCATTTCTTTAAAACCAACTATTTTATCTAGCTGTACTATCTCTGTAATTTTTTCTTTTCTTCTATTGCATTCTTCTTCTGATATTTTTCCATCTTCAAAATCTTTTTCTATTATTGCATATTCTATTGGTTTTTTAGATGATACAGGTAATACAAATAAATCTTTATCAAAATTTTTTAATATAATCGCTGGGTGCATTCCGCCAAATTCATTTCCTATATTAAATCCAAAATCTATCCATGCTACATTTCCTCTTTTTAGTAATACTTTTCTTGTTAATAGCATTGTGTCATCATAAGAAATATTAGAACTATTAAAAACACGATAATTCTTTTTTAAAATATAATTATTATCAATTACTTTTTTTAATATTTTATTTGCATTTTTATAACTAAAATCATCTATTTTAAAATTCTTTAATGTGTATTTAACAATATTATTATAAATATAGTTATTATCTTTCTCATGTTCTATTTTCTCTGTTTTTGTTTCTAGCCATGTGAAATACATCTTTCCTCTTTTTTTGTCTATATCTGATAATAACGATTTTCTAAATCTTCTTATTTTATTCAAAAACTTTAAGTATGCTTGTTTCACAAAATTTCTCCTTTTTTATTGTTTTCTTCAATTGTATCACAAAAAAATCAACTGTGCATCTGATATATTCAATAATTTATATATTCTTCATTATCTCTTGACTTTCTTTCGTCTTATATAGGTTATAATAATATCCCTGTTTACTCATCAACTCATCATGTGTTCCCATTTCTACTATTTTCTTATTTTCTATAAATAAAATTAAATCTGAATGTTTTATGGTATTTAGTCTATGTGCAATTACAAAAGAAAGTTTATTTTTTAGCATTTCTTTTGTTGCTTTTATAATAGATTCTTCAAACTCTAAATCTAAATTAGAAGTTACTTCATCTAATAAAATAACATCTGCATTTTTTAATATTGCCCTTGCAAAGCTCAGTAATTGTTTTTCTCCATAAGATAGTAAATCTGATTTTTCATCTATACATGTATCATACCCATTTGGAAGTTCCATAATTTTTTTGTCTAAACCTATCTGCCTGCAAATTTGTATAATTTCTTGCCTCGTTACATCTTTTCTATTTCCAAACTGTATATTCTCTATTATTGTTTTTTGAAATATAACAGGTTCTTGAAACACGTAAGCAATATTGTTTCTTAATTCTTCTAATTTATATTCTCTGTAATCTTTTCCATTGATACATATACTGCCATGCGTTATTTCATAAAATCTAGGCAACAGATTTACCAAAGACGTTTTTCCTGCTCCACTTTTTCCTACTATAGCTATTTGCATTGGCTTATCTACTTTAAAATTAATTTTATCTAGTATAATATTGATACCATCATAACTTAAACTAATATCTTTAAATTCTATAGAATTTATTTGTTTTAATTCTAAGGTTCCTTCATCTACTTCTTTACTTATTTTAGATGTTTTTAATATATTTAAAAAACAATGATATCTATTGTTTAGTCCATGTACATGTTCTAATAAAGACTTCATATGTTTATTCATATCATCTACATAATCCACCATCAACATAACAGTAGATGCTAATCCTATCCCTAAAGTAAGTTCATTTCCTCCTATTATTAAAATGGCAATGACTGCACCAAAGGTGAATAAAGAAAATAATGCACTATGCAACGATATAATTTTACTTGATTTTACCATTTCCTTTTTGCATTTATCTAGTAGTATTTCAATTTGGGATAAATTTATCTCTTCTAATTTTAATGTTTTGGTTGTACTATATGCCTCTATGTATTCATTTATATTACCTTGCAATTCTATTACTATATTTTGTAATTTTTTGTATACTTTTAAAGTTTTAAAATAGAATGGCGTTAAAATAATATAGGAAATTGCAAATATTCCTAAGATGATACACCCCAATCTAAAATCTAATAATACTAATATTATTGATATAGCTATTGTCAAGGCCAGCCTTACGCAAATAATACCAATAAAATTCCATATGAATAAATTCGCTGCCTCCCAACTTTGCGAACCTACTATTTCAAAAAGATTTCCTGCTTGTATTTTATCTAATTCTCTTACTTTTGCCTCTTGAATACTTTTAAATGTTTTCTTTTTTATTTCAACATTGTTATCATAACAATAATTTTTTCTTAAAATATTACATTTTCTATCTGTTATAAATCGAAGAACAACAATGGCTATTAAAACACAAGATAAGAAAATAACTAGGTGAATATTTTCTTGCGGTATAGCTTCATCAACAACTCTTTGCATAATAAAAGGATAGGAAAAGGTATAAATCAGTAGTTCTATCATAATAACTATGCCAAGTACAATCGTTTTCTTTTTATTTTTTGTGAAATTAAACATTTCCTTTAAAGTTTCTCTATTCATACATATTCTTCCTCTAACTTATCTTGGTCTAATTCATATACTTTTCTATAATTTTCGTTTTCTAGTAGTTCTTCATGTGTACCTACATATGCTTTTTTGTTATGTATATAAATTACTTTATCGAAATTCCTAGCTAGTCCAATATCATGTGTTATGGTAATTTTCGTAAATTTATTTTTTAGACTCATCAAATTATCATATATTTGTTTTTTATGAATTCTATCTATTGCACTAAAAGAATCATCAAAAATCATAATAGGCTTTATTTGTGTGAATGCTCTGGTTAAAACTAATCTTTGCCTTTGTCCTTTAGATAAAACTATTCCTTTTTTTCCAATCGGAGTATTATAACCATCTTTTAATTTTTGAACATCGTCATCTAGTGTAAAGAATTTAGATATAGAAATCATTTCTTCATTAGGCAAATACGGTAGTAATATCTTTATATTTTCTGCAATTGTTTTTGAAAATAAATAAGAATCTTGAAGAAGTAAGCATATATTCTCTCTTACTTGCTTTTTACTCAAATCTTTTATTTCTGTGTTTCCAATTTTAATACTTCCTTTGTATTCATAAAAGCCTACTAATGTTTTTAATAAAATAGATTTCCCGTTTCCTGTACTACCTAGAATAATAACCTTTTCATTTTCTTGAATTTTAAAATTTAAGTTTTCTAATATTACTGCACCATTTACAATAATCTTAGCATTTTCAAAGGTTATTGTTTTATCTTTTATTTCCATTTCTTTTGCCGAACTTTCATCTTCTTGTGTTAATTCTGAAAGCGAATTCAATCTTTTATAAGATGCCCTAAATAAATTGAATGCTTCTAACATGTCTGCAATATCTGTAAATGACTTTGTCACTTTATTAGAATAACTTAAGGTTACATATATAGAACCAATGGATATGCTACCTGACATATACAAAAATGCACTTAAGATAAAGATAAGTGGTGGTCCTAGTTTTACCACATTTTCTACTCCTACCTGATAATTAATATCCATCTCCACTTTTTTTCTTTGGAATAAGTTTCTTTGTTCTACTATTTTTTCAAATTCTTCTTGTTCTTGCTCTTGTAAATTATTTAATTTAATAAATTTTACATGATTAAAATTATCATCCATTTTTGCATACATTTTTTTCTGCATTTCTATTTCTTTTTTTATAACAGGATTCGATTTTTTACAATATCTAATAGATGCTACAATAATAACAAAAGATAAAACTGTCATAACACTAGACAATCTAAAATCTATTGTTATTAGTTGTCCTATTGCAAATATAATAATCAAAACTATATCCATAATATATGTAAACTGTTTATCAATAAAATTTACAATATTTTTCACATCATCACTAGAACTTTGCACTAAGTCTGCTAGTGAATTATTGTAAAAATCTTGATATGTTAAGTTTTGTATATGATTAAATAGCTTTAATTTTAATTCATATTGAAATTCCTGTATTAGTTTGGTTCGAACAATACTTCTAGCATATGTAAATATAATGATTGATAATTGAACAACTAATACCGCTAGACATATAGTTGCTATGAATCCAATTCCATTTTGAAATGAATTTACCAACCAATCTAATATTTCATTCTGTACTGCTTCCTCGTTTAATATTGTGTCAATAAAATATTGTATAACAACTGGTATATAGGTAGTTAAATAATTTAGTAATATACTTAGTAAGAAGAATATCCCTATTAAACCTTTGGTATGCTTAAAACTAGATAACATTATTTTAAAAAATTTCATTATTTTCCCCTTGTTTTATTGTTTACTTCTATTTTCTTTTTTTCTCAAATAGATGCAATAATAAGCTATCCCTATTTGGAAAATCATAATAAATGCGGATAAACCAAGATTATAGACTATTCCAAAATTATACATAATTCCTGCAAAATATAGTCCAATAGCTGTTCCTACTAGACCTATTGTATATCTTATATTCGTAAAAATCATTTGATACTCATTTCTTATTCTATTGATATATGGTGCATCCGATATATTTTCATAGGCTGTTGAAATTAATATTGACCATGTCATTGCTATTAGGCATATGTTTAAATCATTGGAAATATAGGCTATCCAATAAAGTGCCATTCTTATTCCAAATTTAATAGTTATGGTTAAATAATCGTTTTTAGGGGTAAAATATTTTAATGCCATAATTCCAATTACGTCAGCAATAAGTCCTACCGCTAGTAAAAAGTTTGTTGCTTCTCCATCTGAAAAATGTAAACCATTTGTAAGCATTAACATTTTTAGTCCTAAACCTGTATTCATTGCCATATTTCCAACCAAGTAATCTACGATATATAAAAATACAATTTTGTCTTTAATAATATATTGAATTGTTTTCTTTAATTCAACCCTTTCTTTATCAACTTTTATATTTTTTATATTTATCACTATAATAAATGCTAAAACTAAAAATACAACTGATACTAATAAGCATATGTTATAATCAATTAATAAGTTTCCTATTGATCTTCCAATTAGCATTCCACCAACTAAAATTCCTATATCTGAAAATAGATATTCTACTAATTTTCTTTTACTATATAGTTTATCTTCTTTCTTAATGCTTACAATAAATGGGTAAATGCTTATGATAATAATATTTTGACATATTGTATCTACTATAATAAATAAATTTATAAGTGTACTATCTGGTGTATGGTTTAGCAAGTAAAGTGCCATTAAGCTAACTACTTTTATAAATAGAGATATGCTTATTATCTTTTTTATTCTATCTTGTGATAATTGTTTTGCTAAAATAATTAATACAATTACACAGCAAAATGTTGCTATTCCAAGTATTTGACTTATTTCTGTAACATTTAAGTTGTTGTCTTGTAGCCATAGCTGCCTAAAGTTTTCCCATAGTCCTTTGGATATGCTAAAAAAAGCCAACATGAATAATATTTTATTTTCGTTCTTGAATTTGCTTAATATTTTTTCCATTTGTTTCTCCTAGATTTATTATGTTTTTTGTATCATCCCTTAAACACATTTATCTAATTTTTTTATAAATAAAAAATTAAAAGAGTCTTTTCTTCCTGTTATATTTTTAATAATTGTATCATAATCAAATGGCACACCTAATTGAGTATCTCCTATTTCATTTGAATTGATAACATAAAAATTATTATCATTATCAATGTCGCTGATTACTAAATAATGACCATTTTTAGAAAATGTTAATGGACTCATTTCTGATGGTCCTACATGAATTATTGCCATGTTCCCTTGTTTCATTAAATCAATTACTTTTTGTTTTTGATTGTTAGGATTTGAAAAATCTATTTTTACAATATCATATGAGATATTGAATTTATCTTCTTTTATTAGTCTTTCTAGGCAATATATTAAACCTTTATCATTTATTCCTTTATTTCGTAAATAAGTAGTATCAAAATTTCCATCACTATCAAATAATATTTTTTTAGCCATATCTATTGGATTAACGTCAAATCCATAATTTTTTAATACATTAGCAATAGATGTTGGTCCACAACCATACTTTTCTAAAT
>CALXBX010000072.1 GCA_944386655.1 uncultured Clostridia bacterium | reverse complement strand
AAATAAACAAAAAAATAAATCTTGAGCCTGCCTCCGCCGCGAGCGGAACTCAAGATTATACATATGGTGAAATATTCGCTAATAAAATAAAGCTATTTTTTAGTGAAATATTCAAAAATTATTGACAACAAAAGTTTAACATTTTTTTAAAAACTTTAATTATACCATTCTAATTCCCAGTCCACTACTCTTACGGTATCTCCTTCTTGTACGCCTATTTTCTTTAATTTTTCATTAACGCCTAATTCATCTAAACATTTCTGAAAATAGTATAAAGACTCATTGTCTTCTAAATTCACTCTTCTCATTAATTTTTGTACCGCTGGGCCATCTACTACCCAAATACCATCTTCTCTTTTTATGGTAAATGGTTCTTCTTCCGCTAAGGTATAGACTTTATGCTGTTTTACCTCAATTAATTCTTCTTTTGGTAATTCTTTTAAAACTTCTGTTACTCGGTTTAATAGAATATCTACCCCTTCTCCTGTTACCGCAGAAATTTTATAGATTTCTAAATTTTCTTGTTTCGCTACTTTTTCTAATTCCTCATATAAGTTTGCATCTTGCATGCTATCTATTTTATTAGCTACAATAATTTGCTTTCTTTTCGCTAATTTTTCACTATATTTTTTTAATTCTGCATTAATCGTATAAAAATCTTCTACAGGGTTTCTGCCTTCTATGCCAGATACATCTATCACATGTAATAATAACCTTGTTCTTTCTATGTGTCTTAAAAATTGTAGCCCTAATCCTGTACCTTCGCTTGCCCCTTCTATAATTCCTGGTATATCTGCTATTACAAAGCTTTCTCCTGTTCTTCTTTTTACTACTCCTAAATTTGGTTCTAATGTTGTAAAATGATAGTCTGCAATTTTAGGTGTAGCAGAAGTGGTTCTTGCTAAGAAAGTAGATTTTCCTACATTAGGGAAACCAATTAAACCGACATCTGCTAATAGTTTTAATTCTAAAATTAATTCCTTTTCTATTCCCTTTTCTCCATCTATGGCAAATCTTGGAGCTTGTCTAGTAGATGTGGCAAAATGAGAATTTCCTTTTCCCCCTCTTCCTCCTGCTAAAACTAATTCCTCTTGTCCTTTTTGAGATAGGTCTGCAAGCACTTCCCCTGTTGTTGCATCTTTTATAATGGTTCCAATAGGCACTCCAATATGCAGATCTTCTCCACTTTTTCCATAGCGGTGTCCACCTTCTCCATTTTTTCCATTTTCTGCTTTAAATTTCTTTTTATAACGAAAATCAATTAGCGTATTGGCATCTGGATCTACAAAAAAATATACATCGCCGCCTTTTCCTCCGTCTCCGCCATCTGGTCCACCTGCTGCTACATATTTTTCTCTACGAAAAGAAACGGCTCCGTTTCCTCCATCTCCAGACTTTACTATAATTTTTACATAGTCTGTAAACATAGTTCCTCCTTTTTTATTTTGTAAAATAATCTAATTGCATTGCTTGTTTTACTTTTTTCATAGTTTGTTTTGCTACTTCTTGTGCCTTTTTTGTGCCTTCTTGTAATACTTTATCTACAATTTCTGGATGTTCTTCATAATAAGCTCTTTTTGTACGTATTGGCTCTATTGCACTATTTATATTTTTAGCAAGTTGCTTCTTGCAAGCCACACATCCTCTTGCTCCTGCTTTGCATTCTTCACACACATTCTTTACTTCTTCCTCTTTACTAAACAACTGGTGATAATAGTAAACCATACAAATATCTGGATTTCCCTTATCATCTTTTTTAATACGAGCTGGGTCTGTTACGGCACTCATTACTTTTTTGTTTATTTCTTCTTCTGTATCGGATAAATAGATTGCGTTTCCTAAAGATTTTCCCATTTTTTCATTGCCATCTAACCCTTTAATTCTTTTTCCACTAGATAACACTGCCTCTGGCTCTACTAGCACTTCTCCATAAATAGAATTAAACTTTCTTACAATTTCTCTACATTGTTCGATAAGAGGAAGTTGGTCTTCTCCTACAGGTACTAATTTTCCTTCAAAACAAGTAATATCTGCAGCTTGACTAACTGGATATCCTAAAAATCCATAAGTAACACTCTCTCCAAATAAATCTCTTTTTTGGGCAATTTCTGTTTTTACTGTTGGGTTTCGCTGTAATCTCGCAATAGTTACTAAATTAGAATAAAAAACAGTAAGTTCTGCTACTTCCGGTATCATAGACTGTATATAAATAGTTGTTTTTTCCGGATCGATTCCTGCTGCTAAATAATCCATAGCCACTTCTCTTACATTTTTTCTTACTTTTTCCGGATTATTAAAGTTATCTGTTAATGCTTGCACATCTGCAATTAGTATATAAGGATCATATAACCCAGAATTTTGCATTTCTATTCTTTTTTGTAAAGATCCAAAATAATGACCTATATGTAATTTTCCTGTTGGTCTATCTCCTGTTAAAATACGTATTTTCTTTTCCATAGTCTTCACCCTTTCTCTTTTCTTACCAATTCTTCTCTATTATACCTAAATTTTTCCTATTTTACAAGTAGCTTTCTTGCAATTTTACTAATTTTATGTTACCATAGAAGATGGTCACTAAATTGTGCGTACAAAAGGAGGTTGAAGGTTGAAAAATAGAATAGGAAAAAGTCCATAGAAAATAAAAGTCCTAAAAAATAGCACTTTTGGTAAATAATGGAAATATTAAATTAATACCAAACAATTAAATATAATAAAAATTAGCTAACTTTGTAGCCTTGAGATTCTAAAAACTTAATAGCATTATTGATATTTAGCTTTTTGTCTTTAGATTTAAAATTCTTTTGTGTTAATTGCTCATAAATTTCGTGATTAAAAGGCTCGTTTTTAGACAACATTTGATAAATGCATGTAAGTAACATTCTAGCAATAGCAATAATTGCACGTTTATGTCCTCTACGTTTTTTGATAGCATCGTAACGTAATTTGAAATAAGGACAGCTTTTATCACGAACTGCATTATTAGCACATTGAACTAATAAAGGCTTGATATAGACACCTGCTCTACTGATATGTACAGATTTTTTCTTGCCAGCACTTTCATTACATTGAGGAGTAAGACCAGCCCAAGAGCAAAGATGTTCAGAATCTTTAAATACAGACATATCTGGTCCGATTTCTGAAAGTATAGTAATAGCAGAAACATCTTTAATACCAGGTACAGTTAAAATCAAATTAATCTGATTTTGATAAGGTAAAAGTAAAGGTAAAACAGCTTTTTCAATCTGGTCAATACATTCAAGAAGAGTGTCATAGTGATTAAGGCAAACTTTCATTTTAGAGTTTTGTTCATGTGTAAGATTTCCTTGAACAGATTCTAAGATTTGCTCAGGAGTTGATTTTAGATTTTTTCTAAGAAGAGGTTTAATTTCTTCAAGAGTAACATTATCTTCTTTAGAAAGAATAAGTTCTAAAATGGATTTTGAAGTTTTACCAAAGGTATCAGTAACAATGTTGGAAATCATGATATTAGATACAGTTAAAGAATTTTGAAATCTGTTTTTTTCAGAGCTCTTGCAGTTAACTAACTTAAAACGGTAACGCATTAAATCGCGAAGTTGTCTAATATCAAGAGGAGGCATGAAACTTCCTTCAACAAGACCATGTTTAAAAATATCAGTAATCCAAACAGAGTCTTTAGTATCAGTTTTCTTGCCGTTGAATAGCCTTAACATATTTAGGGTGAGTAATAGTAACATTACAAGAATCCTCTAAAATGTTAAAAATAGGAATCCAATACTTGCCAGTGGATTCCATACAGACATCTTTACAGTTATTATCGATAAGCCATTGTTTAAGTTTTTTAATATCATTAGTAAAAGTAGAAAATTGTTTGGTTTGGTAAGTGGTAACTTTACGTTCATTTGTAGTAGCGATTGTAGCAACTAATATCTTTTTGTGAACGTCAATACCACAACAAGTATTGTAACAAATTTTTAGCATAATGTTACCTCCTGTTAAAATAAAAAGAGATGTATAGACATTTACTATGTATACCCAGCTAGATTAACGGACTTTGTTAAATACAAAGATAAGGTTACGCACTCCACCCATTTTTTAGGGATATGTTGCACTCATTTGTGCTTAAAAGGTATACGTCACATATAAAAATACGGGATATAATTACAAATAGTGGTAATTATTCGCCACTCACCCCGACGTGCTCTTCAGTCTATCTATACATCTAAGAATATTATAACAAATTATGGTAACAAAAACAAGACTAAAAATTTTTCATACAGATTTGTGCCTTTCGCAGACGTAGCAATAGCGAAGGCAAGAAAGGAATGATAGTAAAAATGAAAAAATCTGATGTTCTTCATGAACAAGCAATAAGATTAGGGCAACTGCCCACTCCCAGAACTTTGGAACAATGTTTGCGTTTTATCAAAAATTTATATAAACACTATTCCAAAGAAAGTTATCAAGGGATGTTATCCCTTGCCTCTTTTATGTATAAGATTCCAACAGATTTCTTGGATGCATACGTAAAAGACCAAATTTCTCCGGCAGATTATCTGCTCCGTCCGGATGACATTCTTTTGAAGAATGCTCTTTGTTTCATAAAAGAAGATGCAAAGAAGCAAAGCTTGGAAGGAGCTGAAGAATTGTTGAAAGGAGAAGAATTGCTTTGTAATTTCTTCTACCACATTGATGGCGAAGAAATTGAAAAATTCTTAAAAGGTTACTCCATTTGGAGCGCCTAACAGCGGTATGGGAGGGAACACTATTTAGTTTCCTCCCTCATGCTTTTCATATTAGCCCCAAAAAAAAGATTACTTATGTGCTTATTCATAAGTAACCTTTTTTTGCTTTAAGCATGTGCTTCCTCTACGGGATAAACACTGACTTGTTTTTTATCTCTTCCTAGTCTTTCAAATTTAACTGTTCCATCTACTAATGCAAATAAAGTATCATCGCTACCAATTCCCACATTTGTTCCTGGATGGAATTTTGTTCCTCTTTGTCTTACTAGGATATTTCCTGCTAGAACAAATTGACCATCTGCTCTTTTTAGTCCAAGACGTTTAGATTCACTATCTCTACCATTCTTAACACTACCTTGACCTTTTTTATGAGCCATGCTTTCTCACTCCCTTCGTGTTTATCTTTTTCTTCTCTTTATTATAAAACTATGCTTCTACTTTTTCGCTATTTTTTGCAGTTGTTTTTGTTTCTGCAGTTTTTGTAGTAGCTGTTTTTTTGGTTTCTGTTTTAGCTTCTGCTGCTTTTGTTTCTGTTTTAGCAGCTGGCATAGAAATTTTTGTAATTTCTACTTTTGTATAAGGTTGTCTATGTCCTTGTGTTCTTCTGTAGTTCTTTTTAGCCTTATATTTGTAAACGATAATTTTTTTACCTTTACCATGGCAAACTACTTTTCCTTCTACTTTGATTCCTTTTACATAAGGAGTTCCTACTTCTACTTTTTTGTCATCAGATACTAAAACTACGTTATCAAATGTTACTTTTTTTCCTTCTTCTGCATCTAATTTTTCAAAAAATACAACGTCTCCTTCTGCTACTTTATACTGTTTTCCACAGCTTTCAATAATTGCGTACATTATTACAATGCACCTCCCTTTATATGTATACTCGCTAAGCATAAAATACAAGGTAGCTAATATTTTATTAGCATTTAGGTACCCGACTCAGGCGGCTTACAGGTAAATAGTTTATCATATTTTTCCAGCTTTGTCAACCTCTTCTTCAGGCTTTTCTAGCTTAAGCTTTCTAATTGCCTCATTTTTTCTTTAAAATACTGCAATGTTATTTCATATGGCTCTTCTGTTTCTAAGTCGACATCTACCATTTTTAATAAATCAATAGATTTTTTCATACATCCTTGTTTTAGCATATCTATATATTTTTCTTTGTAGCCTTGTTTTTGGGCTAAAATGTTACTTGCAATAGTAATGGCAGCACTAATTCCTGTTGCATATTTATATACGTAAAAAGGTGTATAAAAATGTGGTATTCTCTCCCATTCATATTGAATTTCTTTATCGATGACTACTTCTTTTCCAAAATAATCTTCATTTAGTTGATAATAGATTTCGTTCAAATCCTGTGCCGATAGCATTTCGCCTTTTTCTATATTTTCATGCACTTTCTTTTCAAATTCTGCAAACATGGTTTGTCTAAAAAATGTAGCTCTTATCATTTCTAATAATTCATATAATAATGCTTTCTTTTTTTGCTTGTCTTGTTCTTTTTGAATTTGATATTCTGCTAATAAAATTTCATTTACGGTAGAGGCTACTTCCGCTACCATAATCGTATAATTTGCATCTAAAATACCTTGTGCATGGCTTGCATAATAGGAATGCATGCTATGTCCTAACTCATGTGCAATGGTGCTTACATCTCGTTTGCTATTGACAAAATTTAATAATACATAAGGATGCACTCCATAAACACCCATGCTATAGGCCCCGCTTCTTTTATTTTGCTTTGGATACACATCTAACCATCTATTTTCAAAAGCTTGTTGTAGTAATTGTATATACTCTTCTCCTAAAATGGCTAACCCTTGCAAAACTTCTTCTTTGGCTTCTTCATAAGTTATTTCGTCCTTTTCTGTCTCCAAAGGATTGGCATAAATGTCATATAAATGTATTTCTGGTAAGTTTAACAATTGCTTTTTTAATTCCATAAATTCATGATTTTTGTTTAAATTTTCTCTTGCTACTTTTACCAAATTTTCATATACGAATAAGCTACCATCATCTTCTTTTACTGCTCTTTCTAAAGAGCTTTGATAATTTCTTACTTTAGCTGTAGTTACTGCCTCTTTTACTCTCGTAATATATAATTGTGTTATGGTATTCGAAACATTTTTATAAGCATCATACATCTTCTCAAAAGCCTGCTTTCTCACTAGTTGGTTATTGTTTTTTAAAAAATTAGAATAGTTTGCCTCTGTTAACTCTTCTTCTCTTCCCTCAACTTGTATTTTTCCTAGCTTTAATTCTGTATTGGTAAAAGTATCAAATGTGTTTTCTGCTCCTGCAAAAACTTCTGCATAACTTGCTAGCATTTCTTCTTGTTTTTTGGATAGAGTATGCTTTTTTTCTTCTAATAATTTTTCTAATATTCTTTTATATTTTTGCAGACGTGGATGCCTAATATATGCTTGTAATTTTTCTTCTTCCATTTCTAGCAATTCTGGCTCTATATAAGCTGTCATCTCTGAAAATTTTGTACCTAAATTTTCCGCTTCTTGGTACAATTTTATCGCTTCTGGTTTTGCCATATCTAAATGATAACAAAGCATGGCATAGCTATAGATTTTTTCATAAGAGCATAAGGCCTTTTCATAAGTTGTATAGCAGTTTTCTAAGTCTTCTGCACTTTTAGCTAAACTTCCTTCTTTTTCTTTTATATCTTGCAATAGCTTTTCGCAATTTTCTTTTTCTCTATCATACACTTCTTTGTTTTCAAAAATATCTTTTAAATTCCATTGCTCTTGCTCTCTCATTTTACCCTCCTTCTTTTTTGGTTAATGGAGACAAAGTTTTTTGACAAAATGTTATCTAAAACTCTTCCTTCCCACTAACAACCTTTTCCAAGTGGAAATTTAAATAGTCTGCACTAATTAATTTAAAGTAAATGCCTTCTACTTCTCCTTCTATGGCATCTTGATGAGACTTTCCATGCAAATGTCCATAATAACATTTCGTTATTCCGTATTTTTTCATAATATCCACAAATTCTCTATGATAAATGATGTTTTCTTTTTTGGTTGCCTTTGTAATAGGAGGATAATGCATGATGGCTATTTTTTCTTTTTCTTCTCCATAATTTTTTATTGCTTCTTGTATGGAAAGTTCTAATCTATTTGCTTCTCTGTTAATCATTTTTTTGCTATTTTCCGAATCTAACAAACTCCAACCTCTTGTTCCTACTATTATTTTATTTTCTACTAAAAAGCTAGTGTTGTATAGAAAATCTACATTTTCTATATGATGTTCCAGTAAAAAACGTTTCATACTAGTAATAGTAGTCCACCAATAATCATGATTTCCCTTTAGCATAATTTTTTTCCCTGGTAGACTGTTTAAATACGCAAAATCTTTCACTGTATCTTCTAAATACATTGCCCATGAAAAATCACCTGCTAAAATAACAGTATCTCCTTCTTTTACTTTGTTTAGCCAGTCTTCTTTTATTTTTTCACTATGTCCTTCCCAATTCGTACCAAAAATACTCATTGGTTTTTCCTCTCCAAAAGACAAATGCAAATCTCCTATCACATATATTGCCATTTCTTTCCTTCCCCTCTATCTTTTCTACTTCTCTCCTATTTTTAGATTAGGAATGGCATTTAGTTCCAAATCTGATTCTATTCCATTCATATAATTGTAATATCCTGCTGAGGCAATCATGGCTCCGTTATCTGTACATAAAACAGGTTCTGGATAGTATACTTTCATACCTTCTGTCTCCTGCAATTCCATAAAACGTTGTCTAATATAAGTATTCGCAGATACGCCTCCCGCCAGTGCTACTGTGTGTATATTTAGCATTTTAGCTGCTTTTAACGTATTGTCTACTAAGATATCTGTTACTGTTTTTTCAAAACTTGCACATAAATCTGCTTTATTCACATCTGGTTGCTTGTGATGTAGATTAATAACAGCTGTTTTAATGCCACTAAAACTAAAATCTAAATTTTCAAAATGTGTTTTAGGAAGTAAGATATTTGCCTGTCCTTCTTTAGCTAATTTATCTACTTTTGGTCCTCCCGGATATCCAAGTCCAATCACTCTTGCTACTTTATCAAATGCTTCTCCAATAGCATCATCCTTTGTCTTTCCTAATATTTCATACTCTTTATAATCTTTAATATGAATTAAGTGTGTATGTCCACCTGAAATAACTAAGCATAAAAATGGTGGTTTTAAGTCTTTGTGAGTAATATAATTGGCTGCAATATGTCCTTCTAAATGGTTTGTTCCAATAAGTGGTTTGTGAATAGCATAACTTAATGCCTTAGCATAAGATACTCCCACTAATAAAGCTCCTACTAAACCTGGACCATAGGTACATGCAATGGCATCTATTTCTTGCAAAGTACAATTTGCATCTTTTAGCGCCTTTTTCGTTACATTGGAAATAGCTTCTACATGATTTCTAGAAGCTATTTCTGGAACTACCCCTCCAAATTTCTCATGAATAGCTATTTGAGAACTAATTTCATTTGATAATACTTCTCTTCCATTTT
>CALXBX010000071.1 GCA_944386655.1 uncultured Clostridia bacterium | reverse complement strand
TAGTATCAGAACAATCCGCAAGGAAGTTATTCCAGTTATCAATAAAAATTTGTTTAATAGTAAATTCAGACATAAAATCACCAAGAAAAATATATCATAAAAGAGGAAAAAAGCCAAATGAAAGAGCTTAAATTTAATCAGGCTCTTTAAGGGCGGAATTTATTCCGCTTTTTTATTAATAAGAACATTCCGTTTTTATTTCTTAACCTCCCTATAATAGCTCTTCACTCTTACAGATTTTCTAAAATAGCAAATCCAAATAGTTGCATATAATACATTGCGAATAATAAGTATCATTTCCTGTGCATAGTAAGCAGTACTATAAACATAAGAAGAATCAAAGAAAGAGTAAACAATTCGCAATAAACATAGTACAATAGTGACTATAGCAAGAAGGCTTAAATTACGAATCACCTTTTTAGGAGTTTCTTCTTTTTTCTTCCATAGTAGAATAGCATTGTAAATAAGAATGCCCAGAGTCATAGCATCTTGTAATACAAAAGTTACAAGAAAGATAGTACTAACAGAAGAAATGGCAATTACCGTGATAAAATCAAATAAAATTAGTACAGCGTTTAAAATAAGTAAAACAAAATACAATAGTAAAAATCCACCAAAACGATTGTATTTTTCATTATATTCTACAGGAACATCCTTGTCCTTTTTCTTTCTCATCATAAAGAAAAAGAATACTAAAATGCCAATGAAGATAAGAAAGAAAACAAGACCTACCATAAAAGAAAGGGTAGTATCTCTTTCTTGGTAAGAAAAGGCATTTATCACAGAATGCATTTCTTCGTCAGAAACAGAAGATAAATACTGCAAAGTAAACAAATTAGCCCTGCCATTTACAATACTGCAGTAATAGGCTAGTTGCATAGGGCTTTCATTTACAGTAGCAGAAAATACCAAGTAAAGGTATATGTCTCCAGAAGCTGAAGTATAAGTACCTTCTGATAAAAAAGTCGTGTCCTCAAAAGAAGAAGAAACATTTTCCTTTAAAGTGCTAATAAATGTGCTAGAGAATTCGTCTAAAGACTCGCTAGAAAGCATTTTTAAATTATAAACTTGTTGTATGGTGCTGTTAGTAGATTGAGTGATTACAATTTCTTGAGATAAACTTTCTGCGTCCAAAGAATTTACCGCATCATAAATAATATTATTTGCTTCAAAATAAGCAAGATAGTTTTCTTTTTGTGTTAAATAAGTAGCAAATTGTTCATCATCATTTTGAATACCAGACACTAAATCATAGTAATCATTTTTTAAAGAAAAATAAATGTCTGAATTTCCAATTTGCAAATTAGCATTGTCATTTGTGTTATCTTCTGTAGCGGAAACAAAAGAAGTAGTAAATAAAATTACAAATAATAAAATCACAATACAGCGTAAAAATACATTTTTTCTCATAAATATCCATCCTTTCCTTTTATTTAGAATATTAGCATTATAACATAGAGGGGATGGTTCTTCAAGGGCTGTCCATTAAACCCTGATATTTTTGTGACATGTCTCATTTAAGTCAGGGTTAAATGGGACACCCCAAGTATTTTGCCCTAAGAAAGAGAGAAAAACTATTGACTTTTTAAGCCTTTTTCGTGGATAATAGAAGAAACTATACCAAAAGAAGCACATTATATGAACTATCTAAGACAAACTAAAAAGGAGGAGACAGTATGACAATTGCACAAGTAAGTGAAAAATATCAGTTAACGCAAGATACTATAAGGTATTATGAAAAAGTGGGATTAATCCCTAGGGTGCCAAGAAACAAAGCAGGAGTACGAGATTTTGATGAAGTTTCTTGTAGATGGATAGAATTTATTAAATGTATGAGAAGTGCAGGAATGCCAATTAACAAGTTGGTAGAGTATGTTACCCTATTTAAAGATGGTAGGGAATCCTTACAAGCAAGAAAAAATTTATTAATAGAGCAAAGAGAGAATTTACTAGAAAAACAGCAAGAAATTCAAAATACCTTGGAGAGATTGAAATATAAAATAAAACTATATGAAGAAATAGAGCAGGGAAAAAGAAACGATTTTTTTGAAGAACCATAAAAGTATATAAGGCAACAGAAGCAGTAATAGGAGGAATGCATGAAAGATTTAGCAATTTATAAAGAAAAAGGAATAAGATGGGAAGGTATTATAGAAAAAGTAAAAGAATTAGCGAAAAATAATATTATTTTTTTATTAGGAACGTGTTTATTAGTATACAAAGGATTATTAATAAATTATCTCCTAAATTTATCCATAGGAATAGATGTAGTATGTTATACAGTGGCAGCAGCTTTATTGCTTATGGTGCCTGTTATCAATCATAAAGATAAATTTGCTTATATCTATTTGAATAGTATTTATGCCATCGTGACACTCGTTCTATATGCAGATTTTCTTTATTATAGTTATTCTACCAATTTTCTGTCTTTTTACCAAATAGAAAATGTAAAATATGCTAAAGAGATAGGAAATGGTTTATTATATGTTATAAATATAAAAAGTGTACTTCTATTTTGGATAGACAACTTATCTGTTGCTATAATTAGTATATTGGCATATAAGAAATGGAAAAATTCCTATTCTGCCAATAAAATAGCGAAATCTATTGTCATTCTTATTATTGTACTTTTAAATGTAGGAATTGTAAAAGATAATATCAACTATATCTATCAAGACAAAGGCTACAATAAGTCTTTGATTGTACAAGATGCATCTATTTATTATTATCATTATGAAGATGGCAAAGATTATCTTTCTAGTTTGTTTATAAAAGAACCGATAGATGAAGAAAGACTGGCAAATGCCTATGAAGAAAATCAAAAGGAAAAAGAAACAACAACGATTTATACAGGAGCTGTGCAGGATAGTAATGTCATTATTTTGCAACTAGAAAGTTTAAATGAATTTGTAATAGGAAAAACGGTAAATGGAAAAGAAATTATACCTAATTTAAATCGATTTTTCAGCGAAAATATTTATTGTACAGACATGTATAACCAGGGCTTAGGAACGACAGCAGATTCTGAGTTTGAAATGGAAAATTCTATGTATCCATTAGAAAATGGGTATGTGTTTCAAAAATATTATGATAATACATGGAGTGATATTTATACTACATTAAGAAATGAGCGGATATTATACCTCTTTTATGCATCCTAATACAAGCACATTCTGGAATAGAGATGAAGTGTATCATACAGGATATCATATTGATGAATACAATGATATTGATAGTTTCCCAGATATAGAAAAGGCAGGAGAATTTTATTCGGATGAAGGATTTTTAGAAGAAGCGGTTAATAAATTGAGTGCCTATGAAGGCAAGTTCTGTACTACTTTAGTAAGTGTAACAACACATGTACCATTTTATTTAGATGGCGTATCTAATTTAGAAGAGAAATTAACGATTTCACAAGAAGACTTACAAACCTATGATGAGGAGTCATTTAGAAATTATTTGATTTGTTGTAATTTTACAGACTATGCTTTTGGAAAATTTATAGAAAAACTAGAAGAAACAGGGTTAATAAATAATAGTATCTTAGTAGTGTATGGAGACCATGGAGCAGGATTTACCTGTACAGAAGAAATTGAAAAATTGTATAAAGAGAATGAAATGGAATATACAGATTTTGACGATAGCATGAAAGATGTACATGTACCTTTTGGCATAAAAATTCCAGAGACAAAAGATTCTGAAAATATAGCAAGAACCGTTTCTAAAATAGATATAAAACCAACGATATTAGATTTATTGGGAATAGAAGATAATTTTTCTATAGGAAGTAGTATATTTTCACAAAAGGATTATTCCTTTATTAAAGGCTTAGGATTTGTTACCAGTACAAATTATTGCATTAATGAGACTTATTATGATAGAGAAACACTAGAAGAAATAGAAGAAACAGAGGAGTTACAAAAATTATTGCAAAAAATGGAAGAAGAAATTTATTTGTCAGATACGATAATAAAGAATGATTTGTTAGCAGAAAAAAATAGCAATTTATTTATAGAAGGGGAAATAGAAAATGAATGAAAAAGGATTGTTAGCATTTCCGGAATTTGATAATGTAACAAAATATTTAAAATCAGGGGAAAGAACAGAGGTAACGGAGTATATAAGAAATGCAGTAGAACAAGTACAGGGAGGTACAGATGGACTGCTAGTGAGAAATCTTTTAGTGTGGATGAATCAAAATACAGAAAGAATACATAATAGCAAAGATAGAAGAAAGTTTACCAGAACAGCAGAAGAAATTTTATTATCAGGAGAAAGAACGGGATGTTGCGATAGCAGTACATTATTTACCGCTTTAGCAAGAAGTAAAAACATTCCGGCTATGCAAATTATCACTTTAGGTAAAGATTGGGTAAAAAAACTAGATAGAGGAGAAGAAGCCAAAACAGAAAGCCATTATTTTACAGCTTGTTATATTCGAAATGTAGCAGGTGATAGAGAATGGGTGTTAATAGATTCCGATAAGCCAGTATTAGATGCAAGAGATGTAAACTTGACAAAACTAAAATTAGAGGATAGAAATTTGGATAGAAAATTTTATGCATTTGCTTATGTACGAGATTATTCAGATATAGAAGTAGATGGAACAAAAATAGATTCCATTGAAAATATGAGAAAAATTTTGTATGAGGCATATTTAGAATGTGATAGAGAAGATTTTAAAAGTAAAGAACTGGGAAAAGAGAGATAGTTGTATTTTAAAGAAATATTAAATTAGAGTAATGGAAGAAGTTATGGGGGGAGAGATTAGTTAAAAGCTTTAATTGGGTATTGTGGAGAAATACTTTTTGTGTTATAATACTTACGGAAAAGTAATAACTTATGTATTATTTCATTAAGAAAGGAGTCTTTTAAATGAAAAAAATTTGTGATAGGTGTAAAGGAACTGGATTACAAAGAGACCCTATACGGCACGAGAGAGCTATATCGTGTATGGTATGTGATGGAAAAGGCTTTACTGAGGTAACGTCTCTTGTGAATGGTGAAGAAGAATTTCACCAAAAAAAGCGGTTAGAAGGTATTAAAGATGTCATTCTTCTAGCATATGAATCTATTCGCTCTGAATATACCGGTTCAAGTTTTTTTAAAGTAGAAGATTTGAATGGGCTACCACGGTTGTATTCTGTGGAATGGAATTATCCGGGGGCTTCAGCATTACCAATAGGAACTATTCCATACGAAGATTTTTTGAATGATAACGTAAACCTTCAGACAGTCAGTCTACATCCAGAAAACAAAAAAGATAGATGTCCTGGATTTGTTTTCGAACATATGCTACAAAAAGGGAGAGAAGTAGAATGTTTATTTTGTTCTGGAAAAGCATCGAAATGTCCTTTGAAACCTTGGCAAAGAACAGAAAATTTACGAGCATATTGCTGGAAATCTTTTGAAGAAGCTTTGAATCCGCCAAGTACGACTTCCTTAGAGTTGTCTGAAGAAGAATACAGAATTTTAAAGGATATTATTAATTTATATTCTTTATCCATTTTAAAAGCATTTCGGGAGAAAAATGTAAGTATAGATGCATTATATACTTTTTTGTCTTTGAAGTGGAAAATATGTAATACACCATCCGAAAAAAGGTGGGAAGACGTTTTCTTAAATGTGGATGATTTCCCTATGGAAAATCCACAAGTAGCGGCAAAAAGAAAGGAAAAGGAAGAAGAGTTTAGTCCAGAAAGGCAAATACAGAAAATGATGGAAAACTGGCTCTCAGGTGGTCTTGGATATTGGAAGTGATTTCTAATTATCCTTAATTATCTATCCCCTAATTAATTTTGGTTATATCAAAGTTAATTGGGGAATTTTAAATTTTAAAAATAAGGTTTACTTGCACAAGCGAGTACAAAAGTATTAATACAAAATTATGAATAGTTATACTAAAATAATTCGTTAAATAAAAGAAAAAATTTTCTGAGAGATAAGGAATTTTTTTTGAAAATTTTATATGTCAATAATTTTTGAATATTTCACTAAAAAATAGCTTTATTTTATTAGCGAATATTTCACCATATGTATAATCTTGAGTTCCGCTCGCGGCGGAGGCAGGCTCAAGATTTATTTTTTTGTTTATTT
>CALXBX010000070.1 GCA_944386655.1 uncultured Clostridia bacterium | reverse complement strand
CTAATGATATTGAAGATGACGACAGCTTACCATTTTAACTTCAAAAGTTAATATTTTTGAGGCATTTTTATTGTGCCTTTTATTTTTTTATTCTTTATCATTAAAAAATAGAACTTTCCTATTATATGAAAAAAGACTTGTGTAACAACGCAAGTCTTTCATTCTATGTGAACATCTAACAATTAGACCAAACTTTTTGGCATAAAAAAATATTGCCATTTTTCAGCAATATTCTTTTTTTGCAATTTAAGGAACGTCCCTAAATTGCAAATTATATATATAATAAATAATGAAAAATAAACCAAAATTGGCAAAAGCTTCCTAACATAACAAAAATATGAAATATTTCATGAAATCCAAAATGCTTTGTAGTAAAAGGTGCTTTTTTTAATCCATAAATGACGCCGCCTATAGTATAGAAAATTCCTCCTGCTAGTAACCACAAAAGAGATGGAAGTGCATTTAATTCATAAAAAGTTTTTAGTAATGGATATGCCATAATCACTACGAGCCATCCCATTCCTACATAGATACTCGTTGTAAGCCATCTTGGCGCCTTTATCCATACCGCTGTTAGAATAATTCCCAAAACTGCTAGTCCCCATACTACTCCAAAAATGCTCCAGCCCCATGGGCCTCTTAAAGGACCTAAACAAATAGGAGTATAAGTAGCTGCTATTAATACATATATCATCATATGGTCGAATTTGCGAAAGACCGTTGTTCCTTTTTCTCCCAGATTTAGCAAATGGTATAGCGTGCTAAAAAGATACAATAACACAAGTGCTACTCCAAAAATGGTAAAAGACACTACATCCCATGCTCCTTCTCCATAAAGAGCAGAATATACAATTAAAAGAACTAATCCTGCTATGGCCAAAATAGCACCTATTAGATGAGAATAACCGACTAACCGGATCTTTTACTTTTTTCATTTTCTTTCCTCCTCCATTCTATAGTTTCAAAATATTCCCTTTCTTTTTTGCCTTGCTATCTTATATCATTTTTCCTTTTTCTTTCTAAATTTATTCTTTTTTCTTTCATTTTCCGCTTATTATATGTCATAAAAGTAGCTAGCCTCTAAATCCGCTTCATGTGTTAATAGGGCAATAGGATATTTTTTATAGGCAAGCCCTATGGTACCATACAATTCTTTTGGTTCTGTGAAGCCCATGTGCCAGCGAATAGCATACTTTTCCTCGTTAGTTAATTTAATAAATTCAGATAGCATCATAACAGATTTTTCTCCATGTCCATAAGGAATGGTATCATCTACTGTATAATAAGGTACTTTTTCCCATACTCCTAATTCATTTTTAGCATTACGATAATCTGTTTTATAATAATTTGCTTTGCATATATCATGTAATAATGCAATAATTCTTACTGAATCTGAGTCTGGTGTTTTCGTTTTTAAAATTTCATACACTTTCATACTATGGGCTAACAGTCCTCCTCGAAAGGCTCCATGAAATCTAGTACTAGCTGGTGCCTCAAAAAAATCGGAGGCTTTTAAAAATTCAATTAACTTATCCATTCCCTCTCTTGGTATTTCTTGCAATAATCTAATAAACTCTTCCTTCATCTTTTTCTTCTTCTCCTTCTTCTAATATTTCTAAAAGTATATCTTCTTCTTTTCTTGTCTCCGCTTTATCTTTCAAAACATCTTCCATTTTTTCTTTAATACTATCTCTTAATCGTATTGCTTCCTCTTTTTGACTAGGAATTACACTACGAGGATATTCTGGTTCTAAAATGTGAATTTCTATGCAAGGCTTACTTTTCCATTCCCACATACCTGTTGGCGTTACTAACTTATATACAATAGGAACAATAGGTATTTGGTATTTTACTGCTAATTGAAATGCCCCTAATTTTAAATTTCTTAGTTTCGGATAGTATGGCCATAAAGAGCCTTCTGGATACATATGTATGGTTTTGTTTTCTTGTATTAACTCTTCTAAAGCCTGATAAAACTCCATTTTTGCCCCTATTGTTTGTGGAATTGGTATCGCATGCAATAATTTTATAATGCCATTGATTACCGGTATTCTAAAATTTTCTTCTAAAGTAGGAAAATAAACTTGCTTAGGTGCCTGCACCATAGCAGACATGGTACAATCCATAGGATGCATATGGTTAGAAATAGTTATTTTTGCTCCTTCTACTTTCTCTAAATTTTCTTTTCCTACTACTTTGCATTGATACATTACTTTGTTATATAGGCTTACGAGTGGGAATGCAATTCCATAAAGTATAGCTGAAAATACAGAAAAAGCTATGCCCTTTGGTAAAAAATGATATCCCCTTTTAGCTTCAAAAGATAAAGGAGTCCATAAATGTAATACGTGTTCGTCTTCTGGTTTATTTTCTAGATTCTTGTATTGCTTCACAAAACATTTCCTCCATTTTTTCATTTTATAGCAGATTTTTTGCTTTGTTTTATGATTATATCATTTCTTTTTTAAAAAGTATACTTTTTTTACTTTTTTCCTGTGAACATCTGACACATCTGCCAAAGGACCTAGCCTTTTTGTCAAGAAAAGAAAAAAACACCAGAAATAAAATTCTGGCATTTTTATTTTTCTTATTTGTTTTCTTCGTTAGAAGATTTTTTTGTATTTCTAGCAATTTCTGTAGTATTTCTGCAGATTACTAGTAGAATTAAAGAAAATTCATAAACAACTCTTGCAATAAGGTTTCCAATGACTAATGTTCCTAAGAAACCTAAGAAGCTAGTTCCTATTACTGCAAATGATGATAAGGTAATATAAATAGCTACTATCAAATAAGTAATTTTTAGTAATGCTTCTAAGAACATTTTTTTGAATGATAGAAAATCATATAGCCATCCTACAAAACCTGTAAATTTTCCATCATTCTTTTTACTTAAGAATAGAAAATATACTAAAATACCTCCTACAATAGCTAATACTAAAGATATAATTAGCCATACAGAACCTTCTACAAGGCTACTAGAACTTCTTAAATAAGCTGATGACATCTTTTTTCCCTCCCCTTTTCTTTTTTCTTCATAATACCATAGCTTTCAAAATTCGTCAATTTTTTCTTAAGATTTTCTTAAAATTTTGTTATAGGTTACTTCATTGTATGTTTTCTTTTCTGGATTTATGCTTATTATCGTATTTAGTGCCAAAATTGAAAATATAAAAAGATTCCAGCAGCTATTTCAAATAACAATATAAAAGGAAAACCTACTACAAATCTTGGTTTTTGTGTTTTGTGGCGAAAGACATACATTCCTAAAATGCCTCCTACTCCACCACCTAATAATACAAGGGTAAATAATGCTTTTTCACTAATTCTCCAGCTTCCTTTTTTGGCTTTTCTTTTATCTATCCACATTGCTAAAAAAGCAATTACGTTTATCGCAAGCAAATAATAAATGATATTTTGCCAAGTAAATATTTGTTCTAATGGTATAGTATTTTCTAACATCATCTTCTCCTTCTCTCTCAAATCCTCTTTTTATCCAAACAAACTCATTTGATTACTTTGGCTCATTCCTTTTAAACAGCCTACTTTATCTAGCAATTCTACAACAGATTTTCCTATTTTAGAACGTATTTTCATATCATCAATAGACATGAATTTGCCTTCTTTCTTTGCTTCATCTATTCCCTCTGCTGCCACAGTTCCTAGTCCTGGTATGCTGTTTAGTGGTGGTCTAATTCCATCTTCTTCCATTTTAAACTTGGTTGCATGAGATTCATATAGGTCAATTGGCAAGAAGTTAATACCTCTTTCATACATTTCCATAACCAATTCCAAAATAGCATACATATTCTTATCTTTAGCTGTGGCACTATTGCCTAGTAAATCGATTTCCTTCATTTTATTTTTTACACGTTCTTCTCCATGGCACATAATATCACTATCAAATTCATCTGCTCTAATAGTAAAGTAAGCCGTATAATATGCTTTTGGCTGATGTACTTTAAACCATGCAATACGAAAGGCGTTAGTTACATAAGCTGCAGCGTGTGCTTTTGGGAACATATATTTTATTTTTTCACAAGATTTAATATACCAATCTGGCACATCATGTTCTTTCATAAGTGACACATATTCCGCCCATTTAGCAGGGTCTTTTAATGCTTTTCCTTTACGCACTGTCTCCATGATTTTGAAAGCAGGGTTTGGTGGCAAACCTTTTTTAATTAAGTAAATCATAATATCGTCACGGCAACAAATTGCCTCATTTAAGGTAACCGTTCCTTCTTCAATTAAGCTTTGCGCATTTCCTAGCCATACATCTGTACCATGGGATAGACCAGAAATACGAATTAACTCGTCAAATGTAGTTGGTTTGGTATCTACAAGCATGCCTCTTACAAATTTTGTTCCAAACTCTGGTATTCCATAACTTCCTACTTCTGTTTTTATTTGCTCTGGTGTTACTCCCAATGCCTTTGTAGAACTAAAAATGGACATGGTTTCTTTATCATCCAAAGGCACTTTTGTTGGGTCAATTCCAGTTAAATCATATAGCATACGAATCATGGTAGGATCATCGTGTCCTAGAATATCTAATTTTAATAAGTTTTGGTCAATGGAGTGGTAATCAAAATGGGTAGTAATAATATCTGAATTTGGGTCATCCGCAGGATGTTGTACTGGCGTAAATTCATAAATTTCTCTTCCCTTTGGCACAACAATAATTCCTCCCGGGTGCTGACCTGTTGTTCTTTTAATTCCTGTACAGCCTTGTGCCACACGTAGCACTTCTGCATTATTGACTGGAATACCTCTTTCTTCATAATATTTTTTCACATAACCAAAAGCTGTTTTATCTGCTACCGTACCAACGGTTCCTGCTTTAAAAGTAGTACCTTTTCCGAAAATAACCTCTGTATAGCGGTGTGCTTTTGCTTGATACTCTCCTGAGAAGTTTAAGTCAATATCTGGCTCTTTATCTCCATTAAATCCTAAGAAGGTCTCAAATGGAATATCTATTCCGTCTTTTACCATTTTATGTCCGCATTTTGGGCAATCTTTATCTGGCAGGTCAAATCCACATTGATAGCCATAGTCTGTAAAATCAGAATATTTACAGTTCGGACAACGATAGTGTGGTGGCAAAGAATTAACTTCTGTAATACCTGTCATATTTGCTACAAAAGAAGAACCAACACTTCCTCTAGAACCTACAATATAGCCATCTTCATTAGACTTCCACACTAGTTTTTGTGCAATAATATACATAACGGAGAATCCATTTTTTATAATAGATTCTAGTTCCTTATCCAGTCTGGATTGTACAATTTCTGGAAGTGGATCACCATATAATTCATGTGCTTTACTATACGCAATTTCTTTAATGGTTTCCTCACAATGGTCAATATGTGGTGGACATTTTTCTGGTGAGATTGGGCTAATTCTCTCGCACATATCAGCTATTTTATTGGTATTTTCTACTACCACTTCATAAGCTTTTTCTTCTCCTAAATATTCAAATTCTTTTAGCATTTCTTCTGTTGTTCTTAAATATAAAGGAGCTTGTTCGTCTGCATCATCAAATCCTTGTCCTGCCATTAAAATTCTTCTATAAATTTCGTCTTGTGGGTCCATAAAATGCACGTCACAAGTAGCTACTACTAATTTTCCTAGTTTTTCTCCTAAAGCTACAATTTTCTTATTAATATCTTCTAATGCTTTTACATCTGGAACAGTGCCATTTCTAACCATAAACATGTTATTTCCATTTGGTTGAATTTCCAAATAATCATAATCTTTTGCAATTTCTTCTATTTCTTCGTCATCTTTTCCAGCCACAATGGCACGATATAACTCTCCTGCTTCACAGGCACTTCCTAAAATCAATCCTTCTGAGTATTTTTTGTAGATAGATTTTAAAATACGTGGCTTTTTATAAAAATAATGCAAATGAGAAATAGAAACTAATTTATATAAGTTTTTTAGTCCTACGTAATCTTTGGCTAAGATAATAGCATGATAGCTTGGAATCTTTTTATAATCTGTCTTACCTTGTTCTATTTTATCAATATCTTCTATGGTTTTTACCCCTTTTTCTTCTAGCATTTCTAACATTTTGCGAAATACTTTTACCGTGGTATCTACATCGTCTAAAGCACGGTGGGCTACTTCTACCGTAATGCCCAAATTTTCTGCAATGATGCCTAATTTGTATTTTTTATATTCTGGGAATAAGCTTTTAGCTAAACGAAGTGTGTCTATATAAGTATTTTCTAAAGATAGTCCTAATTGTTTTGCATTATATTTTAAAAATCCTATATCAAAATCTGCATTATGTGCTACTAAAACACTATCTCCCACAAATTCTAAGATTTTAGGCATTACTTTATCAATCGTTTCAGCATCTTTTACCATATCATCTGTAATATTGGTTACTTCTACTACTTTTTGTGGAATTGGTTTTTCTGGATTTACAAAACATTCAAATTCATCAATCACTTCTCCATCTTTTACTTTCATAATGCCTACTTCTGTAATTTTCTCTGTACGGAAAGAAAGTCCTGTTGTTTCTAAATCTAATACACAATAGGTGGTATGTAAGTCTTGTCCTCTAGGGCTAGATACAATACTGGTTTGGTCTGGTACCAAGTAAGCTTCCACACCATAAATTACTTTCATATCTGGATTATCAAAGCCAAGCATTTTATGGGCATCTGGAAAAGCTTGTACTACTCCATGGTCTGTAATAGCAATGGATTTCATTCCCCATTTCATAGCTCGTTTAATTAAATCTTTTACAGGTGTTACGGCATCCATTTGGCTCATTTGTGTATGCATATGAAGTTCTACTCTCTTCACTTTACTATTATCCATACGAACTTCCTTTTTTCTGCCTGCTGTTTCTAAAATGACATTCGCAATTACACCAAGTTCTTTGGCAAAAGGGTCAAATTGTGCAGTTCCAGAAAGTCTTATTCCTTTTGCTCCTTGTATTCTTCCCATTACCGTTTTTGCTTTGTCTGCCTCTACAAAAGCCTTACAAGTAATAGTACTACTGCCATCATACACATCAAACATAAGTAGATGTTTTCCGTTTTTTAACTCTCTACTATCTGTATGAATAACTTCTCCCTCTAGTGCAATTTTTCCAGAATCTACAGAAAGGTCTGCTACTTTTACTAAATTTTCTTTGATATTTGGGTTTCTTCCTAATATTAGAGGAGTTACTTCTTCTGCCTCTTCTACCTTTTGCTCTGTCGTTACAGGTTCAGCAGATACTAGAGTTTCCTTTACAACTGCCTTTTTCTCTTGTTTTTCTTTGTGTTTCTCTGCTACTGCTTCCATGGTTTCTTTCTCTACTTGCAAAATCATTTCTTCTTGTATTCTTTGTTGTTCTTCTTGTCTCTTTTGCAAAATTTCATCTGATATATTTTCAATATAGCTTACTTGATATGTTTTCCCAAAAATATCTCGTAATACTTTTTGCAAAATAACATCAAACTTTTTAGCAGTTAAAAATTCTTTTCCTTTTAAAGACAAAAACACATTCATGCTCTTTCCATCAATAGCAATGGTGCTCCCTTGCAAAAAAGCTTTTGTCATAGGGTGCTTTTGTGCCATATAGGCTATAATATCTAACCATTGGTCAGATATCATTTTTTCTATATAGCCTGCTCCCCCTGCAAACTCACAACTATTTTGCTCTTCCGTCATTTCTTGCTCCTCTTGCACCTCTACTTTTATTTCTACAGTTGTAATTGCAAAACGAGTTTCTAAGTACTTTTCAAAACCTGCAATATCTTTTACAGGAATTATTTTATCGGAAAGTAATACTAGTTCTAATGTATTCGTTTTTTTATATAAATTAATACTTTGAATAGTGGCATTGTTCAGTACGAAACTATTAGAGTTATAGTCTTTAAAAATTTCCTTCAATGTTTTCTTTGTTGTTTCACTCATTTGTTTTTGCCCCCTCATTCTAGAACTTATTGTACTATATTTGCTTTTAAATGACAAGAAATTTTGAGGAAGAATTTTTAAAAGAAAATAAGCCCTGCTATTAGCAAGGCTTTGTTTTTCTAAAAACTATTTATTGATATACTCTTCTACCAATCTAATCAATTCTTCCGCTGTATTCAATTGCTCTTTTGTTTTATTTGCATCTACAACAAATTCATCATCATAATCACTATCTTCTCTAATGGTACTTGCATTTTGTATTTTTCTTCCCATTGTTTTAGGAAAAATTTCCGTATTAATGTAATTTTTATTAAAATATGCAATTACATCTTTATGCCTCTTAAAATCAATTGGCTCTAATGACAAAACTGCTTTTATACTATGAAAAATAGAATAGTATGCTCTATTATTGGCTGATTTATAAAATTGTTTGTCATACAATAAATTGGCTGCTTCCCAATCTTCTTTTGCCTGTTCTATTCTATGTTTTGCTAATTCTTTAGATATTTTTGGATTCACTCAAAACCACTCCTTCTTTCTCTACATTTATATAAAAAGGTAATGCTTCTAACCAATAATTAAACTTATCTATATTTTTTACAAGAGGAGATAACATGACATCAAAATTATGGTCAAATTCTATATCAAATGCAATATCAGATACTTTATCTCTATATTCTATTATCTCACTATCTGATAAATCTGTAAGTATCATAATATCCACATCTGAATTTTCTCTATAATCCCCTCGTGCATAAGAACCATATAGAATAATTTTCTTTACTCTTGTTCCTAATATTTCATTCACTTTATTTATAAATTCTTGTATTATACTTTCTACTTTCTTTGGAACATGTGGCATATTCGTAATCTCCTCCTTTCAATTCTTTACAATTATATTGTACTATATTTGCTTTTAAATGACAAGAAATTTTGAGGAAGAATTTTTAAAAGAAAATAGGCCCTGCTATTAGCAGAGCCATTTTCCTTATTTCACTT
>CALXBX010000069.1 GCA_944386655.1 uncultured Clostridia bacterium | reverse complement strand
CCATTTGCTGTTGTGATAACCATACTGTTTCATTTTCGACTCTAACATCTATTTTTGTCAATCCGTCATCTGTTTGATATATTATAATATCTCCATTTACATTATCTACCATAAAAACCTCCTTTTAATATTACGAACATTTGTATTGTATCATATAAGTGCCAATTATTCAACCTTTTTTACATTTTTTTCTATTTTCTTTTGTAAATTTTAATATAAAAAGAAGTGTCACCAATTTTATTTAGGTTACACTTCTTTAATTTTAAGCTTTTATAAATTTTTTATTTAAGTTTGGGTGACAACCTAATTCTGTCACCAAATTTTCAATTTTTGTAAAATGCTTTAAACACAGGTGCTATGCGTTTTTGCCACAACAGTTCTTATATTTCTTCCCACTTCCACATGGACAAGGGTCATTCCTGCCTACCTTTGGACCTTGATTTACTACTGTTTTATTCATGCCACCTTCGTCTTTTTTGTATCCTCCGTCTACTAAGTTAATAGCAGTATCTTCTAGGCTTGCATTTGTTACTTGCATTGTTTGTTCTCTTTGAACAGCCTGTTCTCTTTTTCTTGCATTTAATAGGAACTTAACAACATCTACTTTTATAGACTCTGTCATAGCCTCAAACATATCCATTCCTTCTAATCTGTATTGTACAACAGGATCTTTTTGTCCATAAGCACGAAGCCCTATACCATTTTTTAATTCGTCCATATCATCAATATGGTCCATCCATTTTTGATCTACTATTTTTAAAGTAACTACTCTTTCTAATTCTCTTAAAGGTTCTTCTCCAAATTCTTGTTCTTTTTGCTCATAAATAGCTATTGCCTTTTCTTGCAACTCTTTTACAACATCTGGAGTAGATATTTTTTCTTTTCCAAGACTGTCTAAATGCGTGATGCCAAATATACTAGTTACCTCTTGCATAAATGCTTCTTTATTAATGCCATCTTCTTCTATATAATTGTTAACTGTTTCTTGTGCAGTAGAAGCAATCATTTTTAATACATTATCTTTTAAGTTATCTCCATCTAACACTTCTCTTCTTTGCTTATAAATAACTTCTCTTTGCATATTCATAACATCGTCATAGTTTAATACATTCTTTCTGATAGCAAAGTTTCTACTTTCTACCTTTCTTTGAGCATTTTCCACAGACTTAGAGATCATCTTAGATTCAATTGGCATATTTTCATCTGCACCCAATGCATTAAATACAGTAGTAATTTTGTCT
Source organism: uncultured Clostridia bacterium (assembly GCA_944386655.1). Lineage (GTDB taxonomy): Bacteria > Bacillota > Clostridia > TANB77 > CAG-508 > UMGS1663. Next base: position 18,289 of record CALXBX010000069.1, on the reverse strand, counting down.
CCACCAAAAATTTTCATTAAGTCATCATCTAGTCCAATATAGAAACGAGATTCTCCTGGGTCTCCTTGACGTCCACTACGTCCTCTTAACTGATTATCAATTCTTCTAGATTCATGTCTTTCTGTACCAATAATTTTTAGTCCGCCTGCTTCTAATACTTTTTGTTTTTCTTCTTTAATTTCTTGGTCAAATTTTTCTTCTAGTTCTTTAAATTTCTTTCTAGCATCTAGAATTTCTTGGTCATCTGTTTCGTTAAATGCTGTTGCTTGTTCAATTAGTTCTGGTGCATATTTTAGTTTCCTCATTTCTTGCTTTGCAAGATATTCACTGTTTCCTCCTAGCATAATATCGGTACCACGTCCAGCCATATTGGTAGCAATAGTAACTGCACCATATTTACCCGCTTGTGCTATAATTTCCGCTTCTTTCTCATGGAATTTCGCATTTAACACTTCATGCTTAATTCCTTCTTTAGAAAGTAATTTACTTAATTTTTCTGATTTTTCAATGGAAACTGTACCTACTAATACTGGTTGTCCTTTTTCATGACTTTGCTTAATGTCTGCAATAACTGCTCTAAATTTTGCCGCTTCATTTTTATAAATAATATCATGGTGGTCATCACGTATCATTGGCTTGTTGGTTGGAATTTCTATAACATCTAAGTTATAAATTTCTTTGAATTCTTCTTGTTCTGTCATAGCAGTACCTGTCATACCTGCTAACTTTTCATACATTCTAAAATAATTTTGGAAAGTAATGGTAGCAAGTGTTTTAGATTCGTCTGCAATTTTTACATGTTCTTTTGCTTCAATTGCTTGATGAAGTCCATTATTGTATCTTCTTCCTACCATAATTCTTCCTGTAAATTCATCAACAATTAATACTTCTCCATCTTTTACAATGTAATCAATATCCTTTTTCATAATGCCATGGGCACGTAATGCTTGATTGACATTATGTACTAATTCAGAATTCTCTATATCGTTAAAGTTCTCTAAATGGAACTCTTCTTCTGCTTTTTTAATACCTTTTTGTGTTAATGTTGCAGACTTTGCCTTTAAATCTACGATGTAATCGTATTTTTCATTGTCTTCAGCTTGTTCAAAATCTTTTACATCTTCTTCTACAATTACCTTTGGTGTTAGTTTTCTTACAAAATTATCTGCTTTTTTATATAAATCAGAAGACTTGTTCGCCCTACCAGAAATAATAAGTGGTGTACGTGCCTCATCAATTAAAATACTATCTATCTCGTCCACAATTGCATATTTTAATTTTCTTTGCACTAATTGTTCTTTATAAATTACCATATTATCTCTTAGATAATCAAATCCAAATTCGTTGTTGGTACCATAAGTAATATCACATTGATAAGCTTCTTGTTTCTCCTTTGGGTTCATTCCACTAATAACTAGTCCTACTGTTAGTCCTAAGAAACGATATACTTTTCCCATCCACTCACTATCTCTTTTTGCTAAGTAATCGTTTACAGTAATAATATGTACACCTTCTCCTTCTAAGGCATTTAAATAAGCAGGCAAAGTAGCTACTAATGTTTTTCCTTCACCAGTTTTCATTTCTGCAATTCTACCTTGGTGCAAAATAATACCACCAATTAACTGTACATCAAAATGTCTAAGGCCTAAAACCCTTTTAGAAGCTTCTCTTACTGTAGCAAATGCTTCTGGAAGAATATCGTCTAATGTTTCTCCTATTTGTAATCTATTTTTAAAATCTTGCGTTTTTGCTCTTAATTGTGCATCAGATAATTTTTCCCATTCTGGTTCTAATGCATTAATTTTGTTTACAAGAGGCATTACTCTCTTTACTTCTTTTTCACTATATGATTTAAATAATCCCATGTCTTTCATCCTTTCGTTTTTTTTACGTTTTTTACTATATCACTTTTTCAAATAAAAAGCAATTTATTTTCTCATATTTCTTCTTATATCCTAAAATAAGATAGGTTCGTAAAAAAAGAGGAGCGATAACCTTAAAAGTTATCGCTTACAAGCATGACCATTTCAGGAGGAATGGCTACTCTTTTACTTGTTTGATTATTTTGATCATATAATATTGCTTTATCATATTGACTGAACATTAAAACAAGTCCATTGTGAAAATCTATTGTATATATAGGTTCAAATTCATACGTTTCGTCTATCAAACATATATCTTTACAATAGTTCAGGAATTTATTTAGTTGCTGCTCATCTGTTATTTCCATTTTATTTCCAGATGTAGAAGTAACCGTAATGCTCTCTGTACGAAAACAATTTAATTTATCCTCTAATTGTGCATCTATTATAGAAGATAGATACTTTACTAATCCTTCTGGAATATTCGTTAAATACTCTTTATCTTCATAGCAAATTTTTGCAAATTCTTCTCCCAAAGAATCAAATAAGATTCTGATATTTTCATTAATAATCAGTTCATATTTTACATTTGTTCCTTTTTCTATATCCAGTGCTAAACCTTTTTCAGAATAATTGTCAAATTTCCAATTTTGTATATATTGTTTTATTGTTTCATATTGTGTAGAAGAAATTTCTGATTGGAAAGTATTATCCGTAATTGCAGGGATATAATAATACACTAGCTTTATATCTCTCACATCTTTTATTTCATATGTTCTATTACAAAAATAGTATAGAAAAATGCCACTAATCAATACAATTACCATAATTATTAATATTAACTTTTTCATTTTTTAGTTTTTCCTATCATAAAAAAATATTTATATCTGTTTGGTATATGAATTTCCTCCCATAGAGCCATCTTCTAATTTATATTGGGTAAGTACAGTAACGGATTTCTCATTTGTTGTTCTATTTATAAAATATCTAATTTCTTGTGTTTCTACTTCTGCCTTACTTATCTCTTTATTTTGCCTTTTCAAGTTTTCCTTTGCTTCTTCCAATATCATTTTCTCTTTATCAGTATTCAACTTTTGAATTGAGTTTTCTTTGTTATTAATAGTAAATATAGTAGGAGAACTCATATTATTTGTAATTTCATATACTTTTCCATCACGGACTGAAACAACATATCCTTCGTTAGTATAAAAATCTCCAATTTTATAATCGAAATCTATTGTAAATTGGTCTTCCGTATCACTTAATAAATGAATAGTAATTTCGAAATCATTTATATTAAAATCAGGATATGAATCTTCCAATTTAGCTATGATTGCATTTATGTCTTGGTTATTTTTAGTAAAAGATATATTTTCTTTTATTCTTAAAATATTTGTTTCTTGTTTTAAATCAATACTTTTTAAATTCGTGACTTTTGCACTTTTACGAGGAACCATTGACCATTCTCCATAAAAAGCCAAATCTTTAATTGTATTAGAATAATAGCCATTATAGCTATTAGCATAATCAATTGCTTCTCTTAAATTTCCTCCATTTAATAGTTTGTTATAATATCTATTTGCCCATCTTACAATATCTGTATCATAAATTGTATTTCTCCATCCCAATGTTGTTGATTTATACCCACTCTTTTCAAAAATATTAAAAGCAATATTTACACCAGAATTAGAAGTTTCTTTTCCTGTACTACACCCCATTAATGTTACTAATTTAGTATTTGCCCAATTAACATTGGCTGTATGAATATATTCTGAACTAGATATATACATGGAAATTCCTGCATTAGGTCCTACACGAATATGATCATAATTTCCATGGCCTGTTAAAAACAGTATATCGCTTTCTAATCTTCTTGTTCCATTTTGAAAATATCCATTTAACGTTGCATAATCTACTGCTTTTGCATAATATGAATGATATCCTAATTTTGTATGTGCATTAGCTGCAATTGTAACTGCTTCTTCAATATTTAAATCATTAAAAGATCCTCCTACTGCAAAAGCACAGTTTCCTGCAGCTAGTACACTAGTAGACATATTAAATATTACTATACCTATTATTACCATTACACTTAAAATTTTATTTTTCATATAATCCCCTCCTATTTATTGGTATAAGTTATATCATTTTAGTATATATTTAAAGATTGCCGGCCATTACCAAAAATATAATATATTCTGATAAAAATCTTTAAATAATTCTAGTTAAATTATAACAGAAATGTAAAAAAAGTAAATAGATTTAATTTACATTTTTTGGGTTTTTTATGACATTTTTCGACCTTTTTCACATCTGACATATACCTAGTATCACACATATTAGTATAACAGAACTTATCTATATTTTTGTGTGCATAAAGCGATAAAGTTTGCATATATTGTATCAAAGAAAATTGAGTTTTGAACGAAAAAGGAAGGTATGCGATTTATGTTTATTTATCCTATTAAATTAAATGGTTCTATGATATTTAAAGTTTTAATGATTGTTATCGTTATTGTTGTACTAGTGATATGTGGATTTGCGGCTTTTGGCGTGTGGAGGGCTACTGGTATGGTATCGGATGATATTCCTTCTTCTGAAGTGCAAGTATTAACGAATCAAAATTATGCTACTATTTTGGATACGGTTCATAACAATATTGATGCCTATGTGGGACAAAGAATTAAATTCTCTGGTTTTGTGTACCGCGTATATGACCTAAATAATGAACAATTTGTATTAGGGAGAAATATGATTATTAGTTCTGATTTTCAAACAGTTGTTGTTGGCTTTTTATGCCATTACAAAGATGCTATTTCTTACGCAGACCAAACCTGGGTAGAAGTAGAAGGAACCATTACAAAAGGAGATTATCATGGTGATATGCCTATCTTGGAGATTACCTCTATCCAAAAAATAGAAAAACCAAATGATGAATATGTTTATCCTCCTGACGAAAACTATATTCCTACTTCTTCCATTTTATAATTTTTTCTTTTATTTTAAATAGGTGGTTATTTCTCTATAATAACCACCTTATCTTTTATTCCCTATCAAAAATTGCCTTCATTACTCCTTTATCTATTAACGTTCCATATACATTTTTTAGGATAATTAAAATAATAGGTCCTATAAACATTCCTATTACGCCAATTAAACGAAAGCCTGTGTACATAGCAATTAAGGTAAATATAGGATGGATGCCTATTTGACCCGAGACCACTCTAGGCTCCATAAATTGTCTTACCATTCCCATGATAATTAACAAGATAATTAAAGAGACTCCTAAAGTAATATCTCCATCACACGCAACAATAATCGCCCATGGTATCATAACGGTTGCTGAGCCAAAAATAGGAAGTGCATCTACAAAACCTATTCCTAATGCTGCCAGTAAGGGATACTCTACTGCCATTCCCATAAATTGAAAAATATATAAACCTATTAAACAAACAATAAAAGAGGCTAGTACTAAAATAGCTTCTGCTTTCAAAAAGCATCCTAGAGAATGAATAATTTCTCTTACATGTTTTCCTAATCTTTTTACCCATATTTCTGGCAGATGATGTTCTACCTGATCTAACATATAAATTTTGTCGGTACAAATGAAATATAATGCGATAATGGATACTGCTGTATAAATAGCAATGGTTGGGATGGATGTAATCACATTTAAAAGTCCATTTAAAGCATCTTTTGCCCATTCAGATACTGTAGCTAGCAGGTCATTTCCTGCATTTTGTAATACTTGCAAAAATTCTTGTGGTATAGCAAATTTACTCATATCAAACCCACTTACTAAATTTTGAAACTGGATAGAAATTTTAGAAAAATATCCATTTAACCCCTCTAAAAGGTTAGAAGACTCTGTAATTAATGTAACAATTCCCCATGCAAGCAAGCCTATGATAATACCTAATGCCACAACAAATACAAGAATACTACTTGCTTTTCTTGTAAATTTAAAATGCTTCATTAAAAAACGTATAATCGGCTCTATTAGGAGGGATAGAATGAACGCAATTAAAAAAGGCATGTAAAATATTGCTAGTTTAAAAGCGAGATAAATGCCTATGATAGAAAGTAAAAGAATCAATATTTTTTTAAACACTTTTGACCAATAGTGCATGTCCATAATCATATCTATGTACCCTCCATATACTAATAATAGTATATGGAGCTTGTCTACAAATTATTCTGCATTTTTTTCTTGACTACAACAAATATTCTCTAGTGTATCGCAAACACCTTCTGTACTTACATTTTGGTGGCTTGCTAAGTCTCCTAATGTTAACATTCCTACTATCTTATTATTATCATCTACTACAGGTAATCTTCTAATTTGATTTTGAGACATTAATTTTTCTGCCTTAGTAATATCTTCTTCTGGTTTGCAACAACATACATTACAAGTCATAATATCTGTTACTTTAGTTTGACAAACATCCTTGTCACATGCAATACTTCTTAATATAACGTCCCTATCTGTTACAAGTCCTACTATTTTTTGTGTATTATCACAAACAGGAATACATCCTACGTGTTTTTCACACATTATTTTTGCGCAATCCTTTACAGTACTTTCAGGAGTAACATAAGCTACTTCTTTACACATACAATCTTGTATTTTCATAATTTTATCCTACCTTTCTTCATCATTTTATACGATTAGTATGTGCATTTTTCTAATCTTTATATCCCTTTTATTTTTCATTTTTTAGAAAAATTTTCCAAAAAAAATAAAGGGCAAACTTCTTTTATTCCAAAGAAATCTTGCCCTTTACTTTCATACTGTTAAGCCATTCTGCTAACAATGTAGGCTGTTATAAGAAAAAATCCTAATGGTGCTGAAGCCCACCTTAATCCCTTATACCATTCCGGAATGTCTAGAATAACCAAAGTTCCTGCAATTCCTAAAAAGGTTAGTGGGATATCCGCATAATCTAATGGGATATTCAATGTAATATCTAATGTAATACCCATTATTGTCCACTCCATGCGTTTTGGTGGAAAAAATGATAATACAAATATTACAAGATACAACACCATCAATATGATACCTGTAAGAGAAAATATTAAAGATAAGCTTTCTTTATGATTGCCCTTCTTTTTACTCTCTTTTTCATAAGACTCATACGATAAAGGGGATAAAAAACGGTCCGCTTGAATAGAATATATTTTTGATACAAAAAAACATACCCAAGTCCCCAAAACCAGCATAGCTTTTATCATTCCCATAAGCACACCCTCCTGAAAACATGAAAACACAGTTAACAGTAACTTTATCCAACCAAGTGCTCTTGGATAAATAAAAAACAACTGGCAATTACCAATTGTTTCTATTATACTACAAAGTTACATAATTTTCAACGAAAATTTTCGTATTTTTCAAACCTAATTAAAACTTTAAATAATTTTCATAATCCCTTGGCTCTGGCCTTGTGGGTCTTCCTCCTGGATAAGGTGGTCTTGTGGGTGGTCTATTGCCTGGTCCACCTGGGAATGGAGGTCTCATTGGTGGTCGGTGTGGAAAGTTGCCGCCAAATAATTGTCTTAATATTAGAATACGAATTAAATCTCTAAGAAGCGGATTATTTACCCTCGCTTGCTGTCTGTTTTCCTCTTCTACTCCCCTATTCTCTCCTATTTTGTTCTGGCTATTATTCATGTTTCTTGTAGATGTATTAGATAAATTGCCAGAAGTAGCACTTACACTATTTTTCTTTTCCATGCTTCTATTATTTTCCTCTTTAGCAGTACTCCTATTTTCTCCATTTACATATTGTACTATCCTTGTATTACAACAAACTTTTTGAAAAACATCTTCTGTCAAATTATCTACCACTTCTTTTGTAATTTCTGTATGACAATTTTCACAAGCATTTTCTACAATTGGTTGAATAATACGGTAACATTCTGGATACCATTTTTCCATTTCTGGTGGCATTATTCTACTTACTTGCTGTGTATTATTGGAAATAGGTAAGTACATTTCATAATTTCTATCATATGTAGGTATGTCAGGTTCTATAGAATATCCTAATACATTTCTCATGTAATCTTCATAATTTTGATAATACATAGTTCTCCTCCTTTTTTTTGTATTATCTTATGAAGATATAACAAAAAAAGTGACAGTCATTTTTATAACTGCCACCTGATTTTAAACCTCTCGTTTTAATAGAAAAACACTATATTTTTACAACTTTTTCACTAATTCTTTAAACAAGTTTCCTCTTTCCTCAAAATTTTTAAACAAGTCAAAGCTAGCACTAGCAGGAGAAAATAATACTACATCTCCTGGTTTCGCTTTCTCATGAGCTAAATTTACTGTTTGTTCTAATGTATCACAACGATAAATTGGCATTTGTTTTCCTTGTCTTAGTAATTCATCCTGTACCGCTTTTTCTATTTTATCTGCTGTCGCTCCCATTAGAATTAAAGTTCCTACTTTATCTACAATTGGCTTTCCAATAGGGGCATAATCTAAATGTTTATCATAGCCACCTGCAATTAAAACAATGTTTTCATCAAAAGAAGAAAGTCCAGCCATTGTCCTAGAAGGGCTTGTTCCAATAGAATCGTTATACCACTTTACACCATTTATTTCTCTTACCAATTCTATTCTATGTTCTACTCCTTTAAACTTTTTGATAGCTTGTAATTGGTTTTTGGTGTCTACTAAGCTAGAAGTAGCAGCAAGGGCTGCACATATATTTTCATAATTATGTACTCCACGTAAAGGAATTTCTTTTACAGAAAGTAACTGTTCTCTAATACCATTTGCTCTACATTGTTTCATAATACCGTCCTCATAAACATATCCTTCATTTGGAATATTTCCTTTGCTACTAAAGAATAATACTTTGCCCTTTGCATCTTTTGCAAAACTTCTTGTAATTTCATTATCATAATTTAAAACTACAGTCCCTGTTTCTTTTTGATACATAAAGATGTTCTTCTTTGCTTCTATATATTCCTCATAAGAGCGATGTACATTTAAATGATTAGGAGAAATATTTGTAACAACAGAAATTCTTGGGCTTACTTGCATATCCATTAATTGAAAACTGCTTAGTTCTAATACCACAATATCTTCTGGTCTCATTTCTTCTATTTTGGTAAATAGTGGAATACCTATATTTCCACCTAAAAAACAACGATATCCCTTTTGTTTCAAAATTTCATATATCAAACTGGTTGTGGTTGTTTTTCCGTCACTTCCCGTTACACCTATAATTGTCCCTGGGCATAGCATCATTACCATTTCTATTTCTGAAGTAAGAATGGCTCCTCTTTCTACTTCTTTTTCTATTTCTGGTAAGAACGGCATGGCACTTGGAGAACGAAAAATAATATCAAAATTTTGCAAATAAGTTAAGTTATTTTTTCCAAAATAATATAGCATTTCATATTTATTAATTTTATCAATAGCTTCTTGGTCAATATTATCTAACTCTCTGTTATCAAACACAGTTACTTTTGCCTTATGCTCATAAAAGTAATCTAATAAAGGTAAATTGCTAACACCCACACCGATAATAGCTACTCTTTTACCAACTATATATTGATTAAATTCTTGTAATTTTTCATTTACATATTTCATATAAACGTCCTTTCTCCCTGCACCTTAAGCAAGTATTGGTATTTCTTCTATGTATGTTTCTAATTTATTTGTAGAACTTTCTACATTCTTACAATCTGTTACGTCTACTATAATAGTTTTATCATATTTTTTATAAAAGCCTGCTTGTTGTTGCAACGCATCTCTTTTTATAATATGTGCTTTTAAAGCTTCTTTTTCTTCTTTTGTGGTATAACCATATTGTTTGCTTTTTCTATTTACTCTTTCCTCTAGAGATGCTGTTACTAAAAAATGATAATCTAAATCTGGATAAATCTCCATTAAAGCTCTACCAGAAACTATTAAATTATATTGTTTTTTCATTTCATTTATGAGTGTACGTGCAAATTCAAATAAATGTGTGTTATCTGCTGCTCCCCCTGCTACAGATACCAACATAGAATTTTCTTTAGATTGCAATTCTTCTTCGTCTATTTTTTGCCCATCTATATAAATAACGGTTTCTCTATTTTCTATTTTTAACTGTACTTTTAAAATATCCATTACTTTTTTGATATCTATATGAGAAAAGCCTTTTTGTAATACTGCAATATCTTCTATTTTTTCTTTTTGTCTTTGCATTACTGCATATACAATTCCTCTATATAAATTGCCACCTTGAAATAAAATGCTATCTGGTATTCTATTTAGTAATTCCCTACAAATAGAAGTTTTTCCGCTTCCCACTAGACCTTCTATTCCAATTACAATATGTTCCATTTCTTTATCACTCCATTTTTTTCTTATTTTTTTGTATTATATCCTATTTTTGCTTACTTGTAAAATTACCCTAAATATGCTTTTAAAATATTTTTGCTTTATTATATTACATTTTTGTAAGATTTTGAATATTTTTTTAGAATTTGTTCAAAATATTTTTAGAAAAGGAAATGGAGGTGCTGATTTATGGCAGAAAAAAATAATAAAAATAATTCAAAAAATAATAAGAATAACAATAATAGCAACAATAACAACAATAATGAAAGATCAGAAAACAGATAAAGTAAAATATTTAAAGAGCAGACTTTTTAAGCGCTTCTTAAGCAGAAACGTTTCTAAAGTCTGCCCTTTTTTCTTATATACTATACCTCTATTAAACTTATGTTTTTATATCTCTTAAAAGTATATTTTTCATTTCAAGTATATTATAAAATGGAATATGAATTCCTTTATTAGCTAATTTTATAACATTTATTGATGTTTCTATAATTTCTTTTTTTAAAGTTTCAGCTATTTCTACATCCTGTTCTTTATTTTTATATTTACTTTCTATATATTCTTGTGTTGTTGGAAATATATTTTGAATTAAAAATGTTTTTTCTTTTCCCAATACTTTTCCAAAAACAAAATTGTAAACTTTCTTTTTAGTCTTTTTCTTATTTTCATATATACTTTTATACTTGTCTACTTTGCTGGAAATTGGCACAAACCATATTATTTCTTCATTTTCTAAATCGTTAAAACAAAAATAGCAAGGTCTTTTGTTTCCATTCTCTTTGTTTTGCATTAATTTATATTCTTTAAATATATCAAAAAATGAATCTTTTATAAAATAAAATTTTCCATTTTCAATTTTCATTTTTCCCTCATTTCTAACAAAAAATCCACCTTCGAAAAGGTAGATTTTTTATTAACATTTGTCCACCTACGCATTTATTTGTCGCAAGTAGGGTTGCGAGTAACATTTGTACACCTATGCATTTATACCCCGCAAATAGGGTTGCGGCTGACATTTGATTTCTTTGGACAGATACTTTTGTATCTCTATTATTATATTCATTATAGCTCTTTTTATTGATAAAAGTCAACAATTTCACAAGATTTTCACAAAACAAATTTTTATCTTTCCAAATACTTCTTTAAAAACTTACCTGTATAGCTTTGTTCATTCTTTACAATTTGTTCTGGAGAACCCACTGCCACAATTTGACCTCCTTTTTCTCCACCTTCTGGACCTAGGTCTATAATATAATCTGCTGTTTTAATTAAATCTAAATTATGCTCTATTACAATAATGCTATTTCCTTCATCTACAAAACGTTGTAAAATATCTACTAATTTGTGTACATCTGCTATATGAAGTCCTGTGGTTGGCTCATCTAAAATATATAGTGTCTTTCCTGTCGCTTTTTTAGATAATTCTGTGGCTAATTTTACACGTTGTGCTTCTCCTCCCGATAAAGTAGTAGAAGGTTGTCCGAAGCTTAATATATCCTAAACCTACATCATATAACGTTTGTATTTTTTGTTTGATACGAGGAATATTTTGAAAGAATTCTAATGCTTCTTCTACTGTCATATCCAACACATCTGCTATTGTTTTTCCTTTATAGGTTACTTCTAATGTTTCCTTGTTATATCTTTTTCCTTTACATACCTCGCATGGTACATAAATATCTGGTAAGAAATGCATTTCTATTTTTAAAATACCATCACCTTTACAAGCCTCACATCTTCCACCTTCTACATTAAAGCTAAACCTTCCTTTATCAAATCCTCTTAACTTTGACTCATTCATACCAGCAAATATATCTCTAATATGGTCAAATACACCTGTGTAAGTGGCAGGGTTAGAACGAGGTGTTCTTCCAATAGGAGATTGGTCAATATTAATAATTTTATCTATATTTTCTAATCCTTTTACTTCTTTACATTTACCTGGTTTTTCCATAGAACCGTTTATTTCTTTTGCTACGGTTTTATACAATACATCGTTTACGAGTGTACTCTTTCCTGAGCCAGATACTCCTGTTACACAAATAAATTGTCCTAATGGGAATTTTACATTGATATTTTTTAAGTTATGTTCTACTGCTCCTTTTACTTCTATTGCCTTTCCATTGGATTTTCTTCGTTTGGCTGGCACGCGAATTTGTTTTCTACCACTTAAGTAGTCTCCTGTAATAGAACCTTCTACTTTTTTAATTTCTTCTGCTGTTCCTTGTGCCATTACTCTTCCGCCATGAATACCAGCTCCTGGTCCTATGTCGATAATTTGATCTGCTGCATACATAGTATCTTCATCATGTTCTACTACTAAAACAGTATTTCCCATGTCTCTTAATTTTTTTAAAGTAGCAATTAATTTATCATTATCTCTTTGATGCAAACCAATACTAGGTTCATCTAAAATATATAAAACACCTGTTAAGCCAGAACCAATTTGAGTAGCAAGCCTAATACGCTGTGCCTCTCCTCCAGATAAAGTTCCTGCTGACCTAGAAAGTGTTAGGTATTCTAGTCCCACATCCATTAAGAATTGTAATCTTTTATTTAATTCTTTTAAAATTTGGTCTGCAATCATTTGATCCTTTTTGCTAAGTTCTAAATGATTTAAATAATCTTTTATTTTATCAACAGACATATCGGTTAATTCATTAATATTTTTATCTCCCACTTTCACAGCTAAGCTAGTTTCATTTAACCTTGCACCATGGCAAGTAGGACATTCACTATTACTCATATATAATTCATAAAAACCTCTCATTGCCTGAGATTTTGTTTCATTATGCCTTCTCTCTAAAGTAGGAATTACCCCTTCGAATGGAGCAGTATATTTTCTTGTTCCTGCTGCTGAGGTATATTCAAAATCTATATTTTCTTTTCCTGTTCCATATAGAATTTTATCTAGAAACTCACGTGGTAACTTTTTAATAGGCACAGAAATATCCACACCATAATGCTTTCCAATGCTTTCGAAGTACATTTTTGCCATGGTGTCTCCTCGTTTCATTGTACTTGCTCCAAAAGCTTTTACTCCATCATATAAAGTTTTATTTTTATCAGGAATAATTAAATCTTCATCCATTTTCATTAAATAGCCAATTCCTGTACAAGTTGGACAAGCTCCAAATGGATTGTTAAAAGAAAACATTCTTGGTGTTAACTCTTCAAACCCTATTCCACAGTCTGGACAGGCATAGTTTTGGCTAAACAACATTTCTTTTCCATGAGTAGCATCTTCTATAACCACTAGATTATTTGCATGCTTTAAAGCAATTTCCACGCTTTCTGTTAATCTACTACGAATATCACTCTTTACTACTAATCTATCTACTACAATGGAAATATTATGCTTTTTCTTTCTATCAATAGAAATGTCGTCTGACAATTCGTACATTTCGCCATCTACTTTTACTCTTACAAAACCTTCTTTTTGGAACTCCTCTAATTGTTTGGTGTATTCACCTTTTCTACCTCTTACGATAGGAGACATGACTTGGATTCTTGTACCTTCTTCTAATTCCATAATGGTGTCTACAATTTGGTCTATGGTTTGTTTTTCTATCTTTTTCCCACATTTTGGACAATATGGTACACCAATTCTGGCATAAAGTAGACGAATATAATCATAGATTTCTGTTACGGTTCCTACTGTAGAACGTGGATTTTTAGAAGTTGTTTTTTGGTCTATAGAAATAGCGGGAGATAGTCCCTCAATAGACTCTGCATCTGGTTTTTCCATTAGTCCTAAGAACTGTCTTGCATAAGAAGATAGACTCTCTACGTATCTTCTTTGCCCTTCTGCATAAAGCGTATCAAATGCAAGAGAAGATTTTCCGCGAGCCAGAAAGTCCTGTAATAACTACTAATTTATCTCTTGGTATCTCTAAATCTATATTTTTTAAGTTATGTTCTTTTGCTCCTTTTATAATAATCTTATCATTCATGATAGTTCCTCCTTTTGCCCAAGAGAATTATACTATATTTTAAAAATAAAAACAAGAGTTTGTATAATTTTTGTATAGAATTCTAATAAATCCAAACCCCTTTTACAATGTAAGGTAGTATTTCTGAAGGCTTGTACCAATCTGATTGTTTTGCACTTCCTCTATCCCCGTTCGGATTAGATACATAAATGTTTTGTTCTTCATCCATGCCTAATAAAACTAAATAATGAGAAGCGGTCGTCCATCTATCATCTGGCTGATTATTTACGCAAATTAAAATGGGTTTATCTTGCTTTAAATGTTCTCCCACCTTCTCTACTGTAAAATAGGAAGATTGATAAATAAAATCACTACAAGGAATACCTAGATCCTCTTCTAGTGCTGTTGGAATAGAATCTCCTGCTAAATGTGGATAATAGAAATCTCTTAAATCTTTTGGCGTTACTTTTTCTCCATAGCCACTTGCAATAATGCTAAGCGCTGTAATACCACATCCATCTGTTTCTACAGTATTATCCCAATAAGGAAGGTTCTTCCAACTTCCCTTATTTTGTTTATATTCTATATACTTTCTTTCTCCCCAACAAAATACGGTATCATATCCATTTTTCCCTTGTGTTTCTATTTGTCCCTTCACTATGGTATTATTGCTTGCATTGGTTTCTTTCGGAATTCCTTGCAAAATAATGAATAAAAGAACAGTTGTAATGCCAAATATCGCTAGTAAGAATAGCGTATCTTTCTTTAATTTTTTGTGTTTCCTTTGCTTTCGTTTCATATAAAATTCCTCCTTTCTTGCATTGTAGCAAAAAAGGAGGAATTATGTTTTAAATTTCTCTTACAATATTCTTAAGATTTCCTTTATTCTCCTGTTAATTCTTTTATCTTGTCTCTTAATTCTGCTGCTTTTTCAAATTCCATATTGCTTGCATATTTTAGCATCTCATCTGTCATTTTATCAATAATTTGTTGTATATCTGTATCTTTATCTAACTTGTACTCTGCTTGTGCTTCCTCTACAATACTTGCCTTGATAGTATCTCTAATGGATTTTTGAATGGTTTGAGGAACAATACCATGTTCTTCATTGTATTTTGCTTGTATTTCACGTCTTCTATTTGTTTCGTGAATGGCTTTTTCCATAGAGTCTGTTAATTCATCTGCATACATGATAACTTTTCCTTCCGTATTTCTAGCAGCACGCCCAATTGTTTGAATTAAAGAACGTTCTGAACGAAGAAATCCTTCTTTGTCCGCATCCAATATAGCAACTAAGGATACTTCTGGAATATCTAATCCCTCTCTTAACAAGTTAATTCCCACTAAAACATCAAATTCTCCGTAGTCTTAAATCTCGGATAATATCCATTCTCTCTAATGCTTTTATATCAGAATGCATGTATCTTACTTTAATATCAATTCCGGCTAAATAAGCAGTTAAATCTTCCGCCATCTTTTTCGTAAGTGTGGTTACTAAAACTCTTTGTTTCTTTTCTACTCTTTGTCTAATTTCTTCTATTAAATCGTCAATTTGATTACTTACTGGTTTTACTTCTATTTTTGGATCTAATAGCCCTGTTGGTCTAATAATTTGTTCCACTACGTTTTCTCCAGAATGTTCTTTCTCATATTCTCCTGGCGTAGCACTTACAAAAATAACTTGATGAATTCTCTGCTCAAATTCTTCAAATTTTAGAGGTCTATTATCAAAAGCAGAAGGTAATCTAAATCCATATTTTACTAAAGATTCTTTTCTTGCTCTATCTCCATTATGCATAGCTCTTACTTGTGGAATAGTAGCATGGGATTCGTCTATTAGCAATAGGAAATCCTTTGGGAAATAATCAAATAAGGTAAATGGTGGTGAGCCTGGTTCTCTGCCACTAATATGTCTAGAATAGTTTTCTATTCCTTGGCAAAATCCTGTTTCTCTCATCATTTCTATATCAAAGTTGGTTCTTTCCTCAATTCTTTGTGCTTCTAATAATTTACCTTGTGACTTAAAATAAGCAATTCTCTCTTCTTTTTCTTGTTCTATTGTCTCTATTGCCCTTTCCATCTTATCTTTGGTTGTAACATAATGGGAGTTTGGGAAAATCCAAATATGATTTCTAGTACTAATCGCTTTTCCTGTTAAAGGATTAATTTCTACAATTTTTTCTACCTCATCTCCCCAAAATTCCACTCGAATAGCACTTTCACTCTCGTCTGATGGATATATTTCTACAATATCTCCCTTTGCCCTGAAAGTTCCTCTTTTAAAATCTAATTCATTTCTGCTATATTGCATATTAATCAATTTCTTTAGCATTTCGTTTCTTTCTATTTTCATACCTGGTCGTAAAGAAACTGTCATATTCTCATAATCAATAGGGTCTCCTAAGCCATAAATACAAGAAACAGATGCTACTACGATAACATCTCTTGTTTCAAATAAGGCTGCTGTTGCAGAGTGTCTTAGCTTATCTATTTCGTCATTGACAGAAGAATCCTTTTCTATATAGGTATCTGACTGTGGAATATAGGCTTCTGGTTGATAGTAATCATAATATGAAACAAAATATTCCACGTTGTTCTCTGGAAAGAATTCTTTAAACTCTGAATATAATTGTCCAGCAAGCGTTTTATTATGTGCTAATACTAGCGTTGGTTTCTGTACATTTTGTATAATGTTTGCCATTGTAAAGGTTTTTCCAGAACCTGTAACACCAAGTAAAGTCTGGAATTTCTTACCTTCTTTTATTCCATTACTTAATTTTTCTATTGCTTGAGGTTGGTCACCTGTTGGCTTAAATTCTGAATGTAATTTGAACATATTACACTAATCCCCCATAAATATATTTTCTGTAAAAATAATCGCATTGTTCTTCTGTTATATCCCCGTCTACAAATGCACTATTTACGGAACCTTGCAATTCATTCACTAAGCAATCTAAATAACTCACTTTATTCTTTATTCCTTCTTTTAGTCTCTTTAAATCTTCTTCTAAATATTTTGGAAGACATTTTTCTAAAATTTCTTCATTATAATTTTGATTCATATATTTTTCCTCATTATTCTTTTTTCACAATTTTTTCTATAGGAAATTATAGCATACTACAGCATAAAAAACAAGATAGCTAAAATGGCTATCTTGCTAAATCTATATTATTTTTTAATTACTAGGTTATTCTCTTCACAATCCACAATTACTTTAGAAGAAGGCTTTATCTCTTGTTTTAATATTTTCTCAGCAATTAATGTCTCTAACTTTTTGGTAACAAATCTTTTTAATGGTCTTGCACCATATACTTCATCATAGCCATTATCTATCAAATATTGCTTTGCTTTATCCGTTAATTCTAATGTAATATGTTTATCTTCCAGCCTTTTTTCTAAATCTACAATTAACAAGTCTAATATTTTTGTAACTTCTTCTTTCTTTAAAGGTTTATAAAATACAATTTCATCTAAACGATTTAAAAATTCTGGTCTAAAACTTTTCTTTAATAAATTATTTACTTTTTCTTTTGCCTCTTCTGAAATCTCTCCTTTATCTGTTATTCCTTCTAAGATATATTCAGATCCTAAATTAGAAGTTAAGATAATAATGGTATTTTTAAAATCCACCGTTCTTCCTTGTGAGTCTGTTATTCTTCCATCATCTAATACTTGTAATAAAATATTAAATACATCTGGATGTGCTTTTTCAATCTCATCTAAAAGAATTATTGGATAAGGTTTTCTTTTTACTTTATCAGTTAATTGACCTGCATCATCATATCCTACATATCCTGGAGGTGCACCAATTAACTTAGATGTAGAATGACTTTCCATGTATTCAGACATATCTATTCTTATGATTGAATCTTCAGATCCAAACATTTCATAGGCTAAACTTTTGGCCAATTCTGTTTTACCAACTCCAGTAGGTCCTACAAATATAAATGAAGGTGGTTTTTTTGTACTTTGAAGTCCTGCACGATTTCTTCTGATAGCTCTAGATACAGCACTAACAGCTTGGTCTTGACCTATTATTCTTTTATGTAGATTTGTTTCTAAGTTTAATAATTTTTGTGTTTCAGCTTCTGTAATTTTCTTAACAGGAATCTTTGTCCAGCTTTCAATTACTGATGCAATGTCTTGTACAGTC
>CALXBX010000068.1 GCA_944386655.1 uncultured Clostridia bacterium | reverse complement strand
ATGGATAAATATAATCCATTATTTTGTGTTTTTATTTAATAAATATAAAAATCGTGAATTAGAAAAAATATTTTCCAATTCACGATTTTTTGAGAGCTAATTTTCAGCTACTTTTTCAGCAGCCTCACCAATAGGCATTCTTCTTTCTCTTTAATCATCATAATCTTCTATAATATCTTCTGGAGCTGTTTCATCATACTCGTATTCATATTTTGCTATTTTCCCTCTTTTAGGACGTAATTTCGTTGTATTTGGTACAATAATAGTACTGTTGTCTACAGCTGGCTGTGTATAATGATTCTCTCCTGTTTCTTGTTTTTCTTGCTTCTCCTGTTTTTCTTGTTGTTTTTTTCTTTGCTCTTCTTGTTTCTTTTCCTCTTTTCTATTCGTCATTTCTCTATTAATAAGATTATTGGTTTTTTCTACTAAATCTGGTACATAATCTAAAAGCTTGTCTACTGCAGAACTATGGTTAACAGGCAATAATTTTACGCTACCTCCTTGTACTACCAAAAAGGCAACTGGTGAAATACTAACACCTGCTCCACTTCCTCCACCAAATGGCAATTTATATTGTATTGCCTCATCTTTATCTTTTTTTGTGTACTCATTAATGGTTTCTCCTTTGAATTCACTACCTCCTGCGGCAAAGCCAAATCCTACTTTAGAAATAGGCAGAATAATAATATTATTAGAGGTTTCTATAGGCTCTCCTATAATGGTATTAACATCTACCATCTCTTTAATGGAATTCATGGCTGTATTCATTAAACCTTCTATTGGATGTTCGCTCATTTTTTTCCTCTCCTTTCACTTGCTTCTTATGCATGTATATACTATAAATAATATGTACGATTTTTATGCGAATTATACTACTAAATTCAATTTGATATTCATTTTTATTTTCATATTTTGGTAGAACTGTGTAGTAACATTTCTTTCTATTCTTCATACATACGATATGTGGTAGTAATATACTTATGGCAGAGGCCAGCAAAGCTACAGTATAAGAAGTAAGAACGGCATCTTCTGTTCCAATGGCTATTTTTAAATTTAAGCTTTCTAAACATATTTTTAAATTCTTTATGAAATCTCTATTTTTCTTTTGGAAAATATGCTCTCTCTCTATTGTTTCTAAATCCATATGAGGTATTTTCTTGTCTGTTTCTAATTGATCTATTTTCTGTTTCGTTATTTTCCATTTTACAATGGTAATTTTATCTAATAATTTTATACGAAACACAATTGGCTTTCTTAATTGTAATTTTCTATTATTTTCTTTATAAAGTTGTTCCACTTCTATAGAAATACTACTTAGTAGTATTAACATAGAAAAAATACAAAAAAGAAGAAATATTCCTAACAGTATTAAAATAAAAAACAGCATTGTTTTTTTCACCTTCTTTAAAACCTATTTCTATTTTTTATTTTTACCATTTATTTCTTCTTTATACTTTTATAATATTCTTTTTCTTGTTTAACCTATTTTCCTTTTATTTTTTTCTACCACAATATCTCCAAATAATTCTTCCTGCTTTGTAATAACCTTGCTTCTTCTGGATAATTCCAATAAACCTGTAAAAGCTGTTACTACTTCTTGTTTATTGCATTTAGAAACTGTATACATTTTGTTAAATACAAACTTTGGCTTTTTTAATAACTCTCTAAATATTTCTTTCACTTTACTTGCTACCGTATATGTATCTGTAATAGCTATTTTTTCTATATTTTTTGCATTTTGGTTTAGTCGCATACTATTTTTCTCTACAATATTTTTATATTTTTCTACAATGGTATCTATGGTATCTTTTCTTTCTAGCACTTGCTTTGGTAATTGTATTTCTTCTGGAAGTTTTGTATAACGTTTTGCATAAATACCATAGCGTTCTTTTAACAATTTAGCAGCCTCTTTGTATTTTTTATATTCTATAATTCTTCTTAATAACTCTTCCTCTGTTAATTCTGCCTCTTCTTCTACCTGTGTAGGAAGAAGACTTTTTGATTTTAGATAAATTAAGGTGGAAGCCATCACTAAAAATTCACTAGTGATTTCTAAGTTCATTTTTTCCATTGCCTCTATATAGGCTACATATTGGTCTGTAATTTCACTAATTTTGATATCACAAATATTCATTTTGTTTTTTTCTATTAAATAGCATAATAAATCTAATGGTCCTTCAAAATTTTCCAGTTTAATAGCATATTTATTTGTTTCCATAGTTAGTACTTTTTGCATTCCTATTCCACCTTACTCCTCTATCTTTTCCATTGCTTCTCCAATATATTCTGACGCATATCCTTTCTTTAGCAAATATTGTTTTATCTCTATTTCTTCCATACTGCTCATCTTCTTTAATACAATATTTTCTGCAGATTTTCTTTCATATTCCTGCAAATCCTCTTTATGTTTGGCATAATAGTTTTCCCATTCTCCTGCAGGAATTCCTTTTGCCATTAATTTATATTTTATCTCTTTTATAGAAAGATTCTTTAAGGCTCTATATTCATTTACTGCCCTTTCTATATATTGCTCGTCATTAATATATCCAATCTCTTGCAATTCCTGTAATACATCTTCTAATAAATTTTCTTCTAGGATAGAAGCAAATTTATTTTTTACTTCCTGCAGTGTACGTTTTTTATACATCACATATTTTAACACTTGTGTCTTTGCCCTATCAAATTCTTCTATGGTATACATTTCTTATTTCTTCCTTTTTATCTCTTCTTATTCCTCTGCTTCGGTTTCTTCTTCTGTATTTTCTTTTTTATCTTCCTCGTTGTCTCCTAAACTCTTTTCAAATGCTTCTGTAAAGTTAGCTCTAATCTTTTCTTCTATTTCTTTTGCCACTTCTGGATTATCTGCTAAATATTTTTTTACATTTTCTCTTCCTTGGCCAATTCTCTCTCCTTTATAGCTAAACCAAGAACCACTTTTTTCGATAATATCTAGGTTAACCGCAATATCTAAAATATTTCCTTCTTTAGAAATTCCTTTACCATAAATAATATCAAATTCTGCTTCTCTAAAAGGTGGTGCTACTTTATTTTTTACTACTTTTACTTTTGCTCTATTTCCTAATACTTCTCCATCTTGTTTAATATTTTCTACTTTTCTAATATCTAAACGAACAGATGCATAATATTTTAAAGCTCTACCACCAGCTGTCGTTTCTGGATTTCCAAACATAACGCCTACTTTTTCTCTTAATTGGTTAATAAATACAATTACACATTTGGATTTGTTAATAGCTCCTGCTAATTTTCTCAAAGCTTGTGACATAAGTCTTGCTTGCAAACCAATATGAGAATCTCCCATATCTCCATCTATTTCTGCCTTTGGTACTAGCGCTGCCACAGAGTCTATTACAATAACATCTAAAGCTCCACTTCTTACTAGTGCTTCTGCTATTTCTAATGCTTGCTCTCCTGTATCTGGTTGAGATACAATTAAATTATCTATATCTACCCCTAAATGTTTTGCATAAACAGGGTCTAGGGCATGTTCTGCATCAATAAAAGCTGCCTCTCCACCTAATTTTTGTGCTTCTGCAATCATATGTAATGCTAAAGTAGTTTTTCCAGAGGATTCTGGCCCATATATTTCTATAATTCTTCCTCTTGGAATTCCTCCTATTCCTAAAGCAATATCTAGGCTTAAAGCTCCTGTTGGAATAGCCTCTACATTCATAGCTTGATAATCTCCTAATTTCATAACAGAGCCTTTTCCAAATTGTTTTTCTATTTGTCCTAATGCTGCTTCCAAAGCTTTCATTTTTTCTGAATTTTGTTTTTCCATATTTTATCTTTCCTTCCTTGCGATATTTTTAAACATATGTTTGTATTCTTATTATATACCAACATTTTCTTTTGTCAAGAGTTTTTTTATTTTTTTTACATACGATACCAATCTTCAAAATGGTAATAACTAAAAAAATTATTTGGTGTTACTTCCCCTGCTAAGTTTTGGTCTTTAATTACAGTTACTTTGTTGCGATATAAACAAATAAATGGCTGTTCTTCTTGGTAAATACTTACTATTTCTTGATACTTTTGTTTTAATAATGTTTCATCTTGTATAGACTCTACTTCTTTTAGCAGTGTTTGCATTGTTTCATTCGTATAGTTTTGCAAATTGTTCGTCCCAAAAAACTTGGATACATCTGGACTATAGCCATTATATACGCCAGTAATTAACATTTGATAACTTTTATTGGTTAATGCTGTTTGATATTGTGTATCTGACAATTTGCCAATGGTAACAGAAATACCTATTTGTTCTAATTGAGCTTTTATATTTTCTGCCACGGCAAGTCTCTGGGCATTATTCTGTTGTACAGATAATGTAAATCTTAAACGAAGTGTTTTCCCATTTTCTCTTTTTTGCCAGCGATTATTTTTATATTCCCACCCATTACTCGTTAATACTTGTTTTGCCTGTTCCACATTGTATCCACTACTAGTTTGCGTATTCTCATAAGCAAAGTTTCCAAAATCTAATGGGAAATGAGAAACATAGTATTGATTATTATATACCGCTGACACTATATTGTTTTTATCAATGGCATAAGAAATTGCTTTTCTTACTTCTACTCTCTGCAACAAATCATCTTGACAATTAAAAGCTAAGTAATCTAATTCTCTTCCTGCAAATTCTTCTTTGGCATATCCCATCGTTCCAATATAGTTTTCTAAATCACGATTAGCCGTTGTAAAAATATCTATATTTCCTAGTTTAAAACTATTATATAATTCTCCTATTTCTGTATATAACTTGATTTCTACTGTTTCAATTTTAGGCTCTGTATCTTTCCACCAGCTATCATTTCTCGCCAAGGTAATCTTTTGGCTATCCATACTAGTAATTTTATACATGCCTGTTCCTATTGGTATTTTTGTAGAAGTGTTAAAATCTTCACCTAAATAATAGTTATTTGGCATAATAGGAAAGGTTAAATTATATTCAAAAAAAGGAACTGGTTCAGATAAATTAATTTTAACAGTACTAGCATCTATGACTTCTACACTGCTTACTTTTTCTACATTAGCGGAGTAAATTGATTTACCCTCTTTTAAGCGATCTATGGTAAATTGTATGTCTTTGGCAATAAGAGGGCTTCCATCTTGCCATTGTACAGAATTATCTATTTTTACTACATAACTCGTATCTGATGTTTTTGACCATTCTGTTGCCAAACATAATTGTATTTTATAATTTTCGTCTAAGGTAAGCAATGGTTCAAAAATTAACTTTCCAATATTTAATACTTCTTTATTAGTAGTTAGTAATGGGTTTATGGTATCAAAATTAGAAATGCCCAATCGAATATCTTTCTTTTCTTCTATCACTTCTGCTTGCTGTTCATTCTGCACTTGTGTATTTTCTTGATCTTCTTGAAAATAGATGGAATATATAGCAAACACAATGATACCTATTACTACTATTATAAAAATACCTTTTACTATATTAAATCTCATTTTTGCTTTTTCTCACCCCGTATTTTTTATTAATCATATCTTATCTTTTCCATTTTTTCAAGCTTTCTTTCTTGTATTTTTCAAGAAAATGCTAAGTGAATGTTACTGTTTGTATGAAGTTGGGTGTTAGAAACGAAAAGAAAAAAAGGTTTTTGCTTAAGCATAATAGAATAAGCCATGAATGATAATAATAGAGAATTAAATTTGATTTTGAAAAAATATTTTGAAAAGATTGCAAAAGTATAATTTTCTTTTGCAATCTTTTTATAGGAAAGCACCTTCTTTAAGTACTTTTCTATATAAACAAGGTCTAAAACTACCTTGGGTTATTTTCTTGACTCTACAATAATTCTAATACCAGTTCTGTCCTCTCCTTCTACTTCTACCTCTGCAAATGCTGGTATACAAACTAAATCCACTCCTGATGGTGCTACAAATCCCCTTGCTATTGCCACTGCCTTAACAGCTTGATTCAGTGCTCCTGCTCCAATCGCTTGCATTTCTGCTTTGTTTTCTTCTTTTACCAATCCAGCAATTGCTCCTGCTACTGAATTTGGATTTGATTTGGATGAGATTTTTAAAATTTCCATTTTTTGCCTCCTATAATTTTATTTTTATTTGAATTACAGGTATATTTATATTACATATTTTATAAATTGTCTAGTCTTTTTTGGAAATTTTTAGGAAAACTTTTCGCTAAAGTTTTTGTTTTTTCGCCTTTTATTTTACTTGTATTCTATAAATATTCGTTGCTCGACAATTCTCGTCATTTATCGCTATTACACATCCATTTATCATCTGACTACCTTCTGCTAGTTTATATCTTTCTGGCATTGATGTAATAAAACGTTTCATCGCTGCTTGAATATCCATTCCTATTACAGAATCTATCGCTCCTGTCATTCCTACATCTGTAATATAGGCTGTTCCTTTTTTAGTAACTTGTTCATCCGCCGTTTGTACATGTGTATGTGTACCAAAAATAGCTGTTACCTTGCCATCTAAAAAATATTTCATTGCAATTTTTTCAGCAGTTGCTTCTGCATGAAAATCTACTAGGATATCATCTACTTCTTCTTTTATTTTCTCCACAATTTCTTCTACTGTCGTAAAAGGATTATCCGATTGTACAGCCATATCTGTTCTTCCTATTAAATTGATAACTGCTATTTTCTTTTCTCCTCGTTTAAAAATAGCATATCCTTTTCCTATCACTCCTTTAGAGTAATTGGCAGGTCTAATCAAAATAGGGTCATCTATAAACTCAAAAATATCTTTCTTACCCCATGTATGATTTCCCATTGTAATGGCATCTATTTTCATTTCTTTTAATTCGGCAAATATTTTTTTCGTAATGCCCATTCCCCCTGCTGCATTTTCTGCATTTACTATGACAAAATCAATTTCGTGTTTTTGCTTTAACTGGGGAAGATTTTCTCTTAATTTCTTTACTGCTGCTTCCCCTACAATATCTCCTATTATCAATACATTCATTTTTTTCGTTCCTTTCCTTTTAGGTGAACTTTGCAATTTAGGGACGTTCCTTAAATTGCAGTTTTACCTCTAATCTATTTTTATTTCTTTCTAACATTTTTATTTCTTTTCTGCAATTTAAGGAACGTCCCTAAATTGCAAAGTTCAAAATTTCATGTATATTTTTTCTTTTTTCTGTATAGAATAGAACAAAACGAGAGAGGAGAGAATTCTATGAAAAAAGAAAGAATTTATGAAATTGTGAAGAATAAACAAATTGAAGAAATTTATTATCATGATGAACCTGTTTGGATACAGGAAGTAAAAGACGATGTTGCTACGATTGGCTTTTTAAATCATCCAGAGGCTAAAGATGTGTATATTACTGAATTATATGAATAGGATATCCTATAAATAATCCTGTTTCTATTACCCCAACAATTTGTTTTAAGTCTTTTTCTAAAGAGGAAGGTATTTCATCGAACCAAGCATGCAAAATATAATTTCCGTTATCTGTAACAAACTTTGTATCTAATTGGTTAGATGATTCTTCCTCTTGATAACGCCATTCTAATTTTTTTGCTCCCAATGCTTTTACCTTTTCTAACACATAATTTGCTGCTCTTTTTTCGCATTCTATCGGAATGGGATGTTTCTCTCCTAATTTGTCTACTCTTTTAGAGCTATCTATTAAAATGTAGTTTTCCCTGCTATTTACCATATTTAATTTTTCTCTAAACATGGCTGCTCCCATTCCTTTTATCATATTACCTTGGCTATCTACTTCATCGGCTCCATCAAAACACCAATTAGGAGTTTCTTGCTCTAAACTAGTAACTGGTATTTCTAATTTCTTACATAGGCTTTCTATTGCATCAGAAGTAGGAATTGCTTTTATATGCAATCCCTCTTCTTTTATTTTTCTCCCAATCGCTAAAGTAGCTAGGTAAGAAGTAGTTCCAGAACCAAATCCAATAATCTCTCCTTCTTTTACTCTCTCAGCTATTTTTTTAGCTAATTTTTCTTTTTCTTCTTTATGCTCTATCTGTTCTGTTTGCTTCCATCTTATCACGTACATTCCCCTCTTTTCTTTATTCTATACTTTTTAAACTTTCTATCATATCAATTTTCTTTAAAGCAAAATAAGTAACGATGTTTACAATTATCGTAAAGGCAATGGTAATCAAAGCTGCATATACATAACTCTGTGGCAGAATGTCTTTTGTAAAACGTAACATATCTATTTCGCAAGTACCCATAATAAAGTAGCTTAAGAAATAGCCTCCTACTAATCCTAATAGAATTCCAATAGCTGTTAAAATTACTGTTTCTCTAGATATATATTGATAAACTTCTTTATCGTAAAATCCTAGGACTTTTATAGTAGCCAGTTCCCTAATTCTTTCACTAATATTTACATTTGCCAAATTATATAATACTACAAAAGCTAGCAATCCTGCCGATACAATTAAAACCACTACTACATAATTTAAAGAATACATCATATCTTCCATAACAGTTTGTATACTAGAAATAAATATGGTAGAGGATACACCATTTTCCGCTAATAATTCTTTAGATAATGTATTTTCTTGTTCCTCACTTAATCCTTCATATTGCAAAAATAACACATTTGTCTCATAAGTTCCATACAAACTTTCATACATTTGCTTAGACATATACACATAATGGGAAATATAATTTTCTACAATTTGTGCGACTTCTACTTGTACTTCTTCCTCATCCCCATTTCTTAAAGTAACGGTATCTCCTACTTTTGCTCTAATTAATTCCGCCAATTTATCTGTAATAACAATTTGGTTTTCTGGCAGATTCACTTTTTCTTCTGTTACCACATCGTTTAAGGAAATTACTTTTTCTAGTTCTTCTTCACTATCTGGCACAACAATTTGTATATCTTCTTGTGCGTCATCTTTAACAAGTGTTCCTCCTGCCATATAGGTCTCTACTACTTGTGTCATACCTTGTTTTTGCTTTATACTTTCTACTAGTTGTGTAATTTGTTCCTTTGTTAATGCATTTTTTAAACTTACTTGCATATCATAATGAAATACCTTTTCATATTGATCTGGAAGTAAAGCTGAAATAGCATCTTTTATTCCAAAACCTGTTAATATTAATGCTGTACAACCTGCAATTCCTATAATGGTCATAAAAAACCTTTTCTTGTAACGGAAAATATTTCTGATAGTCACTTTTCTAGAAAAATTCAATCGTTTCCATATAAATGGAATTTTTTCTAATAAAACTCTCTTTCCTGGTTTTGGAGACTTTGGTCTCATTAATTCTGCTGGCGTTTGTTTTAAGGTTTGTACAGTTGTTAATGCAGTTGCTCCTATAATGCAAATGCTTGCAATGCCTAATCCGCGTAATGGCATAATACCAATTAAAGGTAATGACAAAATTCGTTATGGTATACATCAGGCTATACATTAGCCAAATAATATTCGGTAATAGGTAAAAGCCTACCATCATTCCTAAAATACCACCAACAATACAAGCTAAACTTGCATATAAAATGTATTTGCTTGCAATCTGAAATTTATTATATCCTAATGCTTTTAAGGTTCCTATTTGTACTCTTTGTTCTTCTACCATTCTTGTCATAGAAGTAAGAGAAATTAAGGTAGCAATGACAAAGAAAACAATAGGAAAGACTCTTCCTAAATTTTCTACATTTTCTGTATCTTTGATGAAACTGCTATAACCACTGTTGCTTTCTCTATCTAATATATACCAAGTTGGCTTTTCAATTTCTGCAATTTTCTCTCTTGCATCAATTAATTCTCCCTCTGCCTCCGCAATTTGGGTATTAAATTCCTTCTGTTTTTCTGCTAAGGTTTGCTCTGCTTCTTGTAACTCCGCTTCCGCTTGTTCTAATTCTTTTTGTGCCTCGTTTAATTCTTTTTGCGCTTTTGCTTGATTAGATTCGTATTGTGATTTACTGGTTTGTAGTGTGTGCTTTGCTTGTTCTAATTGCGCTTTTCCTGTTTCTAATTCTGTTTGTATACTTTGTATTTGTGTTTCTATTTGCGTAATGGCTGCTTGCAAAGTTTGTTTTTGTGTTTCTGTCTCTTTTTGCTGCTCTATTAATTCCTCTTTTTGTGTTTGTAAAATAGCTTTCTGTTCTTCTGTAATTCCTTCTTGTTTTAATTGTTCCTCTATTTTTGCTATACTTTCTTCTATTTGTGTAAGTCCTTCTTTTAGCTTTGTCAAATTTGTTTGTTGCTCTTGCTTAGCAGATTCTAACTGTGTAATTCCTTCTTGGGCTTGTGTTTCTTGTTGTTGCAGTAATTGTTCGTTTTCCTGTATTTGTTTTTCTGCATTTTCTATTTTCTTTTTGGCCTCACTAAGCTGATTATTTACTTGTTTGCGATTAGACTCTAATGCTTGTTTTCCGTCTTCTAATTCTTTTCTTCCACTATCTATTTCTGCTTGTGCCTCTGCTAACTGTTTTTCTGCATCTGCTTTTTCACTTTCAAAAGTTTGCTCTGCCTCTGCAAGTTCTGCATTTGCTGTATCTATTAAAGATTGATATCTTGCTTGTTGTCTCTCTTCTTTTATTGCTTCTATTTTTTCTGTAACTTCTTCTATGGTTTCTTTATACTCTGCACTTCCTGTTTTTACTCCCTCTTGTTTTGGAACTGTCATATAAATTTCTGTAAAAACATCTGATACAAAATTATCTTTTGGAATATATATAAAATAATCAATTTTGCCAGAACCTAAGGTAGTAGTACCTCTTTCTCTGGAAATATAGATAGGACTTCTAGCAGTTCCTACTATGGTTACTTGTGTTTCTTTTAAAGAAATCCCTTCTTCTCCTGCATCTTCTATTTGCAAATGAATCGTATCTCCAATTTGTTTATGACTCGCATTCAAATAATTTTCTTCTACCAAGCACTCCGTATTAGTCTCAGGCATTCTTCCCTCCACTAATTCTGCTTGATTCACATCTTCTATTGGCAAGATTTTAGCAACAGCTTCTGTATCTTCTGTTTCTATTAATACATCTGTACTGTAGGTTCCATAAACATTTTTCACACCTTCAATTTGCTGTAGTGCATCTATATCTTCCTCAGTAAGCCCCAAAGTAGATAATACTTCTATATCATACACGTTTTTTTGTGTAAAATATTGATCTATGGTATCTAGCATATCTGGACTACTTGCTCTAATTCCCGCAAAAAAGCCCACACCTAAAAAAGCCATTAATAATATGGAAATAAATCGTTTATAGGTATTTTTTATTTCTTTCACACTATCTTTTAATAGGGCTTTTTTCATTTTTACTATCATTCCTTTCTTGCCTTCGCTTTCGCTTCGTCTGCGAAAGGCACAAATCTTTATTAAAAATTCTTAGCCTTGATTTAGTTACCATAATTTGATATAATTTTATTAGATGTAT
>CALXBX010000067.1 GCA_944386655.1 uncultured Clostridia bacterium | reverse complement strand
TACTAAAAAAAGAAATGTATTATATGGGCAAACTTATTTGTCTTTGACAGAAGAACAATGCGAAAAAGATAAATGTTATATCAATAAAGATGAATATTATAAAAAAATGATTATGAATATTATTGATGAAGTTCCTAATGACGATTTAGAAAAAAAAATGTTATTACAAAGTTGTATTGCATTGTTAGATTTATCTAAAAAATATAATTTAGAAAAAGAGATAAAAGAAAAAATCAAACAGTTGGAAAATAATTAATAAAAATGGTTTCTGTAATTTTCTGCAATTTTAAAAAACTGTTTCTGCAAATATTCTCGATTTTTTCTGCAAGAGCAAAAAAATTTACACAACCCCACACAACTTTAAAGGTCAAAAAGCATTGATTTTTAGGTAAAAAATGAGCTTACACAACTCTAAAGATATTTTAAAAAGTTTTAGAAAAACAGCAACAAAAAAATCTGTAATTCAGCTTATATCAAGCATTACAGACTTTTTATCTATTGGTCGAGGTGACAGGGATCGAACCTGCGGCCTCATGGTCCCAAACCACGCGCTCTACCAACTGAGCCACACCTCGAAATATTTATTATCAACGCTAATATATAATAGCACAAATTATTTATATTTTCAAGACTTTTTTGAAAAATTTTTAAAATTCTATTGAAATAAAATGAAATACAATATATAATAGTAACATGTAATGCGTCTGTAGCTTAGTTGGATAGAGTGTTCGGCTACGAACCGGAAGGTCGGGGGTTCGAATCCCTCCAGGCGCACCACAACAAAATCGTTACACTAGTAAAGTGTGGCGATTTTTTTTCATTATACGAACCAAAATCAAAAATAATAAAAACACACAATGCCATAAAAGGATTGTGTGTTTTACGATTATTTAGTTCCTCTTGCTACAACTTTATTGTGAGGATTGTAAGTATCTTTGGATAATAAAGTTCTGGATACAACCGTACCATTTTTCTTCAAAATTTTGTAAGTCTCCGTTTTGCAACCATTAGAACCACTTTGAATTACCTTTGTTTTTCCTTTTGCTAAAGAGCTATCATCTTGATAAACTGTTTTATAAGCAATCGTTTGTACTACATTAGATTCAATTTCCACTTCATAATCATTAGCTGTTTTCAAACCAAAAATCTGAAAATTAATTTTTCCTCCTGTGCCGGAACAAACAATTTTAATAGGATACTCTCTGTTATTCTTAAACTTAAAATCTGGACCACCCCATGAAACAGTTGCATCTCGACCAGCTTTTACATATCCAGGATTAAAACCATGATTTGTACGAGCCACAATTTCCAAATTAGCATAAAGTACAGCGTTGTATAAAGTGGAAGATACTTGACAAATACCACCACCAATACCAGTTGTTACCTCTCCATTAGAGTAGACTGCAGCTGATTTATATCCTGCTGCGGCAGTTCTTTTACCCACTACTTGGTTGTAGGAAAAAGTCTCACCTGGCATAAGAACGGTACCGTTAATTTTAGAAGAAGCCAATCTAATATTCGTGCTTCTATTTGTATTTTTAGTACTATATGTTGTACTAAAACTTCCTAACAAATCAGGAAATGCTTCTGTACCTATTTGGTTAGTTGTCACTTTTGGAGTTACCTCTTTAAGCGGAATAGCATAAGATTCTTTATCTTCTGCCAACATAGCAGTTGCCTCATCTAAAGAAATAGCAAAATCTAATCCATTTACTTGAGGGTGTACTACATAAGGGTTGGTAGTATAATAAGCATCTTGAGGCTCTTTATAGATTTCCTGATGGATGGCAGCAATATCAATAGTGTTAGCGTTTACTTGATTCACTGGAATGGTAATCGTACTGATATTAGATTGAATATTATTCATAGCATAAATCATAGCATCCTTTAAACCAGTAGCATCAATAGTAACACCATTTTGCCCTTTAGTAATAATTAATTGTCCATTATCAATATAATAACTTGGCTGTATTAATCTATCTGGTAGAGAATTTTCTATTTCTGTTATTAACGAATTTAGCGTTTCCTCACTATAAGATAATCCTGCACAAATAGAAGTTTTAGAAAATAATGTTTTTAGAATGGTAAAGTTATTTTCAAACAAATTTCCTGTTCTTCCAATTTGATAAGCCATATCTACTGCTTTTGTAACATCAAATGATACATCAAACTGTTCTGCAAAAACGGTAGTTTCATAATCGTTATGTTGAAGGGTAAGTGGTGTTTCCAACTTTTGCGCTAGGCTGCTTTTTACTTTTTCTTCTGCATCTTGTTTCGTCAAATGAGAAACATCCACACCATTAATAGAAATGCCACCTAAAATTTTTTCATTAGGAATGTTACATAAGGCAAAAACGGTGGAAAACAGAAATGCTAAAATAATTAGTAACAATAAAACGCCTAATATTATATAACATTTTTTTCGCGATTTTTTTTCTTTTACTGCGGTATATGTAGAAGTGTCTTTGGCAGCTTCTGATTGAGTTTCATCGCTTTTCGGAGAAACAGTTGAATTGTTTTCAGCCGTATTAGCGGGAACTTTTAAATTGTCAGCATAGGCAATAGCGTTCACTTCTTTGATGGCATCATCTGCTGCATCTGTAATTTCATTTTTATCTTTAGAAACAATAACAGAAACACTATCAGAAGAGTCTTCTGTGATAATTTCTTCTTTATTCTCCACAGGATTTTTATTGATAACATCTTCCTCTATTTGGGAGGAATTTGGGGTTACTAAATTGTCTTCTACAGGAATTGCAGAAGCTTTCTTTTTTTCTTTCTTACTCATAATGCGCTCCATAAAAAATACTAAAAATATTATAATTCTACAAAAAAATACAATATCTTTAACTCTATTAAACAATAAAAAATAAGTTTTGTAAAGATAATTTTTATATTTATATGAAAATTATCTTTACAATATGAATACGAGAAAAAATAGAAATTTGAAAATTTGATATAAGGAAAAAAGGGATTGGCAAAAAAAGGTAGAAAAAAATAAATAGGCATGATATAATACAAAAAACAAAAGAAAGGATGAGGACAAATGAAGGCAGAAGAATTAAAAGAAAAGTTAATGCGTAATAAAAAGACAGGATGGGTAGATTTGCAAGAAGAAGAAAAAAATAAAATTTTTTCTTACTGCGAACAATATATGCAATTTATGAATAATTCTAAAACGGAAAGAGAAGTGGTAAAAAACGCAAAAACATTAGCTGAGCAAAAAGGTTTTCAAGATATCAGTACAAAACAAACGTTAAAACCAGGAGATAGAATTTTTTGGGATAATAGAGGAAAAAGCATTTATTTAGCTATTATAGGAAAAGAAGCAATAGAAAATGGTGTAAAAATTGTGGGAGCACACGCAGACTCTCCAAGACTAGATTTAAAACCAAATCCATTGTACGAAGAAGAAGGGCTTGCTTATTTTAAAACACATTATTATGGTGGTATCAAGAAATATCAATGGACAACTATTCCACTTGCTATGCATGGGGTAATTGTAAAAACAAATGGAGAAAAAATAGAGATAAATATAGGAGAACAAGAAGAAGATCCTATTTTCACCATCACGGATTTATTACCACATTTAGCAGCAGAACAAATGGAAAGAAAATTAAAAGAAGGGATTAAGGGGGAAGATTTAAACCTATTAATAGGCAGTATTCCTTATGAAGGAAACGTAGCAGAAGCGGTAAAATTAAATATTTTAGCTATGCTTTATGAAAAATATGGCATAACAGAAGTAGATTTTACAAGTTCAGAAATAGAATTAGTACCTGCATTTCGTGCAAAAAGTGCAGGATTAGATAGAAGTATGGTGGCAGCCTATGGACAGGATGATAAAGTATGTGCGTATACAGCGTTAACTGCATTGTTAGAGCAAGATATACCAAATAAGACCGCAGTTTGCATTTTGTCCGATAAAGAAGAAATAGGAAGTATGGGAAATACAGGAATGGAATCTCATGTATTTGATACTTTTTTGTCCGAAATTCTAAATAAATTGGGTGTAAATACTCCAAATTTATTAGAAAAAGTATTTTGCAATTCTCAGATGTTGTCTGCAGATGTAGATGCAGCATATGACCCAATTTATGCAAGTGTTTATGAAAAAAATAATTCAGGATACTTAGGAAGAGGAATAGGACTAAACAAATATACAGGTGCTAGGGGAAAATCTGGAGCATCAGATGCCAATGCAGAGTTTGTAGCACAAATCCGCCATATTTTCGAAGAGGCTCATATAAAATATGAAGTAGCAGAATTAGGAAAAGTAGATATAGGCGGTGGAGGAACAATAGCATATATTCTAGCAAATAAAGGAGTAGATGTTATAGATTGTGGAGTGCCCGTATTATCTATGCATGCTCCTTATGAGATAACTTCAAAATTTGATATATATGAAGCCTACAAGGCCTACCATGCTTTTTGGCGAGCATAAGGCAAAAAAAATAGTGATAAAAATTTCACTATTTTTTCTTTGCCACACTTTTTCGTAGTTATAGGAAATAAGTTTTTTTGCTTTTGCGTTAAAAGAAACATCTCTTTTGTTTCGTGAATAAAAAAAGTATGTCGAATGTGATATCAAACAAAAAAATAATAAAAACGGAGGTAAGGTTGAAAAATAATATAATAAAAAGTTCATAGAAAATAAAAGTCCTAAAAATAGCACTTTTTAAGAAAGATTTAAATTACACCAAACAATTTAAACTAGTTAATTAGCTAACTTTGTAGCCTT
>CALXBX010000066.1 GCA_944386655.1 uncultured Clostridia bacterium | reverse complement strand
AAGGCTACAAAGTTAGCTAATTAACTAGTTTAAATTGTTTGGTGTAATTTAAATCTTTCTTAAAAAGTGCTATTTTTAGGACTTTTATTTTCTATGAACTTTTTATTATATTATTTTTCAACCTTACTCTTCTACAACATATCCTGTTGTATCTGGTCTTGCTACATCTTCATCTGTTACATTACCAAATTCGTAATAATAATCTGATGTTCTGTTTACTACATTATCTACTAATTTAATGGCTAAACCTGTATCTGGATTTATAAATTTTTCCATGTCTCCATCTCTTATCATATAACATTCTTGTCCTTGTAAGGTTATTTTTTCTAAACTCGTTGTCATAGCAAGCCATATATTTTCTAAGAATAAATCTGAGGTAAAGCTAATTGGATTTATAAAAACATCTCCTAACTCTTTCATTGTTTTTGTTTCTCCATCATCTGTTAACACAAATTTTTCTTCGCTAGATTTATAAATAATTTGCTCTTTTTTGTTGGTATTTTCACCATAAGTAGTGATATATAATAGGATAACGTCTCCCTTAGAATAAGAATCCCATATGATAACTTCTCCATCTTTATAGTTAATTACTTTTGAACGAAAATTTCTTGTTTCTTGTGTTTCTGTCTCCTGTGCTTTATGAGACAAGCTAGAAAGTATCCACGTTTTTCTACCTACTACCACAACAAATAAAAGAAATATTATCAGTAAAATTATTTTTAATGTTTTTAATTTATGATTGTATTTTTTCATATAATTGATTGCTTTTGCATCGCTTCTTTTATGGTGGAGCCCTAGGTCTTTTTGCATGTTTTCGTAAATTTTGTTGCACTCTTCACATTCCGCTAAATGTTCTTTTATGTATTGATTGGTTTCTTCATTTGTTAATTTTTCTACATAGTTTGGCAATAAGTCTTGTACTATTTTACAATCTTTCTTCTCCTTCATTTTCATCAACCTCCTTTATTTTTTGCTTTCCCCTATAAAAGGTAACTCTTACCCAACTCTCTGTTTTATTTAAAATGGTAGCAATTTCTTTAAAACTTAGTTCCCCTGTTATTCTTAGATAAATAACTTCTCTGGTTTGCTCATCAAGTTTTTGCATTTTTTGATACAATGCCATTTTTTCTTCTTTGGCTAGAATTTCTTCTTCCGTAGTTTCTTCTGTTTGTATTTCTAAAAATTCTTTTTCTTCTATGGGTGCATATCTTTTATTTTTTCTACATTGGTCATACCATAAATTCTTCGCTATCTGGCATAGCCACACGGACAATTTGCAATCCCCTTGAAAGGTATCTATCTTTTTTACGGCTCTATAAAAAGTTTCTTGCGTAAGTTCTTCGGAAATATCTTCATTATGGGTTAGGCAGAATAAATATTTGTTGACGGTAGAAAAATATTGTTTATAGATTTCTTCCATATCCTGCATAACTTTTTCCTCCTTTGCTATAGGACGTTTTTATCTTACATTTGTTACAATTTTTCTAAAAAAAACAGAGAATAGTTTCTTTTTTTACTATTCTCTCCTCTTTTTATTCTTCTCCTTTTAATTTTTCTGCTCTATCTGCTGCAATTAAGTTATCTATCATTTCATCCAAGTTTCCGTTTAAGAAATCATCAAATTGGTAAACACTCATTCCTATTCTATGGTCCGTAATACGTCCTTGTGGATAGTTATAAGTACGAATTTTTTCGCTTCTATCTCCACTTCCTACCTGACTTTTTCTTTCATTGGCAATTTCACTATCTCTTTTACTTCTTTCTTGTTCATAAAGTCTGGAACGTAGTAACCTCATAGCATACTCTCTATTTTGTACCTGTGACCTTTCTGTTTGACATTCTGCTACAATTCCGGTTGGAATATGGATTAATCTTACGGCTGACGAGGTTTTGTTAACGTGTTGTCCTCCAGCTCCGGAAGCCCTATATACTTCTAACTTGATATCTGCTGGATTTAATTCTATCTCTACATCTTCTACTTCTGGAAGTACTGCTACTGTTGCCGTAGAGGTATGGATTCTTCCACTACTTTCTGTATCTGGTACACGTTGCACTCTGTGTACCCCACTTTCAAATTTTAATCGACTATAAGCTCCCTTTCCTGTTATCATGAAAGAAATTTCTTTATAGCCTCCCAATTCCGTAGGATTTTCGTTTACTACCTCTAAATTCCAATGTTTTCTTTCTGCATACATGGAATACATTCTAAATAAGGTACCCGCAAATAAAGCTGCTTCTTCTCCTCCTGCTCCTGCTCTTATTTCGCATATAACGTTTTTATCGTCATCTGGGTCTTTTGGAATTAATAGAATTTTTAGTTCTTCTTCTATTTTAGGCATACTTTCTTTTGCTTTTTGCATTTCTTCTTCTGCTAA
This sequence comes from uncultured Clostridia bacterium, assembly GCA_944386655.1. Classification (GTDB taxonomy): domain Bacteria; phylum Bacillota; class Clostridia; order TANB77; family CAG-508; genus UMGS1663. The sequence goes on along the minus strand of CALXBX010000066.1, from coordinate 13,088 downwards.
TTCTTTTAACTCTGGATCTGCTACCATTTCTTTGGCTTCTTCGTATGCTTTTTGCGTAGCCTTATATTCCCTATATTTTTGTACGATTGGCTCTAATTCTGCATGCTCTTTCATGTATTCTCGCCATTCTGATTGTTTAGCAATAATTTCTGGGTTACTAATTTTCTCTGTTAACTCCTCATAACGTTTCTCTACTGTCTCTAATTTATCAAACATATTTCTTCTCCTTCATTTATTTTCCAGTTAGTATTATACTACAAATTTTTCCACTATTCAATAGTATTTCAGGTCATATTTACTTTATGATAAGGAATTGCAAGGTTTTCTAGCATTTTTTCTTCTCTATTGGTACAAGTAAAAATAAGTATTTGTGTATCGCTAAAGTTTTCTTGCAAATAGACTAATATGTTTTTTAGTCGGTTACTATCAAAATAAGCAAATACTTCGTCTAATAAAATAGGAAGGTTTTCTTTTGCTAATTCTTTTATCATGCTAAACCTTAGGGAAATATATAATTGGTCTATTGTTCCTACACTTAAGCGATTCGCTGGTATATACTCTCCATTTTCTTTTTCTACAATTAATCCTTCTTCATCATTCATTTTTACTTTGCTATAATTTCCATTTGTTATTTTTTGCACACTCTCTGATAAATATTGTGTAAATTTTGGTGTTACATTTTCTTTCATTTTTTGATAAGCTATTTCTAAAATTTGTTTTGCAAGTTCTATGCCTAAGTTGTCTTTTAGTAGTTGTTTTTCTTCTTCTCGCAATTGTTCTATTTTTTCTTCTATTGAAGATAATTTTTCTAATTTTGGTAAAATATTTTTTTTATCTAATAATAATGTATGTAATTTTAAATTATTTTTTTGATAATGATTTTGCATTTCTTCTAATAAATATTTTTTTTCTATTAATTCATTTATTTCTTCTTTTTTTATTTTTTCTGCATATTTATTTTTTATTTTTTCTTTTTCTAAATAATTTTCTAAATTTATTTTTTCTTCTATATTTTTTATTTTTTCATTTTGTTCTTTATTATTTTTTTCTAATAATTCTATTTGTAAATTTATTTCTAATAAATTATTTTTTATTATTTTTTCATTTTTATTTTTTATTTTTTTATTTTTAAAATAAATTTTTTCTATTACTAATAATACTAATAAAAATGGAATAATAAAATAAAAAATATAATTTATAAAATTTATTTTTAAAAATAAATTATTTAAAATAAATATTAAAATAGAACAAATAAAAATAGTAAATAAAATAATAAAATATTTTTTATTTTTTTTATTTAATTTATTTTCTTCACTTTTTATTTCTGCTAAATTTTCTTCTTCTAATTTTTTTATTTTATTTTTTAATTCTTCTATTTTTTGATTATTTTCTTTTTTTATTTTTTCTATTAAATTTATTTTTTCTTTTTCTAATTCTTTTTTTTCTTCTATTTTTTTTATTTCTTTTAATAATTCTATTTTTATTTCGTCATTTTTTATTTCTTTTTTTATTTTTTCTTCTTCTTGTTCTATCTCATATTGTTTGTCTTTGTGACATTCAAGTATTTTTTTCTCGTTTTCTAAATTTTCTAATTCTTCTTTTACAATATTGTATGGTCTACCTTGGGAACGAGTTGTTCCTATTTCTTCTAATTGTTTTTTATTTAATTTATCCATTGCCTTTTTATAAGAAATGTTGTCTTCGCCTGTTCCCGCTAGGTTTGCTATTTTTTGTACTAATATATTTTGCTCTTGCTTGTTAATTCTAACTTCTTGTTGCTCTGTTACCAAAGTATTTAAAAATGTTTCTTCCTCTATCTGCGTTTGTTCTGTAAAAAACCCACTTCCTGTATTTTTGTCTATTTTATATTCTTTAGTAATATCTTCTCCCTCGCTATTATATAACTTGGGATTTTTTTTCCTAAAATCTCTATAAATTTCATAAGTTTGTCCATTATCTAATGTATAGGCTAATTTTCCTGAAAATTCTTCTGTATGCCATGGTTCATATTTTTCGTAATCTGAGATTTCTTTTCCTCTTTTATTTTTAGATATTCCATAAAACATGGTTGTAATAAATTTTAAAAGAGTAGATTTTCCACTTTCATTTTCTCCTTGTATAATATTCATTCCCTCTTTTAATTCTATTTCTTTTTCTTGTAAATTACCAAAAGAATTTATTTTTATTTTTTCTATTTTCAATATAAGTACTCCTCTCTTGTTTAAGATAAAACATCTAATCCATATTCTAATGCTTTTTCTATGATTTCTTTATCTGCATTTTCCTCTTTTAATTTTTTTAACATTTCTGTAATAAAAATACCTTTTAAAGTAGCATCATTTGCCATTTCTTCTAAGGAATATTTTAAATTTGTTTTATTTTTTATTTTTATTATATTTTTATTTTCTATTTTTTTATATAAAGAATAAGGATTGATTTCAAAATTTCTATTTCCGATTAAATTTATTTTATAATATTTATTTTCTTCTAAAAAAATGGTTTGAAAATATTCTAATAATTCTTCTAAGGTATTCATCTCTGAAATATCTACATTTTTTTCTTCAAATTCTTTTTCATCTATAGGAATAAATTCTAATTCTACATTTTCTTTTGTGATATTTCCCACTACCATACCATGTTTTCCTAATTCATCAAATCCCATGGAAATGGTAGAACCTGGATATACGATTCTTTGATTTTTATTTTCTAAATTGGACTTATGAATATGTCCTAATGCAATATAATCAAATCCTAATTGTTCTAATTTTTTACTAGAAAGTGGATGATAACTTTTAGGAGAAACCTTACTTCCGTCTAAATTAGCATGGGTGACTAATATATTTATTTTTTCTGGATTTTCTATAGATATTTCTTCTACTTCTGAATTTGTACATTCAAAATCGGTAAAGCCAAAACCATAAATATCACATTCTGGCATTTCTATTTTTTCTACTTGTCCTCCAAAAATAGTTACATTTTTTGGCCATGAGAAAGTTTTATAATAGGAATTTTTTAAATAAGGATCATGATTTCCTGGTGTAATAAAAATGTGAGTATCTGGAATTTGTTCTATACAATTACTAATGTAATTTATGGTACTTTCCCTAATATATTCTTGTTCATAAAAATCCCCTGCTATGAATAAATAAGGAATTTGATTTTCTTTTATATAATCTATGACTTTTTGAAAAGCTCTTCTCTGGTCTACTCTTCTTATTTCTCCTAAGTCTGCTCTATTGCTTAGTAGGGTAAAAGGCATATCAAAATGCATATCTGCTATATGTACAAATTTCATTTTTTTCTCCCTTCCTATGTGTTTTATTTCTATGATATTATACTTAAGAAAAGAAAAAAAGTCAATATTTTTTTCAAACATTTGTTTATTTCTTCTCAAAAAAATTTCCCCCTCTTTCAAAGGGGATTTGTTTTAATCTTCATTCATTGGCCCAAATAATTCATCAAACTTGGCCTCTAATTCTTTTTGAATATCTTCTGAAAAGATTTCTGGCTCTTCCTCTTGTGGTAACATAGGTGCCTCTTCTACTGTTGCTATCGTTTTTTCTGCATTTTGTTCTACTTCTATTTCTTCTTTGTTTTCTGGTTTTATTGGTTCTGTAGGAATATCATCTTCAAATAAGTCATCTAAGGACTCTACTTTTAAATTATCTACTTTCTTTTCGTTCTCTGGAACATAGGGATTATATGGATTATATTTTCTCCACTCTCCACGAGTTCCTGCATCAAATTGATTATGATCCATTTTATGCATTTCTAAATCACGTTTCATTCTCGGATGTTCAAAATAATAATATTTTCTTGCTTTTACTGGCTTAATTCCTTTTTCATAAATAATACATGTATCGTTGTCCATTCTTCTTAATTCATCCGGCGTCATTAAAGCTCTTCCCATAATTTGTTCGGAATCGCTCACACCTTGTCTATGATATTTTTTATCTCGATTAATAGAATGGCTATCTCTAGAAATGGTTTTTTCTCCTAACGCTTTTGAGAAATATTCTACTGTTTTATAGGAGTTACTTCCTAAGAATACGTGGGTATCACAGTTACCCATAATGGTTTCATAAGATTTTTCATAAACTGCCTCTAATTGGTCTAAGTTTTGCAAAATAACACTAAATTGAATGCCTCTACTTCTAGATGTAGATATTTTCTTATCAAAATCTGGTATTCTACCAATGTTAGCAAACTCGTCTAAGATAAAGAATACTGGTATTTTTAATTTGCCTCCATTTAGGTCTGCAAAATTGTATAATTGCTGTATCATTTGTGAGAAGAATATAGTAAGTAAGAAATCGTAAGCCGTATGTGTATCGGATGAAATAACATAAACTGCTGTTTTTTTACTTCCAATATCTTCAAAATTAATCGTATCTGTAGAAGTTACTTCTGCAATTTCTTTGGAATCAAATTTTCCTAGTTTGGATTGCAAAGAACTCAAAATAGAACCATAAGTTTTTTCTGGTGCTATTTCAATAGATTTATAATACATTCTTGCTGGATGGTCATAAGGTAGTTGATTAATTAACTCTGTTAAAAGGTTACTGCCACCATTTGTATTTGCTGCTCTTACCAATTCAGAACAACTAGCTAAGTTTTGCTCTTCTTCTGGTCTAGTTGCTATTAAATAATAGATTAATGCTTTTAATAGCATTTCTGCCATATCATCCCAATATGGGTCTGATTTACTTTCTGATGCCTGTCCTTTTACAACAGTGTTTGCTATAACGTCTACGTCTAATTCACTAGAAATATGCATTAATGGGTTATATCCATCACTGTTGGCTGGATTAACTAGGTTTAATACTTTAATATCATAGCCATGTGCTTTTAGGTATCCTGCCGTATCATCATATAATTCTCCTTTTGGATCTGTAAAAACGTAAGAACCTAGCATTTGATAAGCATTTGGTTTTGAATAAGATGCAGATTTACCAGAACCTGATCCGTCCTACAATTAACGTATTAATATTTCCTCTTTTATCTATTGGTAAATAGTTGTCTTCTGCTAATATTAAACCTTTATTTTTACTTAGAATCCTATATTGTTCTCCATGTTCACACCAATCACTAGAACCATGCTCTATATCATGATACTCATTCTTTGGCTTAGATTTAATAAATCCTATAATAGAAAATATCATAAAAGCAATAGTAAAATAGCCTAAGCAAGTAAAATAAGTTCCTATATATTCTGCGCCAAATACTTTTGTAATAGAACTAAAGCTTGCTATAGCAGAGCCAATATTCTCTAAGAAAATATTCATATTAAATCTTCCTGATGCCATTGTAGCATCTTGAATAGTTTGTGCCACAGGCGCAACAAGTACTATGGCTAATATGATCCATAGTACTGCTATTACAATCAAAAATTTTTTACTTTGTTTTAATACTCTTTTAAATTTTTCCATGGCGTTCCACCTTTTTCTAATCTTATGTGCTTTTAGCCTGCTCTTTCATCCTCTTGTCTTACTTTTCTCGCTCTTCTTGTTTCTACTGCTTTATTCGGAATTACTTTTTCTGCTGATTTTACTTTTCTATTTTCTCTTGCTTCTTTTAATTCTTGCATTTTTGCTTTATGAAACACGGCTACTTTATTTTCGTTTTCGTCTTGTAATTCCCCGTTTTCTAATAATCTACTTGTTTTTGTTAAAATTTCTTGCACATCTTGTCCCATTCTAATTGCAATCATCTTAGGACCTTTTTTATAAACTGGTGCTTCTATCCCTCTTTCTGTTTCTACTGCTTGTATCCCTGCGATAACGATATTTGAATCCTCATTTGCTTGATTCATTCGACAAATTCCCCTTTCTAGCTATCCTCTTTCTTATCCCTTACTTCAAAGGCAAAATAGGATTTATATGGTTTTAATTTACACTTTCCTTTTATCTCATTTGTATTTTTATCATAATATAAAACTGGTTTTACTTCTTCTGTGGTTTCTGGGTCTATAATTGTAATTGGTCTCTTTAAATTTGGTGTATATTTAAAATCCTTATATTCTGTTTCTTTTTCAGAATATAAAGTATCAAACTTAATTGGTACAGGTTTTTTAGAGATTTTGATTTTGTCGTCTTCTAATAAACCCATATTTACAACAACTTTTTCCTTTCCAAAGGATAGGATAACAAGTTGTTCTTCATACTCTGGCTCATCTATAAAAAATGTCTTTTTCTTCAGATTTCCATTTAATTCTTCTGCAGAGATTAGACGTTCTACGGTGTATTTTGGATATTCGTCTAAATACTCTTTTGCAGTTTTATTCACTCTATATATAACTGTGTTTACTCCTTGTGGATCTGTTATACTAAAGTGTTTACCTTGTATACTTTCCATTTTTTGCACCCCTTTTTCTATGAACCAATTGTACATAGTTTGTCTTTCGTTTATTCTCACTAAGTATTATTATATCGTGCTTTTACACAATTTGTCAATAGTTTTATCAAATTTATGTCAACGTTTTTGTTCTTGGTTCAAATTTTGATACTTCTTTTAATTTTTCATATAATGCCTTTTCTTCTTCTCCCATTTGTTTTGGTACTACAATTTTTACTTCTGCCACTAAATCTCCTCTTCCACCTTTTCCATCTTTATAGCCTTTTCCCGGGATTTTTACTTTCTCTCCACTTCCTATTCCTTGTGGTAAATAGACGCTTGCTTCGTCTTCTATAGAATTTACTGTTACTTTTGTGCCTAATGCTGCCTCCCATGGTGTTAATAATACATCTGTATAAATATCATATCCTTTTAGTTTGAATTTTGCACTATCTTGTATATGTATTTTTATGAGCAAATCTCCGTTTTTTCCGCCATTTTCTCCAGCTTTTCCTTGTCCAATTAATCGTATTTTTTCACCATTACGAATTCCTGCCGGTACTTTTACTCCAAAGGTTTTCATTTTTCCGTCTACAGCTCTTAATGACACCTTTTTTTGCATGCCATAATAGGCTTCTTCAATGGAAACATCCATTTCTGTTTCTATATTTTCTCCTTTGGAAGGTGTTTTTCTTTTTTTATTACGGATTTCTCCCTCTTTTTTATCGCTCGCATGTCCAAATAAGATTCCTATAAAATCATTTTTTTGTGTATTATTTTTTCTCTCTTCTTTTTCTCTTTTTCTTCCTACATGAGAATACCAAATTCTATCATATTTTCGTTTTTCAGTTGTGTTTGTTAATATACGATAAGCTTCATTAATATCCTTAAACCTCTCTTCTGCACTACTATCGGTATTCACATCAGGATGATATTTTTTTGCCTGTTCACGAAAGGCTATCTTTATTTCCTCTATATTTACTTTATTATTTTCTAATCCTAATATTTTATAATAATCCTTGAAAATCATTTAACATCCTCCCAAATTCATGGTGGCTTCATTATATCACAAGACGAGGAGGTTTTAAAGGATTTTTTTGTGATTTACTTATATTTTTCGTAAAAAATTTTTAGGCTTGCAACTTTATGTAAAATATGGTATGCTAGTTTCGTTACATATTGTACCCAATGGGAACTTTTTTACAATTCTCGGAGGGTATACCTCCGAGTAGTGCAAGGAGGTAGCTTATGTCATTACGCGAAGAATTGCAAGAGAAAACTAAAAAGGCTCAAACGGATCCTTGGGAAACAGCTCACATGAAGAAATTTGCCACTTTTCTCAAATCTAAGTGTTTCAAAGCCGCTGAAGAGGGAAAATCTAGAATTTGTTTGAATGAATATTGTTTTCCTGTATTTCTTAGATCATTTACATTGGAAGATGTGCAGGAATTTGCAAGACGAAATAGCTTATATTACGAGGAAAAGAGCGAACACGAGGCAGTTCTTTCTTGGGACGACTAAGCGTAAAATGCCCCTCTCACCGTTTTAATATTTTTACGGTGAGGGGGCATTTTTTATTTTTGCTTTTCTGTTCCATAAATATCAGGGATAAGTGTGACATGTCTCAAAAATGTCAGGGTTTAGTGGAACATAGATAATGTTATTAATCTATCCAACAATTCCGTATAAGGCATATCTACAGCTCCCCACAATTTTGGATACATGCTAATGTTGGTAAATCCTGGCATGGTATTAATTTCATTAATATAGATTTGTTCTGTTTGTTTTTCTACAAAGAAGTCTACTCTTGCAAGTCCTGCGCCATCTACAGCTTTGAATGCTTTTACTGCCAATTCTCTTATGGTTTGTGCAATTTGGCGTGGCAATTTTGCTGGAATAACAGTAACGGATTCTTCATTTTTATATTTGGAATCGAAGCTATAAAATTCTTCTGCTGATAATATTTCTCCTACGCAAGCTGCCTCTACTTGCTCATTTCCTAAAACGGCACATTCTATTTCTCTTGCCTCTATTCCCTGCTCTATTAATATTTTTCTATCATATTTTGCCGCTTCTTCTATGGCTTCTATTAATTCCTCTCTTTGTTTTACTTTTGTAATTCCCACGGAAGAGCCTGAATTAGATGGTTTTACAAAAACAGGATAAATTAGTTTTTGCTCTATTTTTTCTATTAGTTCTTCGGCATTGCATGGTTTTTCTGAAAAATCTTTTTCTACGTAGTAATATTGTTCTTTTTCTTTCTTTAGGTAAACATACTCTACTTGTTTGATACCTGCTCTATCGAATAATATTTTTGTATAAGCTTTATCCATAGACACGCTAGAAGCTACTACTCTACATCCTACATAAGGGATTTTTAATAATTCTAAAAATCCTTGTATCGTACCATCTTCCCCATATAATCCATGTAATACTGGAAATACACATTCCATTTGTTTTAATACTTCTACAATATTCTCTATTTTTTGTATATGAGTAATTTCTTCTCCCACTTCTGGAACTACAATTTCTGGTAATGGTTTTGTATAGTGATACCATTCGCCTTCTTTATCTATATAGATGGGATAGATGTCGTATTTATCTTTATTCAAATGTTTTAAAACAGACATTCCTGACACAATGGATACATCATGTTCGGTAGACATTCCACCAAAAATAACGGCTAATTTTATTCTTTCCATTTTGTTTTTTGCTCCTTTCTTTCCACATATGGTTTACAAGTTGTGGATAATTTCATCGAAATGCATCGCATTGGATGCTTTAAAAAGTATAACATCATTTTCTTTTAGTATTCTTTTTAGATACCCTGCTGCTTCTTCATTACTCTCGCACATTTTTATATTTTCTTCTTGCATTCCTTGTTTTTGTGCTTCTCTTGCGATTTCTTTCGCCTCCGTTCCTACGGTTACTAAGGTATCTATGTTTTCTTTTGCCACAATATCTCCTACTTTTCTATGTAGCTCTTTTGCATAATCTCCTAATTCTAGCATATCTCCTAATACAGCGATTTTTCTTTTATCTTTGATTTTTCCTAAATACTCAATTGCTGCTCTCATGGAGTCTAAATTCGCATTATAGCAATCATTAATAATGGTGGTTCCATTCTCTTTTTTGGTAATATCCATTCTTTTTTTCGTTAGTTCAAAAGATTGGATACCTTCTTGTATTTTTTCCATTGGAATTTCAAAGATTTCTCCTACGGCAATGGCACATAAACTATTTTGGATAAAGTGGTTCCCTCCTACTGGTACAACAATTTTTCCTACTTTTTCACCTTTTCTATACAATACATATTCACTTCTGTCTTCGTAGGATTCTATCTCTTTTGCCATATAATCGCTTTCTTGCTCTATTCCATAAGTGATAATGTGGTAACTATTTTTATTTTTTTCATACCAATCTTGTAACAAATCGTTATCTTTATTAATGACTACGGTTCCATTTGGGCTTAAGCCTTCTAATATTTCCATTTTGGCTTTTAAAATATTTTCTCTGGAACCTAAAATTCCGATATGTGCTGTTCCAATATTAGTAATCACTGCTACATCTGGCTTAGCAATATTGGTTAAATAGGATATTTCTCCAAAGTGATTCATTCCCATTTCTACTACGGCTGCTTGCTGTTCTTTTAAGGATAAAATGGTTAGTGGTAATCCTATTTGATTATTATAATTTCCCTGTGTTTTTAATGTATCATATTTTCTATTCATTACACTGGCTACCATATCTTTTGTGCTTGTTTTTCCTACACTTCCGGTGATGGCTATGAATGGAATATGGTACAAACTCCTTTTATATTTTGCCATTTTTCCCATGGCTTCTACTACGTTTTTTACCTGAATGATAATTTTTTCTGGATAGGCTTTTCTTTCTTCTTCTGAAATTTCGGTGTCTTGCACAATCACACCTTTTGCCCCTTTATCTAGTGCTTCTTTCCAATAGATACCTCCATTTATGCTTTCTCCTTTAATACCTAAATACATTTCTCCTCGTTCTATGGTCCTGGTATCTCTAGAAAAATTCTCACAAACCTCCTCTTCGTTTCCTTGTAATAAAGTTCCATTTGTTACTTTAATCATATCTTTTACTTTTAAATAATGATTCTCTTGCATCCTATTCCTCCGTTTTATTTACTTTATGTTTTTTTCACAAATATATTCCTATTTGTTTTTTTGATTATATGCTTTTCTTTTGTTTTTTGCAACCTTCCTACTCTCTATTTTTTGTTCTGACAAAAATTTATCCTCCCTGTTTTTATTACAGAGAAGATTCTATCGTTTATTTATTTTTCTTTTTAATGATAACTTATTTCCATAATCTTTAACTTACTCTAACATATAGGCTGTATCTGGACTTGTTCCATCTCCTCCTGTTAGTTTAATATCATTCCTTAGAAGAATACATGGACGAAAACCATATTCTAATTTTACTCCTCCTACACCGAAATTGCGAATCTACAGTGCAAAGCGCACCACTCCAACCAGTATCCGTATTCACTCCATTTATACGGAAGTGACAACTTCCTGGTAATTCTAGTATTATACGAGAAGCTAACCAATATTTCTCTTTTGTATCCCATATTCCTAAATCTATCATTTGTGCTTGATCTATTGTATAATTTGTGTCTGCTTGCTTACAATCTATACTCCTACTTCCATTGTATTCAAATTGCATTGTAAATGGTCCTTCCATCTCTGAATTTTTATCAGCAAACACTCCATTTTCTACCGTTGGTATACTACCTACACATCTTGCATCTGTAGCATAATTTGTATTTATATATACTTCTGCTTCATTATTTAGTGTTTCTATTGCATTATTATAACTATTTTTTCCTTCTTCCCAAGTAGTTCCCCCTAAAGTCACTGATTTTACATTTTTATCCGATATAATTTGTACCCCATATCCTGAGCTTGCTGGATATAATACTCTACATAGAATTTCTCCATTTGTTCCACTATTGTATTTCACATAATCCCCTTCTTTTAATTTTAGTATATCTGAATTTTCTGTACTTCCTTCTTTTCTTGTTCCAACAATTAATTCTCCTTTTACCCATGTCGTTTTCCCCTCTGTTATATCTTCTGCCGTAGCTGTTGCATTTTTCGTTTTCTCTTCTATAATTTTCCCTATATTTTCCGCCATTATCTCTGCCGTAGCTGTTTCTGCAGTTTGTACTCCTTCGTTCGTTATAGCTGTTGCTATTATTTTTCTAAAATTTTTTAGTTTTTCTATTGCATCTGCCATAGAATCATCAAAAATTCCTTCTCCTCCGTTTATTAATTCTTCATACAAATTATTTAATTGTTCTTCTTCCTTCACTTTAGCAATTTCTATATTCTCTCTTGCTTTTTGCGCTTGTGTAATAATTCCATTCTCTCCTACTGTTGCATTTAGACTGACTCCTGCCAAAATAATTAATACTATAATTGTTACTGCTAAAGTTATCATCGTAATTCCTTTCTCTTCGTTCTTTTGTTTTGGCATAATTTTATCCTCCTAGTATAATAATGTTAGGTTAAGAAATTTAACTTAACATTATTTATTTTTTTCTATGAGTTTTTTCATAACTCATAATCTTTAATATAAGACCAATTTATGGTAAAATTATTGTAATTGTTAGAGTGGTTTTAGCATCCTCCTTGAGCGTCAGGCTCGTTTTCGAGACTAAAGCCTCTACTTTACATTCAGATATTAATAAGTTGGATAAGTATTATTTTTCAATAATGACTTTTATTTGTCGCTAGGTTATATTTGTGTAAAGGGATTGAGGGATTTCCTCTAACAAAATTAGAAAGGGTGTATTTATTATGTTTTATTTAGGTATTGATGTCGCAAAAGTTAATCATGTCGCTTCCTTAATTGGTGAAGATGGCTCTATTTTAGTAAAAGCCATTAAATTCACTAACTCTAATGAAGGATTACAAAAATTGATTGATTCCATTAATGCTTATGACCAATCTCAAATTTATTGTGCTATGGAAGCAACTGGAGATTATTGGCTTTCGCTATTTTCGGCACTTACTGATAAGGATTTTAATATTTCTGTCTTTAATCCTTATCAAATTAAATCTTTTAGAGGTGCATATTCTAATCGTAAACAAAAAAATGATGCCATTGATTCTGTTATCATAGCTGATTTTCTTAGATTTAATGGTATTGATCAAACTTGCTTACCTAATGATGATTTACTTGCTTTAAAAAATTTAACTAGATATAGGAGCAATCTTGTTAATAATATTTCTAAAGCAAAAACTCAAATTAAAGGCATCCTTAATAAAGTTTTCCCTGAGTACTCAGATGTTTTTTCTGATACTTTTGGTGATGCTTCTAAACAAATTTTACTTAATTGCCCAACTCCAAATGAAGTTGCAAATTTTAATACTAGGAAGCTTGCTAATCTTCTTAAAAAAGCTTCAAAGGGTAGACACGGAACAGATACTGTTCGCAAAGTAAAAGATTTAGCAAAAAATTCTTTTGGCATTAAATTTACTGGTGATGCTTGCTCTTTTGAAATTAAGCAACTTGTAAATCAAATTATCTTTCTTGAAAATCAAGTTGACGAATTAAATCTTAAAATCAAAGAAATTTATTCAAAACTTGATAATCATTTAGAAAGCATACCTGGTGTTGGTAAAACAATCGCACCTGTTATTTTAGCTGAAATTGGTGATATCAATAATTTTAGCACTACAAGTAAATTAACAGCTTTTGCTGGAATTGATCCATCTGAA
>CALXBX010000065.1 GCA_944386655.1 uncultured Clostridia bacterium | reverse complement strand
AAATTTATTAAATTTGTTATTAATCAATATAATTTATGGTGTATTTTTACACCATATCATATAGTTTTGAATAACTTTATATTTTTGTATTAACAATTTACTTATTTAATTCCACTTATTTTTTGTTAAATTTATATGTTTTTTATTCTAAAATTCATATAACTCTTAGTTGTATATTAAAAAACTGAATTTCCACTATTCTCAATAAAAAATACACTTTTGAATTTATAAATATTGGGATTTTTTTACAAAAAAATATAGCCAATAGGGGAGTATTTTTGCTCCAAAATTGACTATATTTTTATCTATTTTTATAAATTACTCCTTTAAATTATAACATGTATTAAAAAATAATCACTAAAAGAATGTAATATTTTTTATTTTTCAAGTAAAATTGTCAAGAAAAAAATAGGCTCCATCGGAACCTATTTAACTATTCTTCTTTATTTCTATATATCTTATAAGATATTTTGTAAGATATATAATACATAATTACCATCGTCAAAACAAGTATTATGAATCCAAATTGATGGATCACATTTTTTAACATTTCCACATCTATATGAAAGTTAGTTTGCATTATGAGAAAAGTGATTCCTGCCACAACTGCTACTATAACAAATAGCAATACAAACATTTGAATCCTTCCTTTTTCTGCTCCCCATTTAAAAATACTTGGAATTTGTATTGCCTGTATTAAAGAAATGCCCCACATTCCACCAATTGTTGTAGCAATTAAACTCTCATAATCCAAATTTATTACATTATCTGGCCTTATAGAATTTAATACATTCACAACAATTATTGTCAAGAATAATCCTAATAGTCCACCTAGTATAGTAGCTCCTATGGCAAGAATAAATTTCTCTTTTACAATTTCTTTTCTATTCGTAGGTAATGTTAAAATATATTTATTGGATTTTGCTATTTCATCGTAATTAAAAGTAGAAAGTGAAATCATACCAACTATAGTACAAATAATAATTGGTGCAAATTGCACAGATTCTGTACCAATAATGGCAATTCCGCAAAATAGTATAATAATTATCAATGAAGCCTTATAAGTTGCTAAATTATATAAATCTTTTTTTAATAATCCTTTTATCATCTTTATTTTTCCCCCTTAATATATAATAACATAATATCCTCAATGGATGGTTTGTCTATTGTTGTAATATTATATTTTTTCCTTATATTACTTTTATCTGCTGTTAAAATTTTATATTGATATTTTTCTTTTTTATAGTTAATATAATCTTTCTCCTCTAATCTTGAAAAGTCTTCTTTGCCACATTTAATAATTCCAAAATTTTCTAACAACTCATTTGTTGGTAAATGAAATAATATTTTTCCTTTTTCCATAAACACAATGTAATCCGATATATGTTCTAAATCTGTTGTAATATGTGTTGATAGTAATATAGACCTTGTTTCATCTTCTTCGATATAATTTCTAAATATATCTAAAATTTCGTTTCTTACTACTGGATCCAAACCACTTGTCGGCTCATCCAATATTAAAAGTTTCGGATTATGCGCTATGGCTGTTGCTATTTTTAATTTCATCTTCATACCACTAGAAAAATCTTTTATCATTTTATCTGTTGGCAATTGAAATTGTTTTAATAATTGAAAAAATTTGTTTTCGTCCCATGTCTTATATACATCTTTCATAATAGAGTGAATTTGCTTTGCTGTTAAATAATCTGATAAAAAACTATCATCTAGCACAACTCCTATTTGTTCTTTTATTTTGCTTTCCTCTTTTTTATTATCTTTTCCAAATATCTTCACTACTCCATCTGCTTTTGTAATATTTAATATAGATTTAATTGTTGTGGTTTTTCCTGCTCCATTTTCCCCTATTAGTCCTACAATACATCCTTCTGGTACACAAAAACTAACATTTTTTAATTCAAAATCTTTATACTTTTTAGAAACATTTTGTAATTCAATATTATTTTTCATACTAAAAATCCCCCTCAAATATCATCTTAAATAATTCTTTAATTTCTTCTTCAGAAACATTGGCAATTTTTGAAATATCATAAATTTTCTCTATATGGTCTTGAATTTCTTTTAATTTTTCCTCTTTTATAAGCTCTAGATTTTTAGGAGCAACAAAACTTCCCTTTCCCTGCACGCTTTTAATAAATCCTTCTTCTTCTAGTTCATCATACGCTCTTTTTACTGTTAAAAAGCTAATTTTTAAATCGTTAGCTAAATTTCTTACAGATGGTAATATATCTTCTTCTTTTAATTCATTGGAAAATATGGCTTGTTTTATCGCTGTCTTTATTTGTTCATATATTGGTGTGCTACTATTATTACTAATAATTATATTCATTTTTCCCTCCTTCTACTGTTATATGCTGTTATGTTTTATATTATAACACTTTATAACAATTAGTCAATATCTTTTGAAAATTTTTTAAAGATAAGAAAAGAGAGGCAGGAGCAATTTACTTGCTTCGCCTCTCTGCATGCTATGGTATTATAAATTCAAACCTGCATTAATGTCTGCTTTCGCATCCATGCAGGCTTTTTTGACTGCATCCTTCCAGCCTTCGCCATTTTCTTTGACGAAATCTGCTGCGTACTTTTCTTTCTGGTAAGCACACATAATCCCTCTGGAAGAATTGACAATAGCTCCCAACCCGTCCTTATCAAAGTTAACAGCGACATCTTTCGCTGTTGCTCCTTGAGCACCATAGCCGGGAACCAAAAACATGGTGTTCGGCATCAGTTCTCTTAGAATTTCTGCCTCCTTAGGATGAGTAGCACCCACCACTGCACCTACTGGATTGTAGCGGTAATCATCTGCCACCTTTTCGCCCCACTGTTTTACCAGTAAAGCCACCTCCTGATACAGGGGTCTTTGCGTTTCTGCAATGACCTTGTCCTGCAGTTCTGCAGAGGACTTATTCGAAGTCTTTACCAGAACAAACACCCCTTTACCATTTTGTGCTGCCATTTCAATAAATGGCCAGACACCGTCCGTACCAAAGTATGGATTAATGGTAA
Source organism: uncultured Clostridia bacterium (assembly GCA_944386655.1). Lineage (GTDB taxonomy): Bacteria > Bacillota > Clostridia > TANB77 > CAG-508 > UMGS1663. The sequence continues at coordinate 3,199 of CALXBX010000065.1, read as the reverse complement.
TAGCGTCGAAAGGCGAATCTTCTCCTATCCATGCTTCCGCATAAGCTTTGGAAGTAGAGCCAATGTCAGCCCTCTTCAAATCGCCTATCACAAAAAGGCCCATTTTTCTGGCATATTCTGCTACTTGCCGATAAATCGGCTGCAGATGTTCTTCTTCGAAAAATGCTGAATTCATCTTCACTGCGGGTACTATCCCAGCAATCGCTGAAACGTACCCCTTGCAGAATCTTTCCAAGGCTTTTGCCTCGCTATAGCGCATTTCGGAACGCCTCTGGTCCTCCGGTTTGTTTACACTCTTTAAACACTCCGGCACTATTTGGATAGTGGGGTCTAAACCTGCCACTATCCGGCAATTAGTTTCCAGAATTTTTTGGTTTAATTTCTCCATAGCATTCATTTTTCTTTCCTCCTTAAAATTTTAATGAGAATGCTGTTATTGGTTACAGATGCTATTGTATTACGTTTTATGTAAAATGTCAATTGTTTATTGCTAAGTTCTGCTTTCGTGAACTGATTTCTCCTTTGTTCTATTTTCTAATTTATCGTAATAATCACTGGTCTATGGTCCGACCCCTCTTCCTGTACATTCATTTGTTTTACAATTTCATATTGATAATTGCTAATTTTACTTTTTTCCACAATGGCAAAATCTACATTTACAGGTTCATTTATTCCATATCCGTGATAGGAATTTTCTACAACTTTGTTTTTAGAAATAATTGTATAATTCTCTTTTTGACGTAAAATTTCCTTTGCTTCAGACATATGTGAAACCATATTCATATCCCCAACGATTAATTTGTAATCTGCTTCTGCTTTGTCCAAATAGTCTAAAGATTTTACTGTTCCTTTTATTTTTCCCTCAACAGACTTATAATCTGTATGAATATTCCCTATGATATATTTTTTGTTTTTATAATGGAAATGAACGAAAACAGTTGTCCTATAATCACTCATGCCATAATCTATTACTTGCTTTTCAATCGGCTTATATTTTTCATCTTTTCCATGCGGTAAACAATAAATGCTGTCTATTATGATTTCTTTATCTTTTTTTACAGCAACAATATTATATTGATTTATGGTTCTTGTTCTCATTGGAAATCTGTCTAAAATAATAAAATTATTTTCATCACATATTTTTTGAATAAGTGCTTCATTATTTTGATTTACTTCTTGAAAGCATAATACTTTAATTTCGTGATTTAACAAAATGTTTCTTATATTTTTCTCTAAACTTTTTTGCCTAATTTCCCAACTAGGAATTGAATTTACTACATCTTTTTTTCCATATATATTATAACTTAATACTTTCATCTTTGTTATCCTTCCTTTTCTACTTATTCCCTATTTATAAATTTAACATATATCATTACCTTATTCAATTAATAAACCAAAAAAAGACAGAAGTTTTGTATTATCTCCTGTCTCTTTTCCTAGCCTTTCCAGTATTAGATACCATATAGTCCATCTTTAAAGATTTCCAACATATTGGAAAGAATCTCTTTTTCTCTTTCATTTGCTTTTACAAGCATTGATATTTTATGTAGAATATCAAATACATTATTGCTAAACGTAAAGTATTATGATACAATATAAGTGTAGTTTTAAAAAATTTGAGGAGGAAATTAATATGTCAAATTGGAAGGATAGTGCTAAACGATTAAGAGAAAATCAAGAAAGAAATTTAAGGAACCATGAAAAACAATATTCTAAAGCAGAAGAAAGAAAGAAATTTTTTAAACAAATGGAAGTTGAACAAGCAAAAGTATTATCTAATTCAAGAAGAAAAAGAAACTTTGGAAAGACAACAGTTCCAGAAGATTTTGAAAGATAATATATATTAACTAAAAAACAAATTGTACGATAGTCTCAGAGTTGCTAACGCAACTCTTTTTCTGTTATAATAAGTTTAGAGGTAAAATGGAAAATTTTGAAACTCATTACCAATCTAAAAAACTACTTATATGCCAAGCATTTATTCCCTTTTTCTCTGCTTCTCTTAAAATTGTAATTACATCATCTACAAATATTACTTCATATAATGAAATATTATGACTTTTACAATATTCTAGAATTGTATCTGCTTTGGATTCATTTTCGTAAATTGGAAATACTCTTTTAGTAATACTAGGATAATATATGTCTAACCATTTTTCTTTATCATTTTTTTCTTTTTCATTTATACAATGACTCATTATGATATTTTCTTTAGCACCACATTCCCCTATTACTTTTTGCATATGTTTAGATGGCTTTCTTTCTAAAAATATTCCTTTTTCTATTTCTTTTAAAGACATTCCACTATTTGTTCCTTCTGGATCTCCTACATGATTATTAAATCTATATGGTGCTAGTGTTCCATCTATATCCCAAAATATATATTTATCCTTGGTATCGTCTTTTGTTAATGTACATTTTAAATTAAACTGCATCTATTTGCTCCTCCTATTACCTATTTCACAAATGTCTTAAAAAATTTATCAAAAAATTTTATGTCTTTTAATGCTTCTGGATGCCATTGTACTCCTACTATGTTCCCATTTTCTATGGCTTCAATTACACCATCACTACTTATTGCAGTAACAGTAAAGTTTGGAGCTACCTCCTTAACAGATTGTGAATGATAAGTATTTACTTCCATATTTTCAGTATGATATACTTTGTATAAAAATGAATCTTTCTTTATTTCTATTTTATGTCTATCTATATTATATTTTTTTAAAGAATGGTTTGGTATTAATTGATTTAAAGTTCCTCCAAATATTACGTTTAGCTCTTGTATTCCAGCACATATTCCTAAAATTGGTTTATTAGCTTTATTAAATACTTCTACTGCCTTTTTTACAAATGGGTATTCATCAAATCTATCATATGTTTTTTCTTTTATTGGTTCTTCATTATAATATTTCGGATGAACATCATTGCTACTTCCTGTTAAAATGAGACCTTCACATAAACTACATACTTCTTCCAATCTATTTTCAGATATTACTGGAATAAGTAATATATCTAATTTATCGAATATTTCTTTATAATAGTTGTTTAAATAATATGTTACTTCAAAAGGCTTTTCTTCCTCTTCTCTATCTAATCTTTGTGTTATTGCAATTCTCATTTCAAATACTCCTAACTTTTATTTTCTTTTACTATATCATAAAAAATAAAAATACTCTATATATTTATAAGTATTTAATTA
>CALXBX010000064.1 GCA_944386655.1 uncultured Clostridia bacterium | reverse complement strand
TTCAACTATGCTAATTATATCATATTTTATTATTTTACAACATTAAAAATCGTGAATTAGAAAAAATATTTTCCAATTCACGATTTTTTTGAGAGTTAATTTTCAGCTACTTTTTCAGCAGCCTCTTGAAAAAGTAATCCTCTTTTTCTATATAATACAAAATTTATGAACTTTAAGGAACGTCCCTAAAGTTCACTTAAATTTAAAATTCGTCTATTGCTTTTTGTAATTTTTCTTTTCCTTTGTTACTCATTTCGATAAGAGGAAGACGAGGAATTCCAAAATCATAACCTTTCATGCAAAGAGCAGCCTTTACAGGAATAGGATTTACTTCACAAAATAGAGCATCTACTAAAGGTAAACATTTTAATTGTGCCTCTTTAGCAGATTTTGTATTTCCATTTAGAAAGTCCATTACCATTTGATGAGTAAATTTAGGTTCAATGTTAGAAAGAACAGAGATAACACCCAAACCACCAAGTGATAAAATAGGGATAATTTGGTCATCATTTCCGGAATAGATGGCTAAATCTTCTTTGCAAAGAGCAGCAATTTTAGCAACTTGAGAAATATTTCCAGAAGCTTCTTTTACGGCAACAATATTAGGAATTTTAGATAAAGCAAGGCAAGTTTCTGGAAGAATATTGACGCCAGTTCTACTAGGAACATTATATAGAATAATAGGAATAGAAACACTCTGGGCAATAACAGAATAGTGCGCAATTAAGCCTTCTTGTGTTGTTTTATTATAATAAGGAGTTACTAACAAAAGACCATCAGCACCAACAGATTCCGCATATTGAGACATCTCTATGGCTTCCTTTGTATTATTGCCACCGGTTCCAGCAATAACAGGAATACGTTTTGCTACGGTATCAATGGCAAAACGAATCGTATCCTTCTTTTCTTGTTTTGTCATAGTAGAACTTTCACCAGTAGTGCCACAAACAATAATGGCATCTGCACCTTCTTGAATTTGAAATTCCAATAATTTTTTAAATTCCTCAAAATTTACACCATCTTTTGTAAATGGAGTGGCGATGGCGGTACCACAACCTCTAAATAAAATTTTCTTCATATTTTGTTCCTTCCTTCCTTTTGTGAGCATTTGCCAAAAAGGACTGACTCCTTTGGCATGTGTTCACAGAAAAATTAATTTAGTTCGATTAGTTTTTCTACTATTTGAATAGCGTTAGAAGCGGCGCCTTTTCGAATATTATCTGCTACTACCCACAAATTAATGCCAGAGCTAACGCTTTCATCTCTTCTAATTCTTCCTACAAATACTTCGTCATGTCCAGAAGCATATATGGCAAGTGGATAATCCTCTGTTTGTGGATTATCTTCTACAATAATGCCAGGGCTATGCTCTAATTTGTTTTTTAATTCATCTAAGTCAAAATCTTTTTCAAATTCTACGTTGATGGATTCACTATGTGCATTCATAACAGGAACACGAACAGTGGTTGCTGTTATTTTTAAATCTGGTCTTTTTAATATTTTTCTGGTTTCGTTTATCATTTTTTCTTCCTCTTTGGTATAACCATTTTCTAGAAATACATCAATATGTGGCAAGCAGTTATTGAAAATAGGGTGAGCAAATTTTTGCAAATAAGAGGTATCGGCATCTTTTTCTAAATAATGCTTTAGCCCGTTTTGATAATCTGCAATTCCTTTTGCACCTGCGCCAGAAACGGCTTGATAAGTAGAATAAACAATTCTTTTAATATGATAAGCATCTTCTAATGGTTTTAAGGCAACAACCGCTTGAATGGTAGAACAATTAGGGTTTGCTATAATGCCATGATGAGATTTTAGCTCTTCTGGATTGACCTCTGGTACTACTAAAGGTACTGTAGGATCCATACGAAAAGCATTACTGTTATCTACTACAATACAACCTTTTTGACTGGCAATAGGGGAATACTTTTTGGATGTTTCTCCGCCAGCAGAAAAGATAGCAAAATCAAATCCTTCATCAAAAGAATGCTCTGTTAATTCTTGTACCACATACTCCTTTCCCATAAATGACACTTTTTTTCCAGCAGATTTAGAAGAAGCAAAAAGAACATATTCTGAAACAGGTAGATTTTTTTCTTCTAATACCTTCAGAACTGTTCTTCCTACTACTCCTGTAGCTCCTACTACAGCTATTTTATATGTTTTCATTTTTAAAGCACCTCGCTTTATTAATAAAAAAGATAAACTATAATTATATTTTATCTTTTACTTCCTACATTATATGGTAAAAAGAAGAAAATAGGAATAGTTTTTTGAAAAAAAGTGTACATTTTGAAAGAGGGATTATCATGAACTTTAGGGACGTTCCTTAAAGTTCATTTTTTTAAAATTATGGAAATAAGTTACCACTAAAAAGCAAAATAAAGAAGTAAGAAAGAACAAGAAAACGATATAATCCTCTCTGTAAGAAAAAAAGCAGGGAGGATTAAACTATGAATAAACAAAAGCAAAAACAGAGAAATCAAAAAAGACAAAGAAGAGAAGAAAGAGGAATAAGACGGAGTTACCCTAATAGCACTTGTTGTAACCATCATCGTATTAATTATTTTAGCCGGCGTATCCATCAATATGCTAATAGGGGAAAACGGCATTATTACACAGGCACGAACGGCAAAGGAAAAAACAGAAGAAAGCACAGCTTCAGAAATAGTAAGTATAGCTGTCTTAGGTGCTTTTAAGGAAGATGGCAATATAGATGTAGAGGGTTTAAAGAAATAGAAGCAAGAGGAGGAACTTTGAGTAGCGATACATTGCCAACGACTATTAGCTTAGATGGTTACTTATTTAAAGTAGATAGAAATGGAAATATACAGCAAAGAAAACAAGGAGGGACTTTAGCTACAGTAACAGGAGAAGAAACGAGTAATACAACAGTAGAGGATGCCCTAGGAAATAAAGTAGTGGTGCCAGCAGGATTTATTGTAGTAAATCCAGAGGATTATGTAACAGATGGAATTGTCATACAAAAAGTAAGTAATGGAAACCAATATGTATGGATACCATGTACCACAGATAGTAGTGATACAAGCAAATTACAATACCAAAGAACAGAGTGGGGAGTAGAGAATGATAATGATACATTAGCTTCAAAAGATGAGTTAACGCTAACAGATAGTGATGTAACCTATAGAACCACAGATACAGAAAATGGCATAAATGCGACCATATCTGCTGAAATAGTAGCACAAATTAATAGTGAAAAGGCAAGTATTGAACAATATGGAGGTTATTATATAGGAAGATATGAAACTGGAAATGTTAGTGATGTAGCTGTTATTCAGCAAAATGTAGAACCATACGCTTCTATAAAATGGTGTGTAGCTTATAGCTTAGCCAAAGGAATAGATGTAGGAAGTACAGCCAATTCTTATTTATGCTCTAGCTACGCATGGGATACAGCAATAAACTTTATACAAAATAACACTATATGGAAAAACTACGCTACCTCCAGAGAGAATACGAATGATAACTGGAGAGATAAAGAAGTAGTAGATGAAAGTGGAGAAGTAATAAAAGAAGCAGGAACAGCTACCAGATTAAAAACAGGATTAACTACAGCTAAAGCTAATATCTATGATATGGGAGGAAACGTAGGAGAGTTTACTACAGAGTTAAACCCGGGAACTGCCGAGAGTGTAGTGCAACGTGGTGGTTATTACAACTACACTACAGCTCCGGCTGGGTACCGCTGGGACGACCATCCAAGTGATTCCGGTATCATCTACGGCTTTCGCGCCACTTTATTTTTAAAATAAGTAATCGGTTCAAACAATGCAATTTAAGGAACGTCCCTAAATTGCATTGTTTTTGCTTGTCATATTTCCCTTTTTTATGATACAATAGGAAAAATAAAAAAAGGAGAAAAAACATTGCAAGAATTAAGCAAAGAAATTCAATATATAAAAGGAGTGGGACCTTCCAGGGCAAAGTTACTTAATAAATTAGGAATAGAAACACTGGAAGATTTAATTACCTATTATCCACGAGATTATGAAGATAGAGGAAAGCCAGTTTCCATTGCTTATCTACAGGATGGTGAAGAAGCTTTAATAGAAGCAGTAGCCATCAGCAGAGTAAATGAGGTAAGAATACGCAAAAATATGACCATTTACAAATTGATGGTAAGAGACGAAACAGGAACTTGCGTGATAACATGGTTTAATCAGAGCTATCTAAAAAATAGATTTTATATGGGGAAAAAGTACAAATTTTATGGAAAAGTAAGTGTAAAGTATGGAAAAATAGAAATGAATTCCCCTGTATTTGATGAGGAAAATAGTAGTAAAAATACGGGAAAAATTATTCCTATTTATCCACTTACCTATCAGCTATCTCAAAATACCATTCGTAGCATTATGGAAAATGGACTAAAGCTAGTAGATGGAAAGCTAGAAGAGACTATGCCAGAATATATTAGAAAGGAATACCATTTGGAAGATATTAATACAGCTACACATCAAATTCATTTTCCAGTAGATTTTGAAGCTTTTGAAAAAGCAAGAAAACGTTTAGTATTTGAAGAACTATTATCCATGCAATTAGCATTAATGGGACTAAAAAATCAAACTGTGCAAGAAAAAGGAATTGAGTATAGCAAAGAAGTAAAAATGTCTACAATTATAAATGATTTACCTTTTAAACTTACGAAAGCACAACTAAGAGTACTAGAAGAAATTGACCGAGATATGGAGTCAGACAAGCCAATGAATAGGCTTTTGCAAGGTGATGTAGGTTCTGGAAAAACAGTAGTATCTGTGGTAGCAGCCTATAAGGCAGTGAAATGTGGCTATCAGGTAGCTATTATGGCACCTACTGCTATTTTGGCATCACAACACTTAGAATCTTTTCAAAATTTATTAAATCCATATGGTATTCGTTGTGAGTTATTAATAGGAAGTGTAACTAAAAAAAGAAAAGAAGAAATATTAGAAAAATTGCAAGCAGGAGAAATTGATATTTTAATAGGAACCCATGCTTTATTAGAGGAAAATGTAGTATTTCAAAACTTGGGGTTAGTAGTAACAGACGAACAACATAGGTTTGGTGTAAAACAAAGAGGAAAAATTATTGCCAAAGGAAATCATCCAGATGTATTAGTTATGACAGCAACTCCTATCCCTAGAACACTTGCCCTTATTCTATATGGCGATTTGGATATTTCTATTATTGATGAATTACCACCTAACAGGAAAAAGATAGATACTTATGCAGTAACCAAAGAAATGGAAGCAAGAATACATGTATTTATTAAAAAACAAATAGCAGAAGGTAGGCAAGTGTATGTAGTGTGTCCGCTTGTAGAAGAAAATGAGGAAATTAAGGCAAAAGCAGCAGTAGAATTAACAGAGAAATATCAAAAAGAACTATTTCCAGAATATAGAGTAGCATTACTACATGGCAAAATGCGACCAAAAGAAAAAGATGAAATTATGCAAGAATTTAAAGAGGGAAAGATAGATATTTTAGTGTCTACTACGGTTATTGAAGTAGGAGTGAATGTACCGAATGCCAGTATTATGGTAGTAGAAAATGCCGAAAGATTTGGACTTGCACAACTTCATCAATTAAGAGGACGTGTAGGAAGAGGAGAATATCAGTCCTATTGTATATTAAAATACCAAGGAAATTCAGAAGTAATTAGGCAAAGAATGAAAATTATGCAAAGTACGAATGATGGCTTTGTTATTGCAGAAAAAGACTTAGAACTAAGAGGTTCACGGAGAATTTTTTGGTACAAGACAGCATGGACTTCCAGAATTTAAAATAGCCAATCTGTTTGAAGATATGCCAACTTTAAAATTGGTACAGGAGTTAGCTATTCACATAGAACAAGAAGATCCAAAACTACAATTAGAAAAAAATAAGCCACTGCAAAAATTAATTGAAAAGAAATTTACGAATAGAATTGAAATTTAAGTAAAAGTATTGACATTTACATAAAAAAACAATATGATAAGGTAGAATTATAAAAAGAAGGAGAATGGTTTATGCACACACAGATGCTAACATCTAAAATGGGAGCAGAATTAATTAGTTTCAAATTAGATGGAGTAGAAAAAATACACCAAGGACAAGATTGCATAGATAGTAAAGGAAAACCATATTGGAAGAGGCATTGGCCAGTTCTATTTCCAACGGTAGGGAAGTCAAAGAAAAATCAAACCATTATGCGTGGTAAGACCTATGAAATGCCACAACATGGTTTTGCAAGAGATATGGAATTTGAACCAGTTACCAAACTAGATAGTTTTCATTCCTATGTACTAAGAAGTAATAAACGATTATTAGAAAAATTCCCATATGAATTTTCCTTAATTGTAACTTATCGTTTAGATGAAAATAAATTAACTACGATTTATAAAGTCATTAATGAAGGAAACGTGGATATGCCATTTGGAATAGGTGGACATCCTGCTTTTCAAATTAATTTAGAAGATTTACAAAAAGAGAATTATTACTTGGAATTTGAACAAGAAGAAGAAAAAATTCACTTTTTGTATTTAGTAGATGGATTAGTAGGCACAGAATATGCTAAAAATATTATGGATGATAAAAGAAGAATTACCATTACACCGCATACTTTTGATAATGATGCAGTGATTATGAAAGGACTAACATCTAGCAAAGTAAGCTTAAAAACAAAAAATCCAGATAAAACCATTTTAACAATGGACTATACAGGTTTTCCTTATTTAGCAATTTGGTCAAAGCCAAATGCACCATTTTTATGTATAGAACCATGGAAAACAACAGCAGATACGGTAAATGCTTCTGGAGTATTTAGACAAAAAGGAGATATTATTCTTCTTCCTCCAAAAGAGGCATATGAATGTAAATTTACAGTAGAGTTTTTCTAGGATAAAAGCCAAGAAGTTATTTAAGGGGATAAGGAAAAGTAAGATAGAAAAATTTTCTTCTGCAAGAGAAAAGGAGAAAGGAAGGTAATAGGAATGGAAGTAGGAAATATCATTTTAAAATTAGTAGCACTAGTAATTGTAGCAATAGGAGTTACACTTATTTTTGAAGCACGTCCTATTACAAAGAGATGGTTTAGTTTTGGAGATAGAAACGAAGGAGCCAAATGGATAAAGGTAGTAGGTTTTGTAGTAGCCGTGGCTGGAAGTATTTTGTTTATGGTGAGTTAATACTGAAAATGAAAAAGCAGAAGAGCCTTACATGTGCAAGACTCTTCTGCTTTTTCGTTAATCGATAAAATTATGTGCCAACATGGAATCATACACTTCGGGAGGAATTGGCTTATCGAAAGCAATCTCATTTGCGTAATGGATGAAGGTTTCCTCGTCAATATGAGTTTCTTCCATGATGGCGGTAGCTTTCTCGGAAAGGTTCAAGAAATACCTGTTAGCCGGGTTCATTTCCCAGTCTTCATCGGTTGTTGCGGCATGAGTAAAGTCACACATGCCACCACAATGGCACCGATTATTGCACTTGGGACATAAAGCATCGTGTAATTTTGTTGCTAACATTTTTTTTGACATAATCATGTCTCCTTTCTTTAAACGATTGTTTAACTACATATAAATTATACTATAAATTGACATAAAGTGCAATATAAAAAGTGGATAATCTTCTATTTTTGTGATAAGCATTATAGAAAATTTTTAGGAAGGATTAATGATTTTATTCAAAAAGTAAGTAATTTTCATATGTTCCATTGAGATTATGTGTCTTAAAAAGTTGACAAAATCTACAAATTATTATATTATTAACATAATGCAATATGCAGAGTAGCAAAGTAGGGAACAAAACCACATAGGAGGACACAGTATGGAAAAACTCAAAAGAAGTACGCAGGATAAGATTCGGCAGTCCCGAAAAGGTGCGGTAGCCGAATGTATTAGGGCTACAAACTGGTATCAGAAGAAACAAATGGAGAAGGTGTTAAAAACTTTCTTCGGAGAAGAGGCGCAAGTCTCCATCAACAAATATCGCTCTACCTTTATAGGAAGGAGGGAGATACAACTGTATGGAATTACCATACAGATAGGAGACGGCCCAATCAAGGAGTACTTGGGGTACTGTCAAGACTACTTGGTAGCGGAGCCGTATTTAATGCTCTTTGATATGCTGAAAGAGACGGCAGTTAAGCTACAGAAGGCGGGAAATCATGTAACTCCCACTTTTATGAAAAAAGCAGATTATGAAGAAAATCTGCAAAAAGACTTGGAGGAGCAAAAAATGATGCCTCTAACACAAGACTTTGGTCATGTGTTGGGCGCATGGAAAACAGTTTCCTACTAAAAAAGAGGCGTCTGCCTCTTTTTTTTTCAAAAATACTTGCGAAAATGTATAAATTATGCTAATATAGATAACATAAGTAAAAAAGCAAAGAAAAAGAGGAGTACGTTTTGTAATAACTATCACAGAGAAAAGAAGTAACCTGCTGAGAGCTTCTTATAGGAAAGAAAACGGAAGGTAGCTTTGGAGCTGATGTATTGAAAGAAAAAAAGTAGGTATATCCGTATTACTTGCGTTAAAAGTATTTAAGATAACAAAAAGAAACTTTTTGTTAAGTAAGGTGGTAACGTGAGAGAAGAACTCGCCCTTATAAGGGGTAGAGTTCTTTTTTTGAATTTGCAGAACGTAAAATTTCTATCACAAAAAGAGAATGAGGAGGGAAAGAACATGTGTGAAAAACATGAATTAGAAGGGGCATATCAGCCAAAAGATTTTGAAGAAAAATTGTATCAAAAGTGGGAAGAAGAAGGGTATTTTAAACCAAGTGAAGATACTACCAAAGAGCCATATACCATTGTAATTCCGCCACCAAACATTACAGGAAAATTGCATATGGGGCATGCTTTAGATGAAACCATTCAAGATATTTTAATCAGGTACAAAAGAATGGCGGGATATAATGCACTTTGGTTACCAGGAACAGACCATGCTGCCATTGCAACAGAGGCTAAAATTGTAGAAAAATTAAAAGAAGCAGGTATTACCAAAGAAGATTTAGGAAGAGAAGGCTTTTTAGAAAAAGCTTGGGATTGGAAAAAAGAATATGGAGGAACTATTACAAAACAATTACGAAAATTAGGCTGTTCTTGTGATTGGTCCAGAGAAAGATTTACCATGGATGAGGGATTATCAGAAGCAGTAAAATATGTATTTATCAAATTATATGAAAAAGGTCTTATTTATAAAGGTAAAAAGATGATTAACTGGTGTCCTTATTGCAATACATCTATTTCAGATGCAGAGGTAGAATATGAAGAGGAGCCAACTCATTTATGGCATATTCGTTATCAAGTAAAAGGAGAAGATAGATACGTAATTGTAGCAACTACCAGACCAGAAACAATGCTAGGCGATACAGGTGTTGCAGTACATCCAGATGACGAAAGATACAAAGATTTAGTAGGAAAAACAGTCATTCTTCCTATTATGAATAAAGAAATTCCAGTAATAGCAGATGAATTCGTAGAAACACAATTTGGAACAGGTGCTGTAAAATTGACACCAGCCTGTGATCCAAACGATTATGCAGCAGCATTAAAACATAACCTAGAAATTGTAGAAGTGTTTGACGAAAACTTTAAAATGAGAGATTTAGTGCCAGAATACAAAGGCATGGATTTACTAGAGGCAAGAGAGAAAATAGTAGAGAGGTTGCAAAAACAAGGAGATTTAGTAAAGATAGAAGACTATACTCATAATGTAGGAAAATGTTATCGTTGCCACCATACTATAGAGCCAAAGATATCGGAGCAATGGTTTGTAAAAATGAAACCATTAGCAGAACCTGCTATAGAAGCAGTAAAAAAAGGAGAAGTACGTTTTATTCCAGAGAGATTTGACAAAATCTATTATAATTGGATGGAAAATATACAAGATTGGTGTATATCTAGACAATTATGGTGGGGACATAGAATTCCAGCCTATTATTGTGAAGATTGTGATAATGTTATGGTAGCAAGCGAAGAGCCAAAACAATGTACAAAATGTGGTAGTAGCCATATCCATCAAGACGAAGATACATTAGATACATGGTTTAGTTCTGCATTATGGCCATTTTCTACATTAGGTTGGCCAGAGAAAACAAAAGATTTTGAGTATTTTTATCCAACGAATACATTAGTAACAGGATATGATATCATTTTCTTCTGGGTAGCCAGAATGATATTCTCGGGAATAGAACATACAGGAAAAGTACCATTTAAAGATGTATTTATTCATGGAATTGTGAGAGATAGTAAGGGAAGAAAAATGTCTAAGAGCTTAGGAAATGGAATAGATCCATTAGAGGTAATAGAAACCTATGGTACAGATGCTTTAAGATTTTCTTTAACAGTAGGTACAACACCAGGAAACGATATTCGTTATATGCCAGAAAAATTAGAATCTGCCTCTAACTTTGCCAATAAATTATGGAATGCTTCTAAATTTGTATTAAAACATTTAGAAAATGCGAGCAAAGAAACACAAGAAAAAATGATAGAAGAAAAAATTCCAGAAAACCTATGTTATGAAGATAAATGGATACTATCTAAGGCAAATCAATTAGCAAAAGAAGTAACCAATCATTTAGACAATTACGATTTAGGAATTGCTGCGCAAAAAATTTATGATTTTGCATGGAATGAATTTTGTGATTGGTATATAGAAATGGTAAAACCACGTTTATTTGATGAGCAAAAGGAAAATATGCAAAGCGCATTGTGGACATTAAATAAAGTATTAATCATAATATTAAAATTATTACATCCTATTATGCCATTTATAACAGAAGAGATTTATCAGACCTTATATCATAAAAAAGAAAGTATTATGATCTCCAATTGGCCACAATATAGCAAAGACTTAGATTTTTCAGAAGAAGAGGAGCAAATAGAAGAAATCAAAGAAGTGATTGTAGGAATTAGAAATATACGTACGAATATGAATGTACATCCTTCTAAAAAATCAAAACTAATTTTTGTAACAAAAACAATGAAAAATGTGATAGAAACAGATAAAGCGATGATACAAAAATTAGGATATGCCAATGAAATTATCGTACAAGAAGAAAAGAAGAACATTCCACAAAATGCCATGTCTATTGTAACAAAACATATGGAAGTATTTATTCCATTTGAAGATTTAGTAGAAATAGAAGCAGAAAAACAAAGATTAACAGACGAAGTAAAGAGATTAGAAGCAGAAGTACAAAGAGCAGAAAAAATGCTAGCAAATCCAGGTTTTGTAAATAAAGCACCAGAAAAGAAAGTGCAAGAAGAAAAAGAAAAACTAGCTAAGTATCAAACTATGTTAGTAGCGACAAAAGAAAGATTAGAAAAGTTGAATTAAAATAAAATACAGCCTCTTATATTAGGTAAATAGGGGCTGTATTTTTATTTTGCCCTTATTTTCAACTGTTATTCCATATATTCCCCAAAAAACACCTGTTGTCCTTGTTTCAATATATGAATTGACAAGAATCCTTTAGCATTATTAGTATTTTCACTTGTGCCACTGCCATTTTTTGAACTATATAATACATTACCATTTTCCATTTTATAGGTCATTTCATTTCCATATTCGTCTATATTTCCCTGTTGATATGTTTCTACATTCTTTCTCCTTTTTCTTTGTTATAAAAGTTCAATGTATTTAATGCGAATTTTGGTGAATTTGTTGAGGAAAATGTAAATCTGTGATATAAATATGGTGATATATGGAGGTAAGAAAAAATGGGTAAAGTTTTAAAAATAAGAGAAGTAGGAGAACCTATTCTTGAAAAAGAATGTATAGAAGTAGATATAAAAAGCATTAATGAAGAAATTTTGGATATTATAGAAGATTTAAAATCAACATAAATTAGATATATTTAGTTTATAATATATAAGTTTTGATACAAAATTAGGTGTTCAATTTATAATTGCAACGCATTCTCCATTTATGTTAGGAATTCTAAATGCGAAAATATATAATTTAGATACAAAAGATTTTAAAGTTCAAAAATGGAGTGAACTTGAAAATGTAAGATATTTCTATGATTTTTTTAAAAATAGGAACAAAGAATTTGAAAAATAGGATTATCGAACTAAATAGGGGGAATTTTATATATAAAAACGATGTTGTTCAATAATGAGTAATATATCAACAGGTCAAGGAATGGAATCGCAAGAATCAGTTAATTTAAACATAGAGAAAAGTAATTTAAAGGTGATATTTGTGCAGAATATAAGAATAGAAAAGATATTAAATAGTCTATCAAAATCAAATTTCAGAACTAAATTCCATTTAAAACAAAAAGATAAGGATTATATAAAAGAAAAAGGAATAGAAAAAATTAGAGAACATGCTTATGACTTTATAAATAAAAGATTAGCACCGGAGAATATACCAAATGATGGAAAACAAACACCAATGAGGGGACATCCTGTATTTATAGCACAACATGCTACTGCAACTTGTTGTAGAAGTTGCTTATATAAATGGCATAAAATACAAAAAGAAATTGAACTAAGCGAGGAGCAGAAGGATTATATAGTAAATGTAATAATGGCTTGGATAGACAGAGAAATAAAAAATAATTAGAAGAAAATAAAAAGGTGGAGAGATAATGAAAGTATTGAGTTTAACAGAACCATATGCAGCATTGATTAAGGAAAATAAAAAGAAAATAGAAACAAGAAGTTGGAAAACATCATATAGAGGGGAACTATATATACATGCAAGTAAGACACATATACCAAAGGAATGGAAAGATAATAAAGAACTTATGGATTTAGTGAAAGAGAGTCCATTAAATTTTGGAAATATTATTTGTAAATGTAATTTAGTAGATTGTATTTATATGACGAAAGAATATGTGGAAGATATGAAAAGAAATCATTATCAAGAATATATTTGTGGTGAATATAAAGAAGGCAGATATGCTTGGATTTTAGAAAATATTCAAGTATTGGACAACCCCATAAAAGCGAAGGGGCATTTAAGTATTTGGGATTATGAAGAGAAAAAGCAATAAAATTAATGGAAAAAGTAATTAAGTAAAAGATACTAGAAATGGAGAAGTATATGTTAAAAGATTTATGTTTTGAAGTAATACAAACATGTCTAAATAGGTGCAAGTTTTATTCATCAGATTCGTCACAAGATAAACAAACAATTATTACATTAGAACAATTTAAAAAGACAGTAATGTATTTTATAAAACAAGGTGGAATAGAGGAATTATCCATTTCTGGGGGAGAACCATTTTTACATCCAGACTTATTTGACATGGTAAAGTTTTGTAAAAATAAAGGAATTAGAACAGTTATATTTACGAGTGGAATAAAAAGAGCATCTGCAATGCCAACAGAAATGGTAGAGTATATAAAAAAATAAATGCAGACAGGATTTACAGGAAGTAGAAGAACAGGAACCATGGAATGATAGACTAAAAAGAAATATAAAAGCATATTACGATAGACAGTTAACACCTCAAGCCTTTGAAGGGATAAAAAGAGAAGATCTTGAGAAATTAAAAGAATTGGGATTAGATAAAATTGTATTTGACTGGCAAGCGTTTGAGGAAACAACGGATAATGAATTAATGGGAAGAAAAGGATTAATTACATGTTTAATGGACTCACTTATAAGGGCTAGTAAAATGGGATTAAATGTGGATGTACACTTTATTCCAATGAAACCAAATTATAAACAGCTACCAGATATTATGGAATGCTTAGAAATAGCAGGAATAAAAAATATTAGCATTTTAAATTTCGTACCACAGGGCAGAGGAAGAAAAAACAAAGATACATTGATGCTAAATGATGAGGAATTACAAGAATTTTCTATCCTATTAAATAATGCAAGAAAAAAATTTACTGGAAATGTTAGAATAGGAATTCCACTAAATGGAAAAATGTCTCATTTATGCACAGCTGGTACAGAAAAGCTGGACATTAAATACGATGGGACAATATTGCCATGTCCAGCTTTTAAAGAAATTAGTGCAAAAACAATGGAGAAGTATGGTATAAAATTCCATAGTATCTACGAAGATTTGGAACGAGTAGTTGTGCAGAGTGGAAAAAGAGGAGAGCCATTATGCAGGAAAGTGTATGGATCTCATGGAGATTTAACAGGTGAGGAAACGATTAGATAGAAAAAAAGTAAATCAGATATTTAAAGGTAAAGTAAAACATGGGGATAATTGGAAATAGAAAAATACAGTAACATATTGAAACAGTTATGTAAACATGATAAAATATGAATGATGTTATATTCCAAAGGGAGGTGTACTATAAATAGTATGTTAAAAGTAGGGAGAAAAACATTATTTATATTAGGAGTAGCTGTGTTGATTATTTTGGCAACTACAACTAGTAGTTTTGCAACAGCATCACAAACAACGGAAAACACTGAAGTTGTTTACTTATCTGATATTTCTTATCTAAGCGATAAGTCATTTGCTCAAAGTGGTTATTCCATCCTTTTAGATAAAAATCAAAATAGTGACTTTATTACACTTAATGTGAATGGAAAAGTAAAGCCATTTTTAAAGGGAATATGTGCCTGGGCTACATCAGAAATTGTTTATGATTTAACTCAATATGATTATGATTACTTTACTTCATATATTGGTATTGATGCAAGCGAGCAGAATGACTACTTTAATACGGGAGCAAAATTTTATATTTACACATCTAAAGATGGACAATATTGGGAAGAAAGATATCAGTCAGAAATTCTTTATGGATGGAGTGAAGCACCTTTTATTAAAATAAATATAAAAGATGCCAATTATTTAAAATTAGTTGCGGATGAAAACCAAGAATATCCTGGAGACTTTTGGTCTGCTTGGTATGATGAAACCGTTTATGCAGATGCTAAATTAATAAAAGAAGGCTATGCAGAAGAAGGTGCAGAAGTTACTTTTATAAAAACTGTAGAAGAGTATGACGAAAAGATAAAAATGCAGTCTGCCAGTGAAGAAATAACAGGAGAATATGAGTTAATACTACTACAAAGAGAATTTGTAAAAAATGTAGGATATGATATATTGCAACAATTTGTAAAATATAGTGATGAGAATTATCATGTTATATCTTGGCTAATGAACGACGTGGATAATCTTCGTCTTTATATAATAGGAGGAGAGCCAGATGGTAGATATATAGACTCATTAAAAGTTCTTTCTCAATTATATAATAAGTACAAAGAAGATTTAAATAATGAAGAAATAACTGCAAATGGAACGATTTTAAAAGATTTATATCGTAGAATGATTATTACTTTATCCTTAACGTATTCAACGGAGGTTGGTTTATGGGCAGGAGGAATGACGAATAATCCTAATGATCCAAATAACTCTAATGCAGTTATCCGTTATCAAATTTATAAAAAAATGCATCAAGACGGAAAGCTAGATAACGAAATATTTGAAGCTTTAACAATAGAAGAAATGCGCTTTGTTATGAATAATATTATAGATGATGAAGAAATTGAATGGTTAAATGACTATACAACAGAAAATGACAGTAGAAACCCATATAGTTATATAAATTATACTTTTGATTATGATTACTCTATCAGTAAATATTATGACTCTGCCAACTTCGAAAAATGGAATAAAAAATATAATTTATCCAAATACAATATCACATACCAAACAGGGTATCCTAAATTGTGGATTGTATTTGAAGAAGGTGGAGTATGTGGAGCACTTTCAAAAACGGGTTCTAATATATGGGGCTCTTATGGAGTACCATCTAGCGTAGTAGGACAACCAGGGCATGCTGCTTATATATATTATTCTTTGGATGATAAGGGAAATGGAGTTTGGAATCTATATAATGATATTTTTGGATGGCAACAGTCTTCAAGGGCAGAAAAATTGAGATATAGAATGCCAAATGGCTGGGGAAATGGTAGTTATGCTAGCCAATATCCTGTACCTTATATTTTATTAGCACAAGGAGCTTTAAATGATTTTGAAAATTATCAAAAATCAGAAGAGATATTATTACTTGTAAATACCTATCAAGACAATAGAGAAGAACTATATCATATATATAGAAGGGCTATTGAAGTTCAACCACTTAACTTTGATGCTTGGTATGGATTAGTAAATTTATATAAATCTGACGACACAAAAACAGATGAAGAAAAATATATGCTTGCACAAGAAATAGCAGCTAGCTTAAAATATTATCCACTTCCAATGTATGACTTATTGAAACTAATAGAACCATCCATAAAAGAGGTAGAGAATACTGTATCACTAAATGTATTGTTAACAAGAACATTAACAGAGGGGACAAAAGCTACAAGTAATGAAACCATGCAAGAAACAGCTGTAAGAGCAGTTGCGAATTATTTGTTAGGAAATGCAGAAACAGAAATTGCGAGTTTTTCATTTGATGGAGAAAATGCAGGAGCGATTGTATTAGGTAGCCAATTTGATGGAGTAGGTGTCGCTTGGGAATATAGTTTAGATAATAAAGATACATGGATTCAAACACATGAGCACATATTACCATTAACAGACGAAGAACTAGAAAGTATTACAGCTGAAAACGATATTTTAGTACATATTGTAGGAGCAAGTTATGATGATGAAAATATTTATAGAATAGATATTCTACAAGGAAAAACTCCAACAAGCCTATATAATAATGACTTGGAAAATAAAATAATTGGTGCAACGGATACGATAGAATGGAAATATAGCCAAATAGATAGATGGACATCTTTTAAAGACGAAATGCCAGACTTAACAGGGAATAAGACAATTAATGTAAGGACGAAAGCAACAGGAGTTTATTTACCAGGTGATGAGCTGACTTATACTTTTACAGAAGATAGCCACTTAGATACGCAAAAATATATTACGATTGATAATTTATCCATTTTTGAAGTATCTAGTGAAGAATTAGGACCGAATGAAGGGGCACAAAATGCTATCGATGGTAATATTAACACAATTTGGCATAGTAGTTGGAATGGAGACGATTCGGAAAGGTATATTATAATAAAACTAAATGAGCCAAAATATTTATCAGCATTACAGTATGTGCCAAGACAAATTGGAAATAATGGAAGAATAAAAAATGGAAAAATAATGGTAAGTATGGACGGGGAAAATTGGACAGAGGCTGCTACAATAACTAATTGGGCAGATACTTCTGAAGCAAAAATGCTGGAATTTGATGAGCCTGTACAATCACTATATGTAAAGTTAGTAGCAACTGAAAACTATGGAGATGGTAGAGATTTTATTACAGCGGCTATGATTAATCTATTTGAAGATATAACTAAGAAAGAAGAAAGCGAAACACCGCCAACCCCAGACGAAGAAGAAAAGCCAGAAGAGTTACCAGACGAAACACCACCAATTCCAGACGAGGAAGAAAAACCAGAAGAGCTACCAGACGAAACACCGCCAACCCCAGACGAAGAAGAAAAACCAGAAGAGCTACCAGACGAAACACCACCAATCCCAGACGAGGAAGAAAAACCAGAAGAGCTACCAGATGAAATACCACCAATCCCAGACGAGGAAGAAAAACCAGAAGAACTACCAGATGAAATACCGCCAACCCCAGACGAAGAGGAAAAACCAGAAGAACTACCAGATGAAATACCACCAACTCCAGATAAAGAAGAAAAACCAGAAGAGCTACCAGACGAAATACCACCAATCCCAGACGAAGAACAAAAATTAGAGGAGACAACAGAAGGAACCGAAATTCTAGAGGAAGAAATAAAAATAGAAGAGATGTCGGACGAAAGACCAACACAAAATCAAGGACAAACATCTAGTACAGATGACACTGTAACAACAGGGACATTACCTGAAACGGGTACAAACAATATGATTTTAATCATAATTTGGGGGATAGGTATTTTAGCAGTGATATTTTATGTCATAATGAGAAAAAAACTATTCAAAAATTCTAAAAATGAATAAGGAATAAAGGCAAGATGTGAAATACTACTTGCCTTTTTCTTTTTAAAAAAATTAAAAAAAACTATTGACAATTGAACTTGTACTCAACTATAATATAGTAAGAAAAACAATTGAACAATAATTCAACTGTACAAAAGAAGGAGGTAGAAATATGTCTAACAATGAATTTATGTGTGATTGTAATATTATCCATGAAGAAATAGTGAAGGACACACTAAATAAAATGCCACAGCCAGAGCTGTTTGACAAAATAGCAGAATTTTTTAAAATCATTGGTGATCCTACAAGAACCAAAATATTATTTGCATTAGACCAAAACGAAATGTGCGTATGTGATATTGCAAATGTATTAGGAATGACAAAATCATCCATTTCGCATCAATTAGCAACCTTAAGAAAAAGTGGTATTGTAAAATATAGAAGAGAAGGAAAAGAAATTTATTACACATTAGATGATGAACATGTAAAACAAGTCTTTGAAGTAGGAATTGAACATATTGAACATAAAGAGCAAGAAGAAAAACAGTAGTTTTATAGGTAACGCCTTATTGGAAAAACCTAAATAGAAAATATAAGAAATGGGGGAAAATAAGGTTGAAAAATAATATAATAAAAAGTTCATAGAAAATAAAAGTCCTAAAAATAGCACTTTTTAAGAAAGATTTAAATTACACCAAACAATTTAAACTAGTTAATTAGCTAACTTTGTAGCCTT
>CALXBX010000063.1 GCA_944386655.1 uncultured Clostridia bacterium | reverse complement strand
CGAACAAAAATTTTATAAAAATTCAAAAAAAGTATTGACAAAAAATGAAAAAGAGAATAGAATAGTAACAACAAAAACGAACAAGAGTTTTTAAAACAAGAATTTGTAAGGAGTGGTTGAGATGAATTTATTTAAAACAAAAAATAATGTAATTACTTATACAGTAAACAAAATTGCAAATAGAGATTTGTATATTAGTATACAAAATGGAGAAGTAGTTATTAATGCACCATGGTATACCACGAACAAACAGATTCAGAAAATAGTAGAAGAAAAGAAACAATGGATTATAGAAAAGAGAAAAGAATATGAAAAAAATTGCCAAAGAAAAAAAGATTTATATAAAAATAGAACAGTAAAATTATTAGGCAAAATATATGATTTAGAAATTATCTATCAAGACAAAAATGCACCATTATTGAATATTGAAAAAAAGAATATAGAAGTGATATTACCTGCTATTTATAAAAAAATGGAAAAACAGGAAATCATCAGTATGTTAATAGAAAAGATGTATCATATGGTGGCAAAAAAAGAAATGGAAAATATGCTAGAAGAAATTAGAGTAATGACAGGATTAGCACCAGAGGAAATTGAATTTATCAAATCAGATAAAATACTTGCTAAATGCGAAAACAATATTATTTATATCAACGAAAAGATGATGATGTATTCTCCTGAGACCATTCGTTATATTTTATTACATGAATTTTGCCATTTAAGATATAAAAATCATACAAAGTCCTTTTATCAAATGATAGAAACTTACATGCCACAATATAAAGAATATGTAGATGAAATAGGTAATTGGCAATATTAAAATGATGTTTTCTTGTTCAATATTCCAGAGCAAATGCATATAATGAATAAAAAGGAAGAGGAGGATTAAAAAAATGGATGGAATTTATGAAACATCTATTAATACACCAATGGGACCAATTAATGCAAGACTTACTTTAAAAACAAACGGAAATGATTTAAATGGAATATTGGAAGTAATGGGTATGAAAAATAACATTACAGGTGGAAAAGTAAATGGGAATGTATGCTACTTGAATGGTAGCATTCAAAATAATATGATAAATATTACGTATAATATTCAAGGAGAGTTAAAGGGAAATGTATTAATTATTCATGCGAAAACAAATATGGGAGAGTTTAAATTGCAAGCAAAAAAAGTGGCATAGTGTAAGGAAAAACACAAACTATAGAAAAAAAGAAAAACAACGAGTACTGCCCCTAGATATATGAAATATGTTCCATATTGGGCTTAATTTAACTTGACTGTAAGTTGACTGAAGAAATATGTAAAATATCATTTATCTACAGAATTCTCTATTTAAAGCCACTTTTAGAATTCTTAATGTGGAATTCTAACTTGACTGTAAGTTGACTTTTCTTTATATTTTTTCTCAAATCACTAGCAAATATAAAAAAATAACAGATAATTTCCTATCTGCTACTTTTAAGTGGCTGGGGTACTGTGATTCGAACACAGGAATGTCGGAGTCAGAGTCCGATGCCTTACCGCTTGGCGATACCCCAAAATTTAAGTACTTATTTATCATAACACAAAAAGAATAAAAAAGCTAGACAAAATTTTAAGTTTTTTACAAAATTATGAAATAATTTGTGCAAGAAAAGGGAATAGTATAAACAGATAAAACAAAATAGATAAGTAAGGAGAGTGTGTTATGAAAGATTATCTAGGAATAGAAAGTGTAAAAGCTTTGGAAGTTTTTGACTCTAGGGGAAATCCCACAGTGCAAGTAGAAGTAATAACAGAAGGAGGTTTTTGTGGAACAGCATTAGTGCCATCTGGAGCCTCTACAGGAAGTTTTGAAGCAATAGAATTAAGAGATAAAGACGAAGACAGATTAATGGGTAAAGGAGTAAAAACAGCAGTAGAAAATGTCAATAAAAGAATAGCAAAAGCACTAAAAAAGATGAATGTATATGAACAAACTAAAATAGATCAGGTTCTAATTGATTTAGATGGAACAGAGAATAAAGGAAAATTAGGAGCAAATGCTACTTTGGGAGTATCGCTTGCGGCTTCCAAGGCAGCAGCTAATTCTTTGGGAATGGAATTATATCGTTATATAGGTGGAGTAAATGGAAAAATACTTCCTACTCCTATGATGAACATCATTAATGGAGGCAAACATTCTGATAATAATATCAGCAGTCAAGAATTTATGATAATGCCTATAGGTGGAAAAAATTTTAGAGAGAAAATGGAAATGGGAGTAACCGTGTACCACACCTTAAAAAAAGTATTAAAGGAAAAAGGGCACAGCGTAGCAGTAGGAGACGAAGGTGGATTTGCCCCTAATTTAGAAGGGGAAGAAGAAGCTATCGAATTAATTATAGAAGCCATCCAAAGAGCTGGTTATATACCAGGAAGAGATGTAGCAATTAGCTTAGATATTGCTAGTACGGAAATGTGGGAAGAAGCCAAAAAAATCAATAAAACAGGCTACTATTTTTGGAAAAAACAAGAATTCAAAACCCCAGAAGAAATGATAGGGTATCTAGTAGAATTAACCAATAAATATCCTATTATTTCTATAGAAGACGGGCTGGCAGAAGAAGATTGGCAGCATTGGCAAAGTCTTACAAAACAAATAGGAGAGAGAATACAACTAGTAGGGGATGATTTGTTTGTAACAAATCCAAAACGTTTGCAAAAAGGGATAGAGAAAAAGGTGGCCAATAGTATTTTAATTAAACCGAATCAAATAGGAACCTTAACAGAAACCCTAGATACCATAGAACTTGCTAAAAAACATGGATATACTACAGTCATATCCCATCGTTCAGGAGAAACAGAAGATACCACTATTGCAGATATAGCAGTAGCAACCAATAGTGGACAAATAAAAACAGGAGCACCTTGTAGAACAGATAGAGTAGCAAAATATAACAGATTATTAAATATAGAAGCAGAAATACAGGAGTAATTTTTTTGACAAAAGTTACAAATAAAAATGACAAAGTGGATAACAAAAAGAAAAGATAGAATCCTTTTTGTGGGTTCTACCTTTTCTTTTTAAATTTTTTTATTATTCAATTGAAACATACAATTAATATTTATAAATAATATCTATAAAATTTTTGCATCTCTATTTTACATTCTTACGCAATTGATAAAATCTAACACCAATTATTATTGCTACGATGGCAACCATACCAATAAAAACTATAGGGAAATTACTTGTACCTGTTTGAGGAATTACGGTGTTAGCCACGGTATTATCTACGGTATTGGTTGGTGTAGGTGCAGGTGTTTCTTCAGGAAGATTTACTTGTACCTGAGGTGAAACAGTAGAAGATACTGTGTGACTGCCATCTTCGGTAGTAATATCTTCAGAAGTAATTTCTACTTTTTCATTAGTAGGTAATGTTTGTCCATCAATTTCAGAATTTATAGTGGATTTCAAACTAAATTTATAAGCTAAAAATCCATTTTGACCAGGTGCTAAAGCATCTATATGCCATACAATGTATCTATCTTCTAAGTTAATTTCAGCAGAAACGGTTCCTAAGTTAGGAGAAGTTACATAGCTAAAATCAAAATTATCGATAATTTCTTGTGGAAAATAATCATAAATGTCTAAATCGTGAATGGTGGAATCTGCCACATTGGTAATATCCGCAAGAATCGTTTCTGATACAGTTTGTTCTATCTCATTATCTGTAATATAATAGAACTTTCCAACAGTTGGTTCTTCTGGAGTTCCAAAAATTTCTTCAGCCAAAGTTTTATAACTAATATTAGTACTTGGTTCTTCAACGTCTACTACACCAGTCATTAAAGAAAAAATATGAACACCTTGAGCATTTATATTTTGCAAAGTAGCTTTTGTTTTTGTAGCAGTTTGTCCAGAATAAGTTTGTGTAGGACCACCTACCGCTGTGTTTGGTACACCATCTGTTAATAAAACAATATATTTGCTTTGACAATCTTCAGAAAAATTCTGATTTGCAAGTGTTAATCCTGCGTCAATATTTGTTCTAGGTCCTAATTCACCAGAAGCAATAGAATCTATGCTATCAGTTACTGCTTCCACATCATGAGAAGGAGCAAGTAAAAGATGAGCATCTGTAATGGTGCCTTCTTCATCACCTGTAGAAAAGCTAATAACACCCAAATCTACATTTTCATTTTCTAATAATTGGCTAGCAAGAGTTTTGGCTGAGTTGGTAACTGCAGCAAGTCTTGTAACATTTGGAGATATTTCGTCATCCATACTTAAAGAATTGTCGATTACTAGAAAAATTTCTGTTGGTTCTGGAAAAACTTCTTCTGCTGTGTTAGCTATTGCTAATTGAATGGTAAACTCTTTATTAGTCTTATCAAAAGCAAGAAGACTTTTTTCAAATTGTACAAAATCTGTTACTTGAATGGTACAAACGTTATTTTCTACTAATGTTAAAGTAGCATCAGTGGATGAAACAGAAGCTGCAAAACAAGTGGTAGAAATTAACATTAGTATTACAAAAAGCGTAACCCATAACTTATTTTTTGTTTTTTTCATTTTTTATTCATTCCTTTCTCTTCATATACCTTAAAAATAGTTTCTTACCAAAAGCTATTTCTCTACTTATATAGTATAATATATTGCAAAAAAGAAAGCAATAAAAATAGCGAAAAAGAAATAAAATTGTAATATAGACTAGAAATATAGAGGATTATGTGGTAGGATAGAAAAAATAACAAAAAAAGGGGTAATAAAGAGTATGAAAAATATAGTAGGGATTGTTATTTCTTTAATATATATTGGTTTAGTAATGGTAGCAGGGAAATTTTTTGAAAAAGCGGGGAAAGAAGCAAGTAGAAAGTTTATCCACATTATGCTTGCCAATTGGTGGATAATTGCTATGTGTTTCTTTGATAATGTATATTGGGCATGTAGTTTGCCTCTTTGCTTTATTCTTGTGAATTATCTTTCGTATAAAAAGAATTTAATCTCTGTTATAGAAAGAGATTCCAAAGAAGAAGGGCTAGGTACTGTATATTATGCCATTACTTTATTTTTGCTAGCTATTTTCTCTTTTGGAATTGTACAAAAACCAGAACTAGGTCTTGTTGGAGTTTTGGTTATGGGATATGGAGATGGACTAGCTGCAGTAGTAGGAAGGGCTATCAAAAGTTATTCCTATAAAATTGGTTCATCCCATAAAACAATAGCAGGTTCGGCTACCATGTTTTTGGTATCTTTTATCATTTTGGCAATTTTTTTATGTATAGAGCAAACACCACTATGGGGTGTAAAAGCATTACTTCTTAGTGCGGTAGCTACTTTGTTAGAAGCAATTTCTATCAAAGGAACAGACAATTTAACAGTTCCATTAATAACAACATTATTATTATTTGTGATGATATAACAGAAATGAGGGAAAAGACATGTCGCCAATATTAGACACTATAAATACACCAGAAGATGTAAAAAAATTAAATATACACGAAAAACAAGAATTAGCACAAGAAATTAGACAAAAAATGATTCATACGGTTTCCAAAACAGGGGGACATTTGGCGTCAAATTTAGGGGTAACAGAATTAACTATTGCCTTGCATAGTGTATTTTCTATGCCAGAAGATAAAATTATTTGGGACGTGGGACATCAAACTTATGTGCATAAACTATTAACAGGTAGAAAAGATAGGTTTGACACTTTGCGTACTTTAGGAGGGTTGGCAGGATTCCCTAAAACAAAAGAATCTATTTATGATTGCTTTGACACAGGACATAGTAGTACTTCTATCTCTGTTGCATTAGGAATGGCAAGAGCAAGAGATTTGCAAGAAAAAAAGCATGATGTAGTAGCTGTTATTGGAGATGGAGCACTAACTGGGGGAATGGCATTAGAAGCTTTAAATGACGCAGGAAATAGCAAAACTAGATTAATCGTGGTGTTAAATGATAACGGCATGAGTATTTCTAAAAATGTAGGAGGAATTTCCCGTTTTTTAACGAAAATAAGAACGAAAAAATTCTATAAAAAATCGAATAATTTGATTCGAAAACTACTAGAAAAAACACCGGTTATTGGAAATCCTGTTATTTTGCTAGCCAGAAAAATAAAATATAGTATAAAACAATTATTTTTGCCTAACATGTTTTTTGAAGATTTAGGTTTTAAATATTTAGGACCAGTAGATGGACATGATATAGAAAGAGTAGAATGGATTTTACGTTTAGCACAAAAGGAAAAAGAACAGCCAGTTTTAGTCCATGTAATTACGAAGAAAGGAAAAGGGTACTCTTTTGCAGAAAAAAATCCAGATAAATTTCATGCAACAGGTCCTTTTGAAGAAAAAACAGGAAAATCCAAAAAAGAAAAGCAGTTAGACTACTCCCATGTAATGGGAGAAAAGCTAGTAGAGTTAGCCCAAAAGGATAATCGTATTGTAGCCATTACAGCAGCTATGACAGATGGGACAGGTCTTACTAAATTTAAAGAAAATTTTCCAGATAGATTTTTTGATGTAGGAATAGCAGAGCAACATGCCATTTCTATGGCGGCTGGAATGGCAAAAGAGGGATTAAAACCAGTAGTTCCTATTTATTCCTCTTTTTACCAAAGAGCCTATGACCAAGTAATTCACGATGTATGTTTGCAAAAGTTACCAGTAGTGATGTGTGTAGATAGAGCTGGAATTGTAGGAGCGGATGGAGAAACCCATCAAGGAATTTACGATTTATCTTTTCTACAAATTGTACCAAATCTTGTAATGATGGCACCAAAGGACTTTAGAGAGTTAGAAGATATGCTAACTTATGCTTTAAGCCTAAATGAGCCAGTAGCCATTCGCTATCCGAGAGGAGGGCAAGCAAAAGTGCCTTTTTCAAAACATGAAGCAATAGAAAAAGGAAGAGCAGAAATTTTGCAAGAAGGAAAAGATATTTCTATTATTGCTATTGGTAATATGGTAGCAAAAGCAATGGATTATGCAAAAAGTCTGCAACAATATGGAAAAGAAGCGGAAGTTATTAATGTACGTTTTTTGAAGCCTTTGGATGAGAGTACCCTTTTAAAATCTATTCAAAAAACCAAAAGAGTGATTACCATAGAAGATAATATTTTAAAAGGAGGACTTGCCTCTAGTGTTATGGAATTGATAGTAAGGCACCATTTGCCAAACATTACGATAGAGACTTATGGTTATCCAGATGCTTTTATTCCACAAGGAAGTGTAGAAGAATTAGAAAAAATGTATGGATGCTTTCCTTCTTTAGAAAAGGAGATAAGAAAGAGAAAAGAAAATGAACAAACAAGAAATTTTATCAAAGTACAAGAAAGAAGAGGATAAGCTAATTCTTGCGAAAGTGTTAGATAAACAAGTAGCCAGTAGCACCAAAAAACAAATTACTCATACAGATTTTTTAGATATGGCAGAGCAAAAATTAGTAGAATCTTTTTTGCAAAGACAAAGAATAACTCGTTTTTCATGGCAGGGAGGTTATGCAAGTGCACAAAGAAAACAACTCTATTTTTATCCAGAACAAAGTGAAGAAGAGATAGAAATAGGTGTTTTGCGAGTAAAACTTCCCAAAGAAAAAATAGGAGAATATGAGCATCGTATTTATTTAGGTGGCATTCTAAAATTAGGAGTGAAAAGAGAGAAAATAGGGGATATTCTTGTAGAAGAGGATGGAGCAGACATTTTAGTAGATAAAGAAATTCTTCCTTTTTTGCTAAAACATTTAGGAGATTTAACGAGGTTTCAAAAGGCAAATTTAGAAGAAATACCACTGCAGGAAATAAGAAAAGTAGAGCAAAAAAAGGAAGAAAAAAATATTGTAGTGCCTTCTATGCGATTAGATGCCATTGTATCAGAGATAGTAGGGTGTTCTAGAGCAAAAGCAGAAGAATATTTAAAACAAGAAAGAGTATTTTTAAATTATGAAATGACAACCAAAGGTACCAAAGAAGTAAAAGAAAATAGCATTTTAACTATACGTGGAAAAGGAAAGTACGATATTGTGCAAATAGTAGGTCTTTCTAAAAAACAAAAAGTAGTGCTAAAAATAGCAAAATGGGTTTGACAGAGAATGTAGAATTTAGTAGAATGATAGTATAAGAAATAAAATAAAAGGAGGAAGAAGCATGGGAGTTGCAGCATTAGTATTAGGAATTTTATCTCTAGTCATTGGATTTATACCAGTAGTAGGAGCAATTGCATTTATACCAGCGCTAATAGGTTTAATTTTGGGAATTGTGGAGATTGTGAAAAAGAGCAAAGAAAACCAGCCAAAAGGAATGGGAATAGCAGGAACAGTATTATCCGCTATAGCCATTGTGGTTATTCTATTTTGGGTGTTGGTTGTAGGAACAGTAACTTATGAAGTGGTAAATAATCCAGAAGATTTTATGGAGGCACTAAATGAAGAATATGACAGATGGGAAGAAGAATGGCTAGAGAAGAGTGACTATGGACAATTATAGTATGCTAAAATAGGCGTAGATAAAAAGAAAAGGAATGTTAAGAATGGAAGACAAAAAGAAATATATTCGTAATTTTAGTATTATAGCGCATATAGACCATGGTAAATCTACTTTGGCAGATAGATTAATAGAAATGACAGGAGTATTATCCAAAAGAGAAATGGAAAGCCAAGTGTTAGATAACATGGAAATAGAAAAAGAAAGAGGCATTACCATTAAATCCCAAGCAGTACGCATGAATTATGTGGCAAAAGATGGAAACACTTATGAACTAAATTTAATAGATACCCCAGGTCATGTGGATTTTAATTATGAAGTATCTAGAAGCCTAGCTGCTTGTGATGGTGCTGTACTTGTAGTAGATAGTAGTCAAGGGGTGGAAGCACAAACGCTTGCCAATGTTTATTTGGCTATCGATAATAATTTGGAAATTTTACCAGTCATTAATAAAGTGGACTTGCCAAATGCAAGACCAGAAGAAGTAAAAAAAGAGATAGAAGATATTATTGGAATTCCAGCTGAGGATGCTCCTTGTATTTCTGCAAAATCAGGATTAAATGTAGACCAAGTACTAGAAAGAATTGTAACGGATTTGCCAGCACCAACAGGAGATAAAAATAAACCTCTTACTTGTTTAATTTTTGATTCTTTATACAACGACTATAAAGGAGCCATTGCCTATGTAAGAGTAAAAGACGGAACTGTAAAGTTGGGAGACGAAATTTTACTTATGGCAAATGGAAAAAGTTTTACCGTAACAGAAGTAGGACATTTTGAACCAGGAAGATATGAATCTTGTGAAGAACTAGAGGCAGGAGAAGTAGGTTATATAGCAGCCAGCATTAAGAACTTATCCGATATTCGTGTAGGCGATACCATCACCTTAAAAAATAGGCCAGCAGAAAAACCATTACCAGGCTATAAAAAAGTAAATCCTATGGTATATTGTGGTTTATACCCAATCGATGGGAGCGATTATGAAAATTTGAAGGTGGCTTTAGAAAAATTAAAATTGAATGATGCAGCGTTAGAATATGAACCAGAAACTTCCACAGCATTAGGATTTGGATTTCGTTGTGGCTTTTTAGGATTATTACACTTAGAAATCATAGAAGAAAGATTAGACAGAGAATTTGATTTAGGTTTAATTACAACATCTCCATCCGTTATTTATAAAATCCATAAAACAGATGGACAAGTATTAGAATTATATAATCCATCCGATTTGCCAGCACCAAATGAAATATCTTACATGGAAGAACCTTTTGTAGAGGCACAAATTCTAACACCAAAAGAGTTTGTAGGAAATATTATGGAGATTTGTCAAAACAGAAGAGGCATCTATAAAGATATGAAATATTTAGATGAAAATAGAGTAACCCTTATTTATGAAATGCCACTAAATGAAATTATTTACGACTTTTTTGACCAATTAAAATCTCGTACAAAAGGCTATGCTTCATTCGATTATGAAATGAAAGAATATAGACGTTCTGAATTGGTAAAACTAGATATATGGGTAAATGGTGAAAATGTAGATGCCCTTTCTTTCATTGTACATAAAGATTCTGCCTATACACGAGGCAAAAAAATGGTAGAAAAATTAAAGGAAGTGATTCCTAGACAATTATTTAGCATTCCATTGCAAGCAGTAGTAGGTGGCAAAATTATAGCAAGAGAAACCATTTCTGCCATGAGAAAAGATGTACTTGCTAAGTGCTATGGAGGCGATATTACCAGAAAGAAAAAACTACTAGAAAAACAGAAAAAAGGAAAGAAGAAAATGAGACAGATTGGTAATGTGGAAATTCCACAGGAGGCATTTTTGTCAGTATTAAAATTGGATGAAGAATAAAAAAGTAAAAAATAGAAGAGGAGAAAATGATGAAAAGAATAGTAATGTGTGGAAGTATGAAAAATAAAGAAAATTTGTTTAAATATGCAGATTATTTAAGAGATAAGGGATATGAAGTTGTTACGCCAAAAGAATTTAAAGTGGAAATGAGTAAAATAGATAGCTCTCAGTTACATTTTAATGAAATAGCCAATCAAAATACCGATATTGTTCTAGCAGCTAATGATACAAAAAATGGAATAGAAAATTATATAGGTCCAAATACATTTGCAGAAATAGCAATGGCATTACACTATAATAAAAAGATATATCTTTTAAATGATATTTATCCACCTTATAAAGATGAATTAGAAGGTTGGAATGTAATACCATTAAAAGGAAATTTAGACGGAATAGAATAGATATACGAAACTCAAAGAGGAGATAGGAATGGAAAAAAATAAAAAAGAAAGTGTAGAAGAAAAACATTTTGATGACCAAATAGAAGGAAGAAATAGTGTACTAGAGTTATTAGAATCCGGTAGAGATATTAATAAGATTTATATTCAAACAGGAGAAAAACATGGTTCTATTTATAAAATTATAGCAATGGCAAAAGAAAGAAAAATTGTACTAACAGAAGTAGATAAAAACAAAATGCAAAAAATGGCACAAACACAAAACTACCAAGGAGTGATTGCTATTGTACCACCATTTAATTATGTGGAAATAGAGGATATTTTAGAAGAAGCGAAGACTAGACAAGAAGATCCTTTTATAGTAATATTAGATGGAATAGAAGACGTGCATAACTTGGGTTCTATTATTAGAACTGCAGAAACAGCAGGGGTACATGGTATTATTTTACCTAAAAGGAGAAGTGCTTTGGTAAATAGTACAGTAAGTAAAGTATCTGCCGGAGCAGTAGAATATATGAAAATAGCAAGAGTAAACAACTTAGCACAAACCATACAAAAACTAAAAGAACAAGGCATTTGGATTTGTGGAACAGATATGAGTGCTACTGTAGACTATGATAAACAAGATTTAAAAGGACCAATCGCCATTGTAATTGGAAGCGAAGGCTTTGGTATGAGTAGAATTGTGAAAGAAGCTTGTGATTTTCTAGTAAAAATACCAATGAGAGGAAAGATAACATCCTTAAATGCTTCTGTTTCAGCAGGAATTGTTATTTACGAAGCGGTAAGACAAAGAAAATAAAAAATAAACAAAGGAGGAAAAGAAAATGTATTATGGAAAGAAAAAAGCAATTATCATCACAGTCATTATCGTTTTATTAGTTCTTATTTTAGCTGCAGGAGGTGTATGTGCTTACTTTTTTACTGACTTATTTAAGTCTAATGAAACACTTTTTTTAAAATATATGGTAGCAGGTTTGCAAAATATGCAGGTGCCAGCAAGTACACAATTACAAGATATAACAAGTATGCAGCAAAATAACCCTTATGAAGTAAATGGAGAATTTTCGCTTGGATATACGCCAACAGAAGAAACAGAGGAATCTTTGTCAGCTGCGGATGCACTAGGACAAGTAACCGTAGCAGTAACAGGTCAAAATGACCCACTACAAGAGGCAAGTTATCGAAAATTAGATTTGCAATTAGCAGGAAATTCTATTTTTGAAGTAGAATATGCTAATAGTAATCAAATAGCGGCATTAAAATCAGATGAAATTGTAAACGCTTATGTAGGAATTAAAAATGAAAATCTAAAAGTACTAGCACAAAAATTAGGTGTGCAGGATACAGAAACTATGCCAGATAGTTTTGGAGAAAATACCATTAATATAGAAGAATTAACAAGTATTACAGAAGAAGAAAGAACACATATACAAGAAACCTATACCCAAGTATTACAACAAACTATTCCGGATGAGTTATATACAAAACAACAAGAAATGACAATTCAAAAAGATGGAATAGAGTATGTAACAACTGCCTACCGTTTAGATTTAAGCGCACAAGATGTAAAAAATGTAGTAGTGCAAATGTTACAAACATTAAGAGAAGATAGTATTACTTTAAATTGGCTAACAACAAAAGCAAAACTATTAAACTTATCAGAAGAATATGCGCAAGTAAATCAACTAACTGCTACTATAGAAAATTGGATAGAACAGATTAATGAAAACCAAAACTTTGCAGAAGGTGGATTAAGCCTTGTTGTGTATACTTACCAAGGTGAGACCATTCAAATGGAAGCTATTATGGGAAATACTTTGAAATTAACAATCAATAGCGAAAATGGAGAAACTGGAAATAGCAAAATAAATGCTCAATTAGAAAACTTAAGTAGTGAAGGAGATTTTTCAAGCATACAACTAACCATTGCTATCAATGTGACAGATACACAAACAGTAATCCAAGGAGAAATGAATATAGACGATGAGACAATGTATACGATAAATACAACGACAACAGGAACAGCTAGTCAAAATAATGTAAATACTACTACAGAATTTATTATGAACCAAGGAGGAGATTCTTGGACAATTCATTATACAGAACAAAAGAATTTTGTAGAAGAAGTAGAAGATATGGTATTATTAGATAACACCAATTGCGCTATTTTAAATGACTATCCAACAGACCAATTACAACAATTATTGACAGCTATTACACAAAGAACCATAGTAGTATGGATGGAAAAAGTACAAGAAATAAATAATTATATCAATCCAGTACCTACAGTGCAACCAAGTGGACTTTAGGGACGTTCCTTAAAGTTCACGTCCATAGGGACAGAGATTTTGACAACTTTTTTCAAGAATTTCTGTCATCGTTAACTAAAAAGAAAATAAAGATATCATTATGAAAACAAATAACCACTAAAAAGCAAAATAAAAGAGTAAGAAAAAATAAAGAAAAGATATAATCCTCTTCGTAAGAATAAAAACGAGGAGGAATTTTTTTATGCAAAAACAAAAGAATAACCAAAGGGGTATTACATTAATAGCGTTAGTTGTAACCATTATTGTGCTAATTATACTAGCAGGAGTAAGTATTAATATGCTAGTAGGAGAAAATGGAATTATTAGACAAGCACAAAGTGCAAAAGAGGAGACAAAACAATCTCAACAAAATGAAATGGCAGATTTACAAAAATTAAATGATTATATTGATGTGGCTACTGGTAATAAGACTTACATATCACAAATAGATTGTTGGGGAGATAGTTTAACAGCTGGTGCAGGAGGAAATGGAACCACTTATCCAACAGTATTAAATTCTTTATTAGGTAATGATTATGTAGTAACAAATTATGGAGTAGGTGGTGAAGGAAGCCAAACTATTGCTGGTCGTCAGGGAGGAATACCATATATTGTGGCGGATTCATTTACTATTCCTGCTGATTTATCAGCAGTGAATATAACATTAAAATCTTCAAATGGGAGTAATGTGGCACCGTTAAGACAGGGAGATGCAGGAGTAAACACGGTTATAATAGGAGGTATAGAAGGAACTATATCCATTGAGCAAGATGATTATTTGAGTTCCAATTACTCTTACAAATTCACTAGAAAGGAAATGGGAGAAGCTATTAATATAGAAGCGGGGACAGAAATTATTACTAATGCTTCTCGTAATAATTCTAATCATACTTTAATAATTTGGATGGGGCAAAATGGTGGGTATAATGAGGATGCAAATATTCTAATAGAACAATATAGAAGTATGATTAACAAAAATGGAAACGATAATTATATTATTATCGGAATACCAACAGGGACAAAAGATAGTCGCTCAGAACTTGAAACAGCAATGAAAAATGCATTTGGAAACAAATATATTAATATTCGTGAATATATGACAAAACCCATTTATGAAAATGATATATTAATTTCTTGTCAAGCATTGCAAGATTGTAATTTAACTGCAACAGATGAAGATTTACAATTAATTGAACAAGGTACAATTCCGGCTACTTTAAGGACAGATAGCATACATGGAAATTCTTTTTATTATACTATTGTTGCACAACAAGTATATAAAAAAGGAGTGGAACTAGGCTATTGGAATGAAAATAATAAAGAAAGCTATATATTAGCAAGTGCAGCTACTGAAACATCTACAACAAGTGGATTTTTAGGAAATACTAGAATTCAAAGAAAAGACATAAATTCAATAACTTTTTGTGAATCAATAGAAGAGGCAAAAGACAAGTCTAATAATAGCGAAATAAAATGGAATGTAGATACTATGAACTTAGGTGATATTATTGCTT
Source organism: uncultured Clostridia bacterium (assembly GCA_944386655.1). Lineage (GTDB taxonomy): Bacteria > Bacillota > Clostridia > TANB77 > CAG-508 > UMGS1663. The sequence continues at coordinate 11,576 of CALXBX010000063.1, read as the reverse complement.
ATGCAAAAATAGTGTCAAAGAATGGGCAAACTATATATGATATTTATATTGGTTCAGATGGAAATATTTATGCAAATAATAATTGTGCATATTTATTTGCAAATATAGGCAAAAATGAAGAATGTACCGATGAAAAAATTATATATGGAATCGAGAAAATAAATACGAGTAATGTCACAAATATGAACTCAATGTTTGCAAATTTCGGACAGGTTTCACTGAAAGTTTTAGATTTAGGAAATAACTTTGATACTAGTAACGTTACCAATATGATGTATATGTTTTACGGTACTGGTACGAATACAATGACAGAATTAAAATTAGGAGACAAATTTAATACACAAAAGGTCACCAATATGAATAATATGTTCTATATGTGTGGAAATAATAAATTACTAGAACTAAATTTAGGAAATCTTTTTGATACAAGTAAAGTTACTAATATGGACAATATGTTTGCATATTGTGGATATAATAGTATGACTACTTTAAATTTAGGTACAGCATTTAAAAATATATCATCAATAAATACCAATATATTTTTTTGTGGAAAAAATTGTACTATAATGTGCCCTAGTGATATTTATTATGATAACAAAACGTTTAAGTTAAACAATTCCGTAGATACCGAGAATACAAATAATTTAATTGAGTATACAAGAGGAAGTTTGGAAGTATTATAAAGTAAAAAAATTTGTGATATGTCTCATTCAAGTCAGGCTTAAGTGGGACATCCTAAGAAAAAAACTGAAATTATGGAAACAAGTAACCACTAAAAAGCAAAATAAAAGAGTAAGAAAAAATAAAGAAAAGATATAATCCTCCCTGTAAGAATAAAAAAACAGGGAGGATAAAATTATGCGAAAACAAAAGAATAAAGAAAAAGGTATCACATTAATTGCGTTAGTGGTAACAATAATAGTTTTAATCATTTTAGCGGGAGTATCCATCTCTATGATAGTAGGAGATAATGGAATAATAACGCAGGCACAGAGGGCAAAGCAAGAGACAGAGCAAGCAAGGCAGAATGAAGAAAAAAGTCTAAAATACTTAGAAGCTAGTATGCAAGAATTAATTACAGGAGAAGTTCAAGCATATCCTGTTGATGATGATACACCTGGAGAATTAGATGGAGCAGGAACGAGTACAGAGCCATTTAAGGTGGAGAGTATAGAAGATTTAGTTGCATTATCTAATATTGTAAATACAGGTTCAAATAATGGAAAAGTATATACTAATAATACTTTTAGTGGAGAATATATTGAACTAACACAAACATTGGATTTTAATTATGATGGTTCTTATGCTTTAGAAAATAGTTTAGAACCAGGAGGATTAAAAGATAGATTAGTAAATGGAGAATTTGAAGCAATTGGAGATAATTACGAAACCGGAAATTTATTTTTGGGAACATTTAATGGAAATGCAAATACAATAAAAAATATATATATGAAATCTAAAAAATATAATGGAGCTGGTGGAGCAGCAATATTTGGCTTTACAAGTGGTACAATAAAAAATCTTAATACAATAGCTAATTTTGAAGCAGTAATATTAACTGAGGAGCAACAAGGAATAGGTGGAATATCTGCAATGAACTTTGGAACTATAGAAAATTGTAATACTAAAATAAATGTTTATGGAGATGGAACACAGGAGGAGTATTTTACAATAGGAGGAATTGTGGGGTCAAATTATGGTAGTATAAATAAATGCTATTCTAATATTAATATAAATAATTTAAAAATCAATTATTGTTCAATAGGAGGAATTGCAGGAGAAAATTTAAATAGTATATATAATTGTATTTCTGAAGGTAATATAAAATGTGAAAGAGAAAAAGACGGGTATGTAGTAATAGGAGGGGTAAATGGCATTAACTCTGGAATTGCTATAAATCATTTTAGCAATATTACAATAAGTTTAACGGATAATTTAACTGGTGATGTATTAAATAATTGCCATATTGGAGGAGTAGTTGGAGAGACTATGATTTCTGATGATAATTCTCAAATAGTGGCAGAAAATAGAAAAACAGCGAATTGTTATTTTAATGGAAGGATAGAAATTAATAAGAATCAAGATTCTACATCTAATATTAGTGTAGGTGGAATAATTGGAACAGCATATGGTACTACAGTAGAAAATTGTTACAGTAAGTGTACGCTACAAAATATAGGAAGTGTAAATGTAAATTTATGTACAGGAATTGGATATGCATATAATAATGCAATAATAAGAAATTGCAGATATATTGATGGAAAATATACTATATTACAAGATAACTGTAATTTAGAGAATAATCAAGTAGAAGATTTAACAGATTCTAAAGTAGTTCAATATATGAATTCCTATGTTGACTCTTCTAGTGAAGGTTTAGAAAGATGGTCTTTATTAGGTTCTAGATTACAATTTGAATAAAAGTAGAAAGTACCAAATATGAAGAAAAAAGGAAGGTAGAATACAAAAAATAAATCAAAAAAACTAGTTGACAAACTGTAAAAAAATAGTATAATAGTAAATAGTTATAATAGTGAACATAAATGAGACAGAGTAAAATAAAGGTTGTTTCCAGAGAGGATTAGTCGGTGGGCTGAAAGCTAATCTAAATAAACGTATTTGAAAAACTACCTCATTGTTTCTAGCAAAACTAGACGTATTACTTGCGTTAAAAGTAGGAATTAAGTAAAAAATAAGGATGGAACCGTGCAAATAAAGCACTCCTGTAAATCAAATAAGATTTATGGGAGTATTTTTTTGCATAAAAAAGTACATCTTAAAATAAGGAGGTATTCAAAAATGAAAGTAGAATTAAAAGATGGTTCTCAATTAGAAGTAAAAGAAGGAGCTTCTGTTTTAGAAATTGCACAACAAATTAGTGAAGGGCTAGCAAGAAATGCCTGCTGTGGCATCGTAAATGGAGAGGTAAAAGATCTTCGTTATGAAGTAAAAGAAAATTGCAAATTAGAAATTGCTACTTTTGAAAATAGTTTAGAGGGAAAGAAAGCTTATTGGCATACTACTTCTCATATTATGGCACAAGCAATTAAAAGATTATATCCAAAAATAAAATTAACCATAGGTCCAGCCATTGATAATGGATTTTATTATGATTTTGATGCAGAAAAGCCATTTACGCCAGAAATGTTAGAAGCAATAGAAGCAGAAATGAAAAAAATTATCAAAGAAGATTTACCAATTAAAAAATTTACACTTTCTAGAGAAAAAGCTATTGAATTAATGAAAGAAAGAAAAGAAGATTATAAGGTAGAATTAATAGAAGAATTACCAGAAGGAGAAGAAATCTCTTTCTATGAGCAAGGAGAATTTGTAGATTTATGTGCAGGACCACATCTAATGAGTACAGGAAAAGTAAAAGCAATTAAACTTTTATCTTCTTCAGGAGCTTACTGGAGAGGAGACGAGCATAATAAAATGTTACAAAGAATTTATGGAATTTCTTATCCAAAGGCATCACAATTAGAAGAGTATTTAAATATGCTAGAAGAAGCGAAAAAAAGAGATCATAAAAAACTAGGAAAAGAACTAGAACTATTTATGATAGCACCAGAAGGACCAGGATTCCCATTTTTCTTACCAAAAGGAATGGTACTTAGAAATATCTTAGAAGATTTTTGGAGAAAAATTCATGAGGCAAATGGTTATGTAGAAATAAAAACTCCTGTTATTTTAAATGAAGAATTATGGCACCGTTCTGGCCATTGGGACCATTATAAAGACAATATGTATACTACAAAAATAGACAAAGTAGACTATGGTATTAAACCAATGAACTGCCCAGGTGGAATGTTAGTGTATAAAAATAAAATGCATTCTTACAAAGATTTACCAATTCGTGCAGGAGAATTAGGATTAGTGCATAGACATGAAAAGTCCGGAGAATTAAATGGATTATTCAGAGTACGTTGCTTTACACAAGATGATGCACACATTTTCTGTTTGCCAGAGCAAATAGAAAGCGAAATTGTAAATTTAATGCATTTAATTAATCAAGTCTATAGCATCTTTGGATTTTCTTATACCATAGAATTATCTACTAGACCAGAAGATTCCATGGGTTCTGATGAAGACTGGGAGATGGCAGAAAACGCATTAAAGAAAGCATTAGAAGATGAACATATGCCATATGAATTAAATGAAGGAGACGGAGCTTTCTATGGGCCAAAAATTGATTTCCATATTAAAGATTGTCTAGGACGTGATTGGCAATGTGGTACGATTCAATTAGATTTTCAGATGCCAGAAAGATTTGATTTAACCTATATTGGAGAAGACGGAGAAAAACATAGACCAGTTATGCTTCATAGGGTTATATTTGGAAGTATAGAAAGATTTATTGGTATTTTAATAGAACATTATGCAGGAGCTTTTCCACTTTGGTTATCACCAGTTCAAGTAAAAATAATGACGATTACAGATAGCCAAAAAGAATATGCAAAAGAAGTAGAATCAAAATTAAAACAAGCAGGATTTAGAGTAGAGCTAGACGATAGAAACGAAAAAATAGGTTACAAGATTCGTGAAGCACAAATGGAAAAAGTGCCATATATGTTAGTAATAGGAGATAAAGAAGTACAAAGCAAGTCTGTTGGCGTAAGAAAAAGAGTCCAAGGAGATATTGGGGCAATGCCAGTAGAAGAACTTATAGAAAAATTACAAAAAGAAGTAGAAGAAAAAGCATAAAAATAAGAAAGACGAGAAAAATACCTCGTCTTTTCTTTGAAAAAAGGAAAAAGTATAATTACAAAAATAAAAAATAGTAGCAAGTTTGAGAAAATAGTGTTATAATACACATTTAGTTACTGTAGTAGTCATCCTTTTAAGCAAGACAAAAAAGGAAAGGCAGTTTTTAAATAAAAAGGAGGAAAAAAGTATGCAGTGGGAATATTTCCCAGGCAAAGTAGAAGTGGCGGTCTTAAAAACAGATAAAGGAGAAGAAATTTTATCTGTTCTAGAGGCTACAAGTGGACACTATACACAGTCCAAAGGCAGGTTTTCTTTTGTACACAGTTATTTCGTAGACGGGACAGAAGAAAAAATTGCCTTACAGGAAAATGAACAGGGTGTCAAACAGGCAATGCTAGAGATTGCTTGCCAAAAAATAGAAGAAAATTTGAGGCAGCAATTTTCAGAAATTTTGCAGGCGATTACAGCAGCTTAAAAAGAAAAGAGGGAATGCTATGCGATGCATGGTGTTCTCTTTTTTATTATGTAAAAAAGAGATAAGCATAAAACATCAGAATAAAAGCAAGAAGCATGTAATTTAGGTAAAATACATTAAAAATGAAAAACGAAAGAAGGAAAAAACATGTTATATGACCGAAAAGAAAAAAACAGAGGGATTACTTTAATTGCTTTAATTGTTACAATTATCGTATTAATTATTTTGGCAGGTGTGAGTATAGGTATGATAGTAGGAAATGAAGGTATTGTTACACAAGCACAAACTGCTAAAAAAGAAACAGAAGAAAGTGCAAGGGTAGAGGAAGATGAAATAGAAAAACTAAATTTAGAAATAGCCTATCAGCAATTGCCAAAAGATGATGATTTAGATACTTCACTAAAAACTTTTATTGCTCTTTATCAAACAACACAGGATAATCAAACTATAGTATTTCCTTTATATGGGGAAAGTACTAATTTAGCCATAGATTTTGGAGATGGAACAGTAGAACAAATAGGAACAAAATATCTAGGTAAAGATGAAATAAAGCATACTTATGAAAAAATGGGAAAATATGAAGTAAAGATAACAGGAAACTGTTCACAAATTAACTACTTCTCTTATCCAACAGATAAAGATAAGATAATACAGTTAATACAATGGGGAACAGTATTTACAGGAACTATCAACTTTACGGATTGTGAAAATTTGACAGGAAATATACCGAGTCCTAGTACAAACACAATGAAAACAATCAATAATGTGAGTAGAATTTTCAAAAATACTAATGTAACAGGGCAAATACCTCCTTATTTATTTTATGGAGGTACTCAAATTACTTTGGCATATGAAGCTTTTATGGGGTGTGAAAATTTAAATAGTTTTTTACCTAAAACATTACTAAAAGATTTAATAAATTTAGAGCAAATTCATGATATGTTTTCAGATAGCGGAATAAAAGGAGAAATTCCAGAGGACTTCTTTGCAAATAATATAAAATTAAATAGAGTGGATTACATTTTTTCAAATTGTAAAGGAATAACAGGTAAAATTGCAGGAAATTTATTTGATTATAATTTAGAGTTAACCTCTTTTAGAGGAGTTTTTAGAGGATGTAATATAACAGAAGTGGATAGCTACTTATTTTCTAAAAATACCAATGCTACAGATTTTGTAAATGTATTTAGAGAATGCGCTGAATTACAAAGTATTCCTGAGGGGTTATTTAGTGAAAACGAAGAGGCAGAACTATTTAATGATTGTTTTAGAGATTGCATTTCTTTAAAAAGTATTCCGGAATCCTTATTTTCTCATAATGTAAAAGTAACAAATTTTACAGAGACTTTTTATAACTGTGGAGAATTAGAAGGAAGTATAGAGCCTTTATGGCAAAGAACGGAAGAAATTATTGGTACAGACTGTTTTTATGGATGTAATAAATTAATGAATTATAATGAAATACCAGAAGAATGGAAATAAGACATAGTAGCAAAGAAACCGGCTCATTATGAACTGGTTTTTTTGTTGCTATTTTAAAAGTATAAATTGTAAAAAAACATTGGCAGTTCCAAAAAAGTGTGGTATACTTGGAAAGAACATATACAGTAGGAGGAGGAAGACACATTGGCAAGAAGTACGAAGGAAAATGATGTAGAAATAAAAGAAAAATTAGACCAAATAGGATTAGATTTAAAAAAAGTACCAAAATATTTAACAGAAATAGAGCCAATTCAGTATAGAGTTATCAAAAAATATGAACAAACTAGTGAGAAAGTATATAGATATATTAACATAAAAGACATTGATATTTTAATTACACAAAGTGATAGATTAGATGAGATGTCTTTAAAATACAAAAAAGCAAAACCATTAGCCGATTATATAGAAAAAAAAGGAGAAGAAAATTTAGAAGAACATGACATTTTTATTAGAATGCTAAAAGATTTAGATTTAGAAAGATTAAAAGATTTAGAAAAACAGCAAGAGTCTTTTAAGGAAAACATTCCTTATGAAGTAAAATATAAAGATAATTTTGTGTGGCAAATATTTTACGCAGAAGCAAGCAATAGATATTTTATGCTATTCCCTAGCAATGAAACAAGAACAGAAAGTTTATTTTATTTAATAAAAAAGAAAATAGAAGCACGCAAAAGCAGAAAAAAAGAGATGATATTTGTTCCAATTTGTGATAAAGAATATCATAATACCTTTTTAAAAAGAACACAAATAGCAGATTTAGAAAATTATTTATGGCTTTTTACAGGAAATTGGCCATCTATTTATGAAGTATATGACAAAAAAGAAGAAATGAGTTTACAAATTGTAGGAGAAACCACCATTTACGATAAAATAAAAAGTTTGTATAAAATTGTATTACAAGATAAAACACAGGCACAAGAATATTATAAACTAGTAAAAGCATTGTTTATTCTGCAAACTTATGATGAGCAAGCTTATCATTTTAAAGTAGAAATAGGAAGAGAAGGAGATTTAGAATTTAGCATGGGATATAGCATGCAAAAGCTAAATTATAATACTTTGCCTAGTTTTATTCAAAAAGAATCCACTCATATGTATCGAGAAATCGAAAATTTAACGGATAAATTAGTATTTGAAAGCGAAACATTGGAGTTATTAAAGCAAACAATAGAAAAACAAACAGAAGAATATAGAGTAAAAGAGAAACAAATTGTTACTTTTTTAGAGTGTAAAAAAACTTTCTTTGGAAAAGTAAAGTATTTTTTTGGTTCCAAAAAGACGAAAAAAACAGAAGAAGAAAAATTAAAAGAAGTAATGGAAGAAAAATATAAAAAAGAAGAAAAAGAGGAATTAAGTTTAGAAGAACTTCCTATTTTGAAACAAGAAAGTACCATAGAAGATTTGTTAAAATTATGTGATATTTTAAAAGAAAGAGAAACATTATACAAAAATATAGAAATGGATATTAAGGCAGCTGAAAATAAAAAGAAAAATCTAGAAAGCAAAATTAAAAACGCTACTTTGTATATCAATGAAATAGAAAGTCATAAAAAGAGCATTTTTGACTTCTGGAAATTTACAAACAAAGACCAAGTAACATTACTGAATGAAAGTGAACAACAGGATAAAGAAGAAAGCAAAAAGAAAATAAAAAAAGTATTCGACTATGAAGAAGATTTTGAAGATGTAGGAAAACAGATAGATGATAGACAAAGAACAGCTTTATCCCAAAACGAGTGTGATGGTATTTTTGCCATAGAGCAAGAATTGCCAGCGTTTCAGATGATAGAAAAAGCAAAACTTCTAAAAAGGGATAAAGAGGCACTACAAAAAAGGTTAGAACAATTACAGGAACAGTATGTAGCAGAAGGTATTGGAGAAAAGGGTTTTGATATTTTTGGCAATGTATTAGAAGATAAAACAAAAATTAAGAGTTTAAAAAACAATAAACATAGAGAAATACAAAAGGATATTTATAAAATACTTGGTATTACACTGCAAACTACTTTGGAAGAATACGAAACCACTTTATCAAATTACAGTAAGTTAGTAAAAGAAGCTTATGGAAAAGTGATCTCTCCAATAGATATGCCTATTTATCAAGCAAGTAATCAAGAATTACAAGAAAAGGGATTTGGCATCTTTCATATTTCTCCACAAGAAGCAATAGAAGAATACGAAACAGAAGAAAAGGCAATTATCTTAAATAAGGTAAACTTAAAAGAAGGAATGCCAGTCTTTTTCTGCACAAATAGTATATATTATGACAATATGCACAAAACTTTACCATTGGGCATGGATGTAACTTCAGAGGTGTTACTAAATTTAGATAGATTTTCTATAAAATTAGTCAGTAGAAAGGACTTTCGCGTAAATCATTTAAAAAATGAAGTGGAAAATGAAATAAAAAATATTCAAGTATTTGAATATCAAATGGAAAACAAGAAAAAATAAGAAAAAGCCAACTTGAACTTTAGGGACGTTCCTTAAAGTTCATGTGAATAGGGGGGAAAGATTTTGCTAGTTTTACAGAAAAAGCCAAGTTACCAAAAAGAAGAAAAGAGAATACAATAAAGCAAAGGAGAAGAGACGATGATAAAAAGAGTGAATATTATTGTGTTAGATGGGTTTGGAATAGGAGAAGCACCGGATGCAAAAGACTATGGTGATGTAGGAAGTAACACATTAAAAGGAATTTATACCAATACAAAATTAAATCTACCCAATCTAAAAAAATTAGGACTTTATCAAATAGAAGGAATAGGCATACAGGAAAAAGAAACAGAGATAATAGGTGCTTATGGAAAAGCAAGAGAACAGTCTGTGGGGAAAAATAGTCCGGTGGGACATTGGGAAATAGCAGGATATATTACAAAAGAAGGTTTTAGAACTTATCCACAGGCTTTTCCAGAAAAGTTATTAGAAGAGTGGAAACAAGAAACAGGAATAGAAGGTATCTTATGTAATAAAGTAGGTTCTGGTACAGAGTTATTAAAAGAGTATGGAGAAGAACATATGAAAACGGGATATCCTATAGTGTATACTTCTGCAGATAGTGTATTTCAAATTGCTGCACATGAAGACATTATACCTGTTCCAAAATTATATGAACTTTGTAAAATCGCAAGAAAAATATGTGATAAACCAGAATATAATATTGGTACAGTCATTGCAAGACCTTTTGTGGGAGATAGAGCAGAGAATTTTACAAGAACTTACCATAGAAAAGATTTTGAATCTCAAAAGTTTGGAAAAAATATGTTAGATATTATTTCGAAACAAAAAGAAGTTATTACTATAGGTAAGATAGAAGATTTATTTAGTGGAAGAGGCATTACTAGAGCCATTCATACAGAAGGAAATGCGGATGGAATAGAAAAGAATATAGAAGAGTTACAAAAAGACACAGAAGGTTTGCTATTTACCAATTTAGTAGATTTTGATATGTTATATGGACATCGTAATAATATAGAAGGATATGCAAAAGCATTAGAATATTTTGATAGTAAGCTGCCAGTTATTATGCAGACGATGAAAGATACTGATATGCTAATTGTTACAGCAGATCATGGAAATGATCCATCTACACCAAGTACAGATCATAGCAGAGAATATATTCCTATTCTTATTTATGGAAAACAAATCAAAGAAAATGTGGATATAGGAATTAGAAAAACATATGCAGATATTGCAGCTACGGTATTAGATATTTTGGGAATGGAAATGTTACCAACAGGAAACAGTTTTAAAGAAGAAATTATTAAGGAATAGAAAATAATCCTTTTGGAGGAAGATACTATGGAAAGCAAGTATCTTCCTTTGAAAAGAGAGTATAGTAAAAGAAAAGAAGGGAAAAAAGTGGAAGAAATAACAAGAGAAGATGTTATAGCACATGCAGAAGACAAAGAATATCTATTAAAAGTGGTAGCAGATAAAGAAACTGCTCCTTTCCTAGAATTTGCCACAGAAGCATTAAGAGATGATAAAGAACTTGTATTAAAAGCAGTAACGAGTAATGGAAATGCGCTAGAGTTTGCAAGTGACAGATTAAAAGCAGATAAAGAAGTAGTACTTGCTGCTGTACAAAATGCGGGTTGGGTAGCTTGTTATGCAAGTGAAGAATTACGAGATGATAAAGAAATTATACTAACAGCAGTAAAAAAAGAGGGGCAAGCACTTTATTATGCCAGTGAAAAATTAAGAGACGATAGAGAAGTGGTGTTAGAAGCGGTAAAAAATAAAGGATTGATTTATAAGTATGCTAGTAAGCGCTTGCGTGCAGATAAAGAATTAGCAATAGAAGCTATCCACAATGATAAAAGAGCCTATAGTTATGTGGTAGAAGAGCTAAAAGAAGACGAAAGTATAAAGGCTGCAAAAGAAGGAAATGCAGAGTAAAGAAGCTTTGGAAAAAAATATTTTTAGAAATTTTGAAAAAACTGTTGACAGAGCAAATAAAAGATGTTAATATTAGTATCAGCCTTCGGAAAGAGGGCTAAAAAATAGCACAAAAGCAGGTTGACATTTTACATTATTTTTAAAATAAAAAATATTAAAAAAATATTAAAAAAGTGTTGACATACAACTACAAATTGTGCTAAAATAAATCTTGTCCTCAACCAAGAGGAAAAATAAAAAAGTACATTGAAAAGTAAACAATAAACAAACCTTTGAAGAAACCAAGCGGTAGTAGAAGTACTACCACAAAGCAAGCAAAAAAATGAGCTAAAACTCAAAAAGATTTATAGTGTAGATTGAGAAATCAATCGAAGGTATAAATACCAAGAATATGAGAGTTTGATCCTGGCTCAGGATAAACGCTGGCGGCGCACATAAGACATGCAAGTCGAACGGAAGTCGTTGTAATGAAATTGGACTGGACAGAGAACTTGTTCGAAGGAAGGAAAGATAG
>CALXBX010000062.1 GCA_944386655.1 uncultured Clostridia bacterium | reverse complement strand
GTTATAGTTTCTGTTGTTTTGGTATGTTCCTTAATTGCTGTTCCGTATTCTGTTTTTATTTCTACTTTTATCAAATAAATATGATTTTGCTCTAATCAGCTATAGGTATAGGAACCTGTAGTATTGGTTGCTACACTTTCTGTATATTCTTCCTCTTTTTCACTTTTTATAAAATAAGTATATTCTCCATTTTCTAGTCGCAATCCTTCTACTTTTACTGTAATCCCATTACTTGTGCTTTCTAATACTAAATTTGTAATTCTTGGTGGAACTTCTCCAGGCTCTCCTATATAAGTAATTTTTACATCTCTGTTATCTATTTCTTCTACTAAAAATACATATTTTTCTGACAAAGTTATATAATATTGTAATTCGTTTATTTCTTCTATATCTTCTTCTGTTATAATTCCCTGTTCTTTAAGGTGTTCCAAATAATCTGTAATAGTTACTTCCCCTTTATTCTCAATAGCAACTGGCGCTTTTTCTAATTCTAACTTTTCTGTTAATTCTGCTATTTTTTGGATTTCTATTGTTTCTTTTGCTTTTGTAATAATCCCATTATCTCCCACTATCATATTAATGCTAACTCCTGCCAAAATAATTAACACAATAATAGTTACTACTAATGCTACTAATGTTATCCCTTTATTTTCTCTCATTTTTCTCGCTCCTTTTTCTTAAGTTTTATATTTATACTTATATTGTACATTACCTTTTGGTTAATTGTCAATGTTATTTTTATTATACTTTTCTTATATTTTCCATTTCTATAGCTTTATGTTATTTAGTTGTTACAATTATACTATTGTCTTATTCCGAAAAAAATTCTAGATTTTCGCTCTAGAATTTTTCTACTCATTTTTTGCTGATGAACTTTAAGGAACGTCCCTAAAGTTCAAAATTCAACTACATTACCATTCCTCCATCTACATGAACTACTTGCCCTGTAATATATTTGCTTTCTTCTGAACCTAAAAAGTAAACAAGATTTGCCACTTCTTCTGGTTCTCCCATTCTTTTTAATGGTATTTGGTTATGAATGTTTTCCTTTACTTCTTCTGACAAAACATCTGTCATATCTGTCTTAATAAATCCTGGTGCCACGCAATTTGCTCTAATATTTCTAGAAGCAAGTTCTTTTGCTACACTTTTTGTAAAACCAATAATTCCTGCCTTAGATGCTGCATAATTGCTCTGTCCTGCATTTCCTACTACTCCTACTACAGAAGAGATGTTAATAATACTTCCTTCTCTTTTTTTCATCATATAAGGAATAACTTCTTTTGTTACTAAAAATGTTCCTTTTAAGTTGATTTCTATTACTTTATCAAAATCTTCTTCTTTCATTCTCATTAATAGACCATCTCTTGTAATACCTGCATTATTCACTAATACATCAATATGTCCAAATTTTTCTATTGCTGTCTTTACTAAATTTTGAATTTCTTCCTTTTTGGTGACATCTGCTTTTACCAATAATATTTCTACATTTTCTTTTTCAAATTCTTCTTGTAATTCTTTTATATCTGTATTATCAGATACATAATTAATAACAATGTTGTATCCATTTTTTGCAAATTTTAACGCTACTTGTTTTCCAATTCCTCTAGATCCACCTGTAATAAAAGCTACTTTTCTTTCTTCCATTTTATATCACAATCCTTTCTTTTTTGGTTATAACTTCAGTTGAAAAAATTAAATTTTCCAACCATTCTCTCTTTATTTGTTTCCTAAATTTTCACATAAAGTTTCAAAAGTTTCCACATTATTCACACAATAAGTGGATACTTCTTTTGTTTCTCTTTTTACAAAACCGGTTAATGTTTTGCCCGGACCTAATTCTATAAATGTATCTACGCCTTCTTGCAACATCTCTTGTATTTCTTGTTCAAAACGAACTGGAGAAATAATATGCTTTGTTAATATTTCTACCATATTTTCCTCTTTTTGATAAGGTCTTCCATCTATGTTTTTAAGAACAATACAATTATTTCCCTCCAAAAAGGTAACTTTCTCTAAATCTTGTTTATAGTGTTTTGCCGCTTCTTCTAATTTTCTTGTATGAAATGGACCACTAGTATTTAATACTACTGTTTTTTTGGCTCTTGCCTCTTTTAATTGCTCTTGTGCTAATTGTATTGCTTTTTCTTCTCCTGAAATAACTACTTGCCCGTTACAGTTATAATTAGCAGGTTGTATAAACAATCCTTCTTCTTCTATTTCGTCACAAATTGCTTCTATTACACTCTCTTCTAGTCCAATTACTGCTAACATTTGAAACTTTTCTTTTGGCAAATAGTGTTGCATATAATAGCCTCTTTGCTTTAATAAAAAGATGCTATCTTCAAAACTTATTTTTCCTCCATATACTAATGCTGGATATTCCCCTAAGCTAAGTCCTGCTGCCATATCTGCTTTTATATTTTTTTCCTTGCATAAAGCTAAAATAGCTAAACTAAGCGTTGCGATAGCAAGTTGCGTGTTTTCTGTTTGATTTAAATCTTCTCCTGCTTGTATTTCTTCATTAGATATTACATATGGCTTTTTATATTCGTCTCTTTTTCCTTCAAAACATAATTTTGCAATATCTATTTGGGCTATTTCTGAAGCTTTTTCAAACACCTTCCTTACAATTTCATATTTTTCATATAAATCTTTTCCCATTCCTACTGTTTGTGTTCCTTGACCTGGAAATAAAAAAGCACATTTCATAGTTTCTCATTCCTTTCTATATTTCTAATAAAATACTTCCTGTATTTAGTCCTCCTCCATAACCTAATAGAAGAATTTTATCCTTTTCTTTTAATTTTTCTTCTTGCATTATATCATCTAATGCAATAGGAATGCTAGCACAAAAAGTATTTCCTCGTTTTTGAATGTTCCTATACATTTTTTCTTCTGGTAGTTTTAGTCGATTCGCCATTGCTTGCATAATTCTTAAGTTAGATTGATGTGGCACCAAATATTTTATTTCTTCTATTGTTATTTTATTGTTTTGTAATATTTGTTGTAGTTGTTCTACCGGCTTTGTAACAGCATATTTATAGATTTCTTTTCCATTCATCGTTATATGGCTATTTGCTTTACAAACCAGTATATCTCCATGCTCTGCATCGCTTTGTATAAGGCTTGCATACTTCTTTTCTTCATCCGTTTGTTCTAATATAACAGCTCCTGCTCCATCTGATAGCACAATTGCTGTTCCTATATCTTTTTTATCAATCACATCAGATAATGCATCCACGCCTATAATCAATGCTCTTTGTGCTTTTCCTAAGGCAATTTCGCTTCTGGCTATATCAAAGGCATTAATAAAACCACTGCATCCTGCCGATATATCCAAACATTTTGCATTTATCATGCCACACTCTTTTTGTACAAAAAAAGAAATTCCTGGCATATAATAGGGATTTGTGGTGGAAGAAACTATAATAAAATCAATGGAATTTGATAGGATATTCGCTTTCTGCATAGCATCTTTTGCTGCATTTACTGCCATATCTACCATGCTTTCTTCTTTTTTATAGTATCTGGTTTGAATTCCCGTCATTTTTTCTATATAGCCTTCTGTTACTTGCAATATGGAAGCAAGTTCTTTGTTTTCTACTTTTTGGTGCGGTAAGTATTTACCTGTTCCTACTATTTTTATATATTTCATCGTTTTCTCTCCATTTTTATTTTATATCGTATTTTCTGCTTTGTTTCTATTAGCCTGACTGGTCAATTTTATGTTTTTTTGTATTAACATTTCTCTATTTTGCCATACAAAAAAAGACTATCGCTAGTCTTTTTCTTGTTTGTCTTGTTCTTCAATTAATTTATTTGTATTTATAGCCGGCAATATTAATGGAATTTTATTAGCACTAACTGTATAAGTAGAAACTATAGCTCTCAAATATGGATACAATATAGCAATTGCATTTGGTCTTAAGTCTATTTTTTCATTTGTTTCTCCATTATAACTAAAATATCCAGTTATATCTATTTTCATTTCGTATGGAAAATTTTTCTCTATTGCATTTTCATTTACAGTAAGAATTAAATTAACCTCCATTTTATCTTCTTCTTGCTTTATATTTGTTTTCAAAGAAACATCTACAGGTATTTGTTCTTTGATTTCTCTAAATTCAGAATTTGCTTTGTATATTATTTCATTCACTATATAATTATTAAAAGTTAAGATGCTTTCATATCCTTCCATTACGCGGCAACTCCTTCCTCTCTACTTGCTATTTCTTTCTTTTTAAATAACCTTGTCCACAAATTATTCCTTTCTTTCCTACTATCCATATGTAACTCAAAATTTTTCAATTTTACTTCTTCTTTATAATATTGTTTACATTCCACATTAATCACTATACTATTATGCATTTCCTCAACATTAGTCATTTCAATTGCTTTTCTCAAATTCTCTGCTGAAACTGTTTTAAAATCTTCTAAAATTTCATTTACTAATTTTGGATTATTTTTCATTGTTTACACCTCTATTTCTTTTTACTAGATTAAATATCTCTTCTAAATTATTTTTTATGACATATATTTTTTGAATTGCATTCCTATTTTTTACACAAATTTGCTTTTCTACACATATAATAAAATCTCCTGGTTTATTGGACTTCACCTTTTCGTATATTTTTTTAGGATAGGTAGCATATACGATGTCAAATTTAGATAAGAGTTTTTTATTCATTATTTTTTCAAGGTTTTCTAACACTTTAATTATATATGCATAACCTTTGTTTATTATTACCTCATATTCTTCTTCTGATACTGTGTTCTTTAATAACTGCATAAATTCCATAAATATATAATATCCTATTGGGCTACTTAAGTCTATAGATTCATATTTTTCATCATCTATTATTGCACCTAATACTTCACACTTATTTTGCCATTCTTCAAAATCATTTGTTTCTTTTTTTATTACTCCAATAATTCCCCATTCTGTTGCATAATATAAATCTGAAAAGAAATATATTCCTCTTCCTAACCAATGTCCTCTGTCGCTCGGAGACATATGAAATCCTTTTTTCAAAATATCTTCTACATTTTCTATTGCCGTTGTATGATATCCTATCACTTTTTCCTCTTCCATTACTATACCTCTAGTATATTTTTATTATTTGCTGTTTGGAAGATTTTATACTATTTTTTCCAGTATTGCAAGCAAAAAGTTTCGACAATTATTGACAAGTTCCCTATTATTCAGCTTTTTATTATTCCATAAAGATACCCTAAATTTTACAAACCTAAGATTATTTTACCATATTTTTTATTTTATGTAAAGTTGTATTAAACAAATTTCATCGTTTTTCCATTTGACTTTTTTCGACTTTTATTCTATGCTATTTACATAAAAAAATAACGAATGATCATTTTATTGTATATATTATTAGGAAAGGAGAAACACATATGTGGAAAGAATTTAAAGAATTTGCAACGAAAGGCAATATTGTGGATATGGCAATTGGT
>CALXBX010000061.1 GCA_944386655.1 uncultured Clostridia bacterium | reverse complement strand
AAATACTTTGTTTTACATCTCCTACCATGAAAATATTATGACCATTGGACACACTGGTTAAAATTAGTTCTTGTAATAGATTACTGTCTTGATACTCATCTATCGCAATTTCTTCAAATTTTTCTTGCAATTTCTTAGCTACTTCTGTTCTCTGCAAACTTCCGTCTTCTTGCTCTTTCCATAAAATCTTCAAAGCAAAATGCTCTATATCATGAAAGTCTATGATATTTTTTTCTCTTTTTCTCTGATCAAAACTTTCTGCAAAATCTAACACTTCTTTTTCTAAAGCTTTTAAAGTAGGATACATATATGCTAAATCTTCTCTAGCTTCTTTAGAAGAATAAATAAAATATTGGTCTACCACTTTGTTTACACTTTTCTTTACTTCATCTTTTATTTTCTTTGCCTCCTGCTTATATTCTGTTGTTACTTTCTTATCTATTGGCCATTTCGCATAAGGCATGTTTTTTACTGCTTCATATACACTATCCCATTTTGTTTCTTGTTCTTCTTGCAAAATATCCTCTATCTTTTCCAGCATATTCTTATCTTGTTCTATCACTACTTCAAATTTTTCCATATCGCCATACCACGCAAGTTGCTCTTTTGCTGCTTTTAATTTAATAATTCCTTCTTCTAATACTTCTTGCAATTTGACTAGTAAAATTTCTCCCCATATGGTTTGTGAAAAGTCCTCTTCTAAATCATTTCCGATTGAATTTTTCTACTGCCTCTTTTAATGCTTTTTCTGGGAAAGGTAAACTTTGTATATAGTCATATACTTTTAAAATAATTTCTTTTAAAGGTTCATCTCCTCTGTAATTGGTATAAGTATCTACCAAACGTACCAAGTCTTCTTCTTTTTCTTCATATTTCTTTTCCAACATTTCTTCTAGTGTATCTTGTTTTAACAATTCTATTTCCGCTGTATCACCAATTCTAAAATTAGCAGAAAAGCCATCTAACTCATAAAAATAGTTTTTAATTGTCTCTAAACAAAAGGAGTGAATGGTACAAATACTTGCCTTATTTAATAAGGTAATTTGTTTTTGCAAAAATCTTTCTTCTGGATTTTCTTCTATTTTTTTGTAAATGCCATCTAAAATTCTTTGTCTCATTTCTGATGCAGCTGCATTGGTGAAAGTTACTACTAAAATTTTATCAATATCTATTTTTTCATCTACTATTTTGTGCAAAATGCGCTCTACTAAAACAGCAGTTTTTCCACTACCTGCTGCTGCCGCCACCAAAATATTAGAACCTTTATCGTATATTGCACTTTCTTGCTCTTTTGTCCATTTTACTTCTGCCATGATTTTTGTCTCCTTTTTAATGAATGTATGGTCTTCTCTTTTCTTGTTCTTATTGCTTGTTATTGTATCATAAGAAATAGGAAGAAACAACTCATTTTTATTTAAAATCTTGAGATTGTGTGGCAGAAAAAATGCAATTTAAGGAATGCTCCCTAAATTGCATTTTTATATCTATTTTAAAAATAAAGTGGTGCGAAAGCCATAGTAGGTACTGGTAGCAGTTGGAGGATCGTCCCAGCGGGTTCCAGCCGGATTTGTACTGTCGCTGTAATTACCACCACGTAGCACTACACTCTCACCAGTTTCTGGATTTATCTCTGTGGTGAATTCTCCTACATTTCCTCCCATATCATAAATATTGGCTTTTGCTGTGGTTAATCCTGTTTTTAATCTGGTAGAGGTTCCTGCTTCCTTTATTACTCCTCCATTTACATCTACTACTTCTTTATCTAACCAGTTATCATTCGTATTCTCTCTGGAGCTAGCATAATTTGTCCATGTTGTGTTATTTTGTATAAAGTTTATTGCTGTATCCCATGCATAGCTAGAGCATAAATAAGAATTGGCTGTACTTCCTACGTCTATTCCTTTGGCTAAGCTATAAGCTACACTCCACTTTATTTCTGCATATGGCTCTACATTTTGTTGTATGACTGCGGTATTATTCGATTTTCCTGTTTCATATCTCCCTATATAGTAACCTCTATATTGCTGAATGCTCGTCTTTTCACTATTAATTTGGGCTACTATCTCTGCAGATACAGTAGCATTTATTCCATTTTCTGTGTCTGTAGTCGTGTAAGTTACACTTACATCTGTCAGAGTCAATTCATCTTTTGAGGCTAATGTATCGTGATCTGCTTCTACTCTCCATTCTGTTCTTTGGTATTGTAATTTGCTTGTATCACTACTATCTGTTGTACATGGTATCCATACATATTGGTTACCATTACTTACTTTTTGTATGACAATTCCATCTGTTACGTAATCTTCTGGATTTACTACAACAAATCCTGCTGGCACTACTACTTTGTTGCCTAAAGCATCTTCTACTGTTGTATTGCTCGCTTCTACTCCTGTTACTGTAGCTAAAGTTCCTCCTTGTTTTCTTTGCTGTATATTGCCATCTCTATCTACTTTAAATAAATATCCATCTAATGTAATAGTAGTAGGCAGTGTATCACTACTTAAAGTACCTCCTCTTGCTTCTATTTCTTGTTTTAAGCTTGCTACATCTATATTGCCATCTTCCTTAAAGGCTCCTAAAACAGCTATACTTACTATTTCTGAAGTGGATGCTTCTTCTGTTTTTTCCTTGGCTGTTTGTGCCTGTGTGATAATTCCATTTTCTCCTACTAGCATGCTGATAGATACTCCTGCCAAAATAATTAGAACAATGATGCTTACGACTAATGCTATTAATGTAACTCCGTCTAATTCCTCTTTCTTCTTTTTTATTTCTCTGTTTTTGCTTTTGTTTGCTCATTATTTTATCCTCCCTGTTTTTTATTCTTACAGAGAGAATTATACTGTTTTCTTATTTTTTTATGTCTTTTATTTTTGTTTTCTAGTGGTTACTTATTTCCATAATTTTTCGACTTTTTTCTTAGGGTGTCCCATTTAACCCTGACTTAAATGAGACATGTCACAAAAAAGACTGATTTAAGTGAGACTAAATTCAAAATGCAAAACTATTTTCATCATATTTTTTCTTTTTTGGAGCATACTAAAATTGAAAGGAGTTTTTTACTATGGATGAAAATATTAATTTAACAATTCTAAACGAAATTGCAAAAGCTGCTAAAATGGGAATGGAGTCCATCTCTTATGTAACTGAAAAAGTTGGCGACGAAAACATGAAAGAAAATTTAAGTACACAATATAATGGTTATGGCAACATTGTGGAAAAAGTAAATGGCCAATTCGAAACTTATGGAGAGGTTCCAGACGAAGCACCTGCTAGAGATAAAATGATGAGCTGGATGGGAGTACAAATGAATACTCTAACAGATAAAAGTAATTCTCATATTGCAGAAATGATGATTCAAGGTAATATTATGGGAGTAGTAGAGTGCCAAAAACTAATCAATCACAATCCCTATGCTGACGAACCTGTAAAAAATCTTTTACACGAATTTGTTACTTTTCAAAATAACAATATAGAAAAAATGAAAGAGTTTTTGTAATATTTAGTATTTATATTTATTCTAAAAAATTATTTTTGGTTCATTAAAAAGTATGGAATTATTATTTTCCATACTTTCTATTTTTTTATTATTTTATATACAAACTAGGGTCTACATATTCTCCATCTTTTACTATTTCAAAATGCAAATGTGGGTCATCTGCTATTTCAAAAGTAGCTGTATTGCCAACTGTTCCTATAGTTTGTCCTTGTTCTACTTTTTCTCCTTCTTTTACAAATTCTGCTGTTAAAAGATTAGCATATACAGATTGATAACCATTATCATGTTCTATCGTTACTGTAATTCCATAACGTGGGTCATTTTTTATAGATTTGATAGTTCCCCCAGCTGATGCTTTTACTACTGTTGTTTTATCTGCTTTTATATCTATTCCATAATGAGTGACCCATTCTTCCAAAGTTTCTGAATAAATCAAATTATCTTTGGCATATTCTTTTGTAATTTCTCCTTCCACCGGTTTTGTAAAAGTTGGATCTGGTTTCTTTTCCTCTTTTTGCTGAGTAGTTGTTGTTTGTGTTTTTTCCGTAGTATTGGTATTTACTGTTGTATTAGCTTTCTGTTTATTTTCTTGTGCACTTGTATTTACTGCTACTTTATTGCTTAAATTTTCATTTAATGTACCCTCGTTTTTTGTATTAGCATCTGCCACTACATTTGACTGCTCTGTTTCTGATTGTTCCACTTCGTTTACTGTTTTCCCTATGGAACTGCTAGCCTGTGATGCAATTGTATTGGTTGTTGCTAAATCTGTAATGCTTGTTTCTGGCTGTTGGCTCTCCTCTGTAATTACATTACTGTAAATAATAAAAGTAACTACAAAAGCAACAATAGCAAGTAATAATACACCTCCTGCTATATATAGCATTTTTTTACTTTCTCTCTCATCTGCATAATTTCTTCTCATTTGTCGTCTCATATTACTCCTCCTTCACTTTTTCTTTAGTTAGAGTATTTCCTGTTTTTCCTCTTTTATACATTTTTTTATGAGACATCTTCCACTTCTACTCCTGTATAAAAATGTTGGATAATCTCTACATAATCACTACCCGCCTTTGCCATGCTATCTGCACCTGTTTGGCTCATTCCAACGCCATGACCATAGCCTAATACAGAAAATTTTATATTATCCCCTTCTATTGTAATTGTAAAATTAGCAGACCTTAAACCAAATATTGTTCTTATTTCTACTCCTGAAAAACTTAAATTTCCTATTTGAATCGTCTTTACTCTATCTCCATCTGTATATTCTAATACTTGTATGCAATTTTCTTGTGAAAAGTCTATTGTAAAATCACTATGCTTTTCTTTTATTTTATCCACAAATTCTTGCTTTGTACACGTTACTTCTGACTGATACTGCGTATATCCTTCTTCTCCCGCAGTCGACACCGTTTGCAAATAAGGATAGCCACTACCTCCCCAAACGTTTAATGTAGTTTCTGTTTTTCCACCACTATTAGCATGAAAGAAAGCATTAATTGGCTTTCCCTCATAAGTAATAATTTTCCCCTTTGTCTCTTCTACCGCTGTTACAATTTTATTCCAATATTCTTCCCTTGTACTTTCTTCCCACTTGGCAAGTCTATCTTCTTTCGAAATCCATGCTTGGCAGCAGGCAGAATTATCACAAATATCTGCCC
The DNA here is from genome assembly GCA_944386655.1 of uncultured Clostridia bacterium. Lineage (GTDB taxonomy): Bacteria > Bacillota > Clostridia > TANB77 > CAG-508 > UMGS1663. The sequence continues at coordinate 3,190 of CALXBX010000061.1, read as the reverse complement.
CCTCATGTTTTTGTGAATTATTCTGTATTTTATAAATAGTATACGTTCTTGCTACTACTGCCTGGGCTTTTAATGCTTCTTTTTCAAAAGAAGCTGGCATTTCGCTAGAAACAACTCCATATAAATAAGTATCTAATGGAAGTTCTTCTATCTCTCCTGTACTAGCATGCAATAATTTAATGGTATTATATTGTTTATAATCATACTCTTGCTTTGCAGTTTGTTCTTCTGATTCATTCTCTTTTACTTCTACATTTTCTCCACTTGCCTGTGCTGTTGGAAACGGTTTTGTAAAAACTATTGGAAGTAGAAAGCAAAACATTACAAATACCAATATCCATAAGCCTATTTTCTTCATTGTACAACTCCTTTACATGGCTAATTTTGTTTTCATTTGTTCTAATATTTTTTTCTCCATTCGAGATACTTGCACTTGACTTACTCCCAATATTTTTGCCACTTGCATTTGTGTTTTATTTCTAAAATAACGTAAAATAATTAATTGCCTTTCTCTTTCACCTAAAGCAGAAATAGCATTTTTCAAAGACAAATTATCTACAATACTTTCCGCTTCGTCTACGCCTGTGTCTAATTTGTCTGCCAAATGAATTCCGCCTTCTTCATCTGAATAAATTTTTTCATAAATAGAAACTGTTGGATTCAAAGAATCTAAGGCGACTGCAATCTCTTCTTTAGAAGTTTTTAATTCTTTTGCCATTTCCGAAATAGAAATTTCTTCTCCTTTTTCCCTTAAATATCTAGCTTGAATATCTCTAATTTTCGCTGCTAATTCCTTTACACTCCTACTCACCTTTACACTTCCGTCATCGCGGATAAAACGTTTAATCTCTCCTAAAATATAGGGAACCGCATAAGTAGAAAGTTTTACATCAAAAGACGTATCAAAACGTTTAATCGATTTTATAAAACCAATACTACCAATTTGATATAAATCTTCTAATTCATAACCTCTGTCTTTAAAACGCCTTACAATACTCCAAATAAGTCCTGTATTTTTTTCTACCAATTTTGCCAGAACCTCCGAATTGCCATTTTGAGCCTCTATTATCTCTTTTGTATCATTTTCAAACATGCTTCATCCTTCTCCTCTTTAGTTATTCATTGGAAAAGATGATTGTTTCATTTGATTTAATACGTCTGTTATTTCTTCTTTAGATACCTCGTCTTTCTTTATCATTTTCTTCATTGTCACCTTTGTACCCAAACCCACAATAGATTCCACTTGCACTTCATCCATAAAGCTCTCCATAATGGTAAATCCCATACCAGACCTTTCTAAATTTGGCTTAGAAGTATATAATGGTTGTTTAGCAAGCTCTATATTTTCTATTCCTTTTCCGGTATCCGCTATTTCTATGATAATAGTGTTTGCTAGTAGCCTACACTCTATTTTTATTATCCCTTCTTTTTCTTCATAACCATGAATAATACAATTTGTTACTGCCTCCGATACAGCAGTTTTAATATCCGCTAATTCTTCAATAGTTGGGTCTAATTGAGAAGCAAAAGCTGCTACACTAATTCTGGCAAAAGCCTCATTATTAGACTTACTCATAAATTCCAATTTCATTTCATTTTCATAAACACTTTTCACATTTTCCTCCTTTGTTGCTTGTATTTTAAGCAACCTATTCTTTTTCCCAGTCTCACCCGTATATTTAGATTAACTTGCCTCTCTAATAGGACAAATTTTTACTACACCACTCATTTCAAAAATCTTTCTTATGCTAGGACTTACATTTACCATTTCTAGGCTTCCTCCTAGCATTTTCGCCATTTTATATCTGCCAATAATCATTCCTATTCCTGCACTATCCATAAAAGTGACGTTACTAAAATCAAATATAACTTTTCTAGGCATAAATCTTGCAATTTCATCGTCCGCTTCCCTCCTTATCTTTTCTGTTGTGTGATGGTCTATCTCCTCTGTTATTTGCAATAAGAGTACTTTTTCATTGGGATCATATTGAATCTTCACAACTTTTTTCCTCCTTTTTTCCTTTTGTTTGTTAAAGTTATTATATTGCATATGGTAATTTTTTCCAATAGCAAAATTTGAGAAGTTTTAGCGATTTTTGGGATTTTTTCGACATTATTCTTCCTATGTCCCATTTAAGTCAGGGTTAAATGAGACATGTCTCAAAAATGTCAGGGATGAGTGGGACATTTTTGCAATATATTTCAAAAACAAGTCATATTTTGTTTTTTATATAGTTAAATATATTTATCCTTAATTTGCTTAACTACTTCAAAATCTCCAATAGAAATAATGTCAGGAGTAAACAAAGAAAGTTCATTTAACCTAGATATTATTTTTATTGGAGATTAATTATGTGTTTCCACTTACATTTAAACAACCACTCTAACTTTCGCACCCAAATTTTGATGTTTTTCACATGTGTGGTCGCTCATCTGGCGATTTTTTTGACTAATATCGTTACTTGGTATTTATTTATTAGTAATTGGTTTGTTTCTGCCATAGTTACGACCTCCATTTAATTTATTAAAAAACAAAAAGCAAGAAAAAAAGCTAGATTTCTCTAACTTAGTTTCTTGCTTTCAATTTTTCATATTAAGATAATATCATCTTGTTTTTTATACGTCAATGAATGTTTTTTGAAACAATTTTGAAATTTTATTTTAACCTTAAACAATATTCTTATATAACCTATAAAATACAATAAGTGTATCTCTTTCCTGCCTTTAGTATCTAGTGTAAGACAACTTCAACTCAAGCCATTGAATTAATAGTATTATAATTTTTTAATTGTTTTTCCATAAAAATATCATCTAAAATTACAATTTTACTTTGAGTACATTTTGCTAAATATTCTATATCCTTTTCCAGTTGCTCATCAAATTTGGCTGGACATATAGCTCCAATTATTCCTATTCGCTGTTTGTCTTGTGCTGCCACTAAAATCTGTTGTAACATCTCTCTTGCTTCTTTACAAGAACGTGTTAAATTGCAATTACTTTTGGCAATCCCAACAAACTCTTTTTTCTCGTTCTTATATGTAACCTTAAAATTAATATCTCCAATTCAAATTCTTTTATATCTTCTACTTTAATTAAACAACCATTTGATTTATTCAATATTTGTAAATTTCCATTTATAACATAAAAAACGCCATCAAATTGCATTTCAAACTCTTCATATAAGAAACTA
>CALXBX010000060.1 GCA_944386655.1 uncultured Clostridia bacterium | reverse complement strand
ATTATTAAGGAAACGGAGGAACTAGTAAAATGGATAAGGAAAAAGTTAGAAGATTAGTTGAAGAATATGCAAAGTTAGTAGTTTCAAATATGGTTGTAAATAAAATTATTTTATATGGCTCTTATGCGAGAGGAGATTTTAGAAAAGATAGTGATATAGATGTAGCAGTTGTAGTGCCAAGAAGTAGTATTTCAGATGATATACTAAAAGACATGGCAAAACTTTTTAAATTAAGAAGATCTATTTCAAATGATATTGAGCCAGTATTATTAATTGATGAAGACGACCCAAGTGGATTTTTAGAAAGTATTTCACAATATGGCGAAGTAGTATACACCAGATAGAGAGTAGAAAAACAAAAAAGGAGAAAATTATGGGAAGAGAAAATATTGATAAAATATACGAACTATTAGATAATATGCCAGTAACAAAAGAAAATAAAGCCCTTATTCAAGAGGTAAAGAACTGTTTAGAAGATGGAGATTTTTCTGGAGCATTAGAAAAATTAAAAATCGTATCAGAAATGAATAAAACCAGAAAAAGTATGCAACAAGCAAAGGAGCAAGATGAAGATATTTATCCAGAAGAACTAAGAAATGTAGAATTAGAACATAGTTATATTGGAATGCTACTTGCAGACCCTAAACTAATTGTAAAATATTATTTCACACATGACGAAGCTTATTTTGAAGACCCAGAAGCGTTAAATATTTATAAAAGTGTTTTATTTACAGAAGGACAAGCCTATGCCTCTGAAACTGCTAAAAAAGATTTTAATTTTGCAAAAGATTCGGAAAAAGTATATCAGCTAAAGAGCAAATGGAAAGAAGAAGCAATAGAAAAGCAAGAAAACATGGAAAAAATCTATGTAGAATTGAAAAAATTATTTATCCTTAGAAAAGCTTTTTTAGAAGTTCCTATTCAAGAGGTACAAGAAAGAATTATAGAAATTACGAGCTATGAGCTTTATGACCAAATGTCTATCGAAGAAGTGCAAAGTGCTATAAAACAAGTAAATGATACAGGAAAATTTAAAAGGGCTATTTTGAATCAACATTTAACAGAATTTTTGGAGTTAGGAGATAATAATTTAACAAATGGTTTAGCACTTCCTTTTCCTATTTTATCGAGTGTATTTAAAGGAATTCGAAAAGGGGAGACGATGGCATTTGCAATGCCTTCTAACTCAGGAAAAAGTAGATTTACCATAAATTTAGCAGCCTATACTGCTTTAGTGCATAAGAAAAAAGTATTAATTATTTCGAATGAGATGTCAGAAGAAAAAATGAGACTTTGCCTTATCACTACTATATTAAATCATCCAGAAATTCAAAAATTACATGGGCAAGTGTTAAGAAAAACAGAAGGAGAATTACTAGAATTTAAATTTAGACCAGATAAGGGGCAAAAAGTAGAAGTAGACAAAGAAGGATTTGTTTTAAAAGAGAAAAAAGAAACACAAAAAGATTTTGTGAAAAGATTAGAAAAAGTATCTGAAGAATTCAGAAAAACCATAGAAGTAACTAATTGGGCGAACAAAGAAATAAAAAATTCTATGTATTTTATTAATATTACCGACCATACCAATGATGAACTAAAGAAGGTAATTATGAATTATTATTACAAAGAAAAAATAGAATATATTTTTTACGATACATTGAAAACAGATACGGCTAATATTGGAAATGGAGAAGAATTAAAAAAGACGGCTACCATTCTTTCTAATTTAGCACAAAACTTTGACTTATATATTTGTTCTACTTTACAATTAGCAGAAAGTAGTACTTTACCTGTTAATTTAAATGTAAATGATTTAGCTGTTAGTAGAACAGTAAAAGAAGTATTAGATACACTATGTTTAATCAAACAAATTAATAGAGATAATCTGCAAGATTATGAGTATTCTTTGAAAGAAGTAGATACAAAATTTTTTAACCTAGAAAAGTATGAGGACCCAGATGTGAGATATTATGCCTGTGTGGTAGATAAAAATAGGGCAGGGGCAAAGCCAACTGTATTATTCCGTTTAAATTTAGCCTATAATGAATGGGAAGAACTAGGTTATTTGCGATTAAAACAAAATAAGAAAAATAGTTAGCTAAAAATATCTTACCAATTGGTAGGATATTTTTTTGACAAAAAATACAATTATTTTTCAATTTTAACCAACATTTTAAAAGTTTTGTGATATAATACAACATAAAGAATAGGAAAGATTTACTAAAGGAGGAAAAAATTGGCAAAAAGATATTTAGATAAAGATGTTTTGCAGGCTACTATTGAAAGGTTAGAAATTATATTTGACAATTTTGAGAATATTTATTTTAGTGTAAGTGGTGGAAAAGATAGTTCTGTAATGGTACAAATTGCCAATATGATAGCAAAACAAAAGAATAAACAGTATGATGTATTGTATATTGATTTAGAAGCACAATATAAAAGAACGATTGACCACATAGAAGAACTAAAAAAATTATCACAAATTCGAGATTTTTATCATATTTGTTTGCCTATGGCACTACGTAATGCAGTTTCTGTTTTACAGCCAAAATGGATATGTTGGGAAGAAGAAAGTAGAGATTTATGGGTTAGGCCAATGCCACCAGATGCTATTAATATTCATAATGCTCCTTTTGATTGGTTCAGAAAAGGAGAAGAGTTTGAAGAGTTCATTGTACAATTTGCAGAATGGTACCAGCAAAAATATAAAACAAAAGTAGCGTGTGGAATAGGAATAAGAACAGATGAAAGTTTGAATCGATTTAGAACAATTGCATTTCAAGAGAAAAAAATTAGATTTCAAAATTATAATTGGACCACCCAAATTAAAGTAAATGATAAGCATATTGATGTCTATAATTTTTATCCTATTTATGACTGGAAAGTAGACGATATTTGGGGAGCTGTTAATAGGTTAGATTTAAAGTACAATGAAATATATGAACTGATGTATAAAAACGGAATGAGTATCTATGAACAGCGTCTTTGCCAGCCATATGGAGATGACCAAAAAAATGGACTAAATCAATTTAAAGCATTAGAATATGATACATGGAGCAAAGTTTTAAATAGAGTAAATGGAGTAAATTTTGGAAATATCTATTGCAAAACAACAGCTTTAGGAAACATAAAATCTAGCAAGCCTGTATTTATGTCATGGCAAGAATATACCGTATTCTTATTAGAGAGTATAGGTATTTACAATCGAGATTTGATGATGCATTATTATCGAAAAATAAAAAAATTTATGATATGGCATAAAAATAAATATGGTGTAGATATTAATGATATTCCAGAAACAGCAGAAAATAAACTTGAAAACCAAAAGAAGGTGATTTCATGGAGACGTATTGCAAGAGCAATCGAAAAAAATGATTTCTATTTAAAACGACTTTCTTTTGGACAAACAAAGACCGATGATGAAGAGTTAATGCGTTTAATCCACAAGTGGGATAATTTATTATCTAAGGATACAAAAACAGACGATAAACATCTGCAAGAAGTGATTCAGTCAGAAGAATTTTTGAAAGAAAAGGTAGGGGTAAGAGAATATGGTAACGAAAATGAATAATAAATATAAAAGTTTTTATCAATATATGGGAAAAATGTTTGGCTCAAGAGTAATAGAAAAGCAAACCAATGATAGAATTTATGATGATAATGATAAAGAATGGTATATGGTAATAGAAGATGATAAAGTGCAGGCTTTTGTTTCTATGAATAGTAAAAATGTGATTAAAAACTTATATACTGTAAAGAAAGAATATTTATCAGAAATTTTAAGATATATTAGAATGGAAAGAAATATCGCGCCAAGTATCGTTACGAATATTTATGTAGATTTATATAAAAGGTCCGGTTTTAAAATTGATGAAGAAGGAAAATTAAAAAATTTTGTAGTAGTGTCTTACCAGAAGGAGGCGTAAGAAATTGGAACCAAAAAAAATAGAAATGCCAGTGTTAAATGTTAGAATGGTAGATATTGATAAAGTAGTAGCAAATGACTACAACCCTAATAAAGTAGCACCACCAGAAATGCAATTATTAAAACATTCCATAGAAGAAGATGGTTATACACAGCCTATTGTTACTTATTATGATAAGGAACATGACCAATATATTGTTATAGACGGTTTTCACCGTTATAGATGTGCAAAAGAATATTTTCATTTAAAAGAAATCCCAATTGTTACTATAGATAAAGACCTAGAAAATCGTATTGCCAGTACAATTAGACATAATAGAGCAAGAGGAACACATCAAATTATAGATATGTCTCATATAGTATTAGAATTAACAGAAAGAGGTTGGACAGATAGGCAAATATCCAAACATTTAGGAATGGAATTAGATGAAATTATTCGTTTAAAACAAATTACAGGTTTAAAAGAAATGTTTGCAAATCATGTGTTTAGCAAGTCATGGGAAGAATTTGATGAAAAAGCACGTAAATCAACATAAAATTTAAAAAAATAGACATACTAATAACAGTCTAAAATAGAAAGGATTGTGTTAGTATGGAAAAAAATCAAAAAATTAATTGTACTGTAACTAGCTGCAAATACAATAAAAATCAAGAACAGGAATGTGCTTTAGAACAAATTATTGTTACTCCCATAGAAACTAAAGAAACAAAACAACCGGACGAATCTATGTGTAGCAGTTACAGAAATGCAAAATAAAAAATTTTTAAATAGAGTGGGTCTATTTCTCTTTAAAAAGGAATGGACTTGCTTTTTTATGTAAAAAAACAACTTTTTTTTGCATAATATTGAAATAAGAAGATAAATGGTATATAATGCTTAACATAAAGGTAATTTTTTCTCCCATATAAATATAGGCAGAAGAAATCCTTTACACTATAAACAGGTGCACAAGAAAGGAGTCAGTTTATGCAAAAAACATTTGTACTCAGCACAAAGTCTCTATTGTCTTCCGAAAACAGCACACAGCGGTTTGGGGCGGATAACGAAATTGTAATTCCTATGGCGATTTTGGAAAATCTGCAACATTTTCAGGGAACCATAGAAGAGAAAAAAATGGCACAAACAATATTGGAGTATGTAGAACACTTTCCTATTGATGATTTATATCATAAAGGAGCCAAGCAAGAAAACGAGAGTATATTACGAATTTGTGATGATTGCCCTGACGAAGTAATAGAAATTAATGTTTCTCCTTTGTATAAAAGGTGTTTTCAAGTATGTAAAAACTTATCAAAAACTCGTAAGAACGTTATTTTTATTACAAAAGACCCCGTCATTAGGATGAAAGCACGGGAAATTGGAATACAAGCACAAAATTTTAAAGATGACTTGTTTCCAAAATTATCAGAGCAATACACAGGAAGGGTAGTGGCAAAGGCCTTAGAGAGTGATATAGATAGGCTTATGCAAGAAAAGGAGGCACCAAAGGAGATTATATGGGAACACGAAAAAATAGATTGGTATCCTAATTTATTTTTGAATGTAACGACAGAGTCGGCTTCTGGTTCCGTAATTGTACGATATGACCAAAATAAGAAAAAATTAGTGCCATTACGTTTTTCACAAAGGGATTATCCAGACCATTTGAAAACCAAGAATGTTGGTCAGTTAATGGCAATGGAATGTTTACTATCCTATCCGCAAGATGCTCCACTAGTTATTATAAAAGGTGGGGCAGGAACAGGAAAAACTTTTTGCTCTTTAGCTGTGGCATTAGAGCATTTGAAAGGATTTGGAAGAGAAAGTCGGTATCGCCAAATCTTGGTAGCTACACCTCAAATAACAGTGGGAGGAGAAGACATTGGAGCGCTTCCAGGAAACATCGATAAAAAGGTAGGACCAAAATTAGGAGGAATTTATGATAATTTAAAAGTAATACTAAATCCCGAAGAAGAGACAGAAGAAGAGAAAAGAGAAAAGTATAGTAGAAAACAAGATACTGAAAGGAAAGAAAAATTTCTTGAGACAGGTGAAGAACTCTTTAAGCGAAGATTAATAGAAATACAACCTATTGGCTTCTTAAGAGGGCGAACCATTACTAATACTTTTTTCATTATTGACGAAACCCAGAATATAGAGCCAAACGTTATTAAAACTATTATTACACGAGCAGCGAAAGGCTCTAAGTTTGTTTTTCTGGGAGATCCTTCACAAGTGGACAATCCCAAACTAAACGAAAGATACAATGGGCTTGTCTATGTGTCTGAAAAATTCAAGAAATCTCCACTTACTTGGCAAGTAACTCTAAAAGAAGAAGAATCTGTTAGAAGCCCACTTGCACAATATGCATCTCAAATTTTATAATGTAAAGGAGCGGGGTTGCACAGAAATTTGTGCAACCCCATATTGACGAAAAAAAAACTTAAAGGTATAATAAGCGTAAGAAAAATAAATAGGTTCCCAATAAAAGAACCAAAAGGAGGAAAAATATGTTAGTAACCACAAAGGAAATGTTTGAAAAATCTATGAAAGAACATTTTGCCATAGGAGCATTTAATGTAAATAATATGGAAATTATTCAAGGAATTGTAGATGCGGCAGCAGAGCAACATTCACCAGTTATTATGCAAGCATCTTCTAGCGCTATTAAATACGCAAAAATAAATTATTTAATGAAAATGGTAGAGGCAGCTGTGGAAGAGTACCCAGATATACCAATGGCAATTCATTTAGACCATGGACCAGATTTCGAAACTTGTAAAATGTGTATTGATAATGGATTTACATCTGTCATGATAGATGGTTCTAAATATGATTTTGAAGAAAATGTAGCACTTACCAAACAAGTAGTAGATTATGCTCATGCACATGGAGTAGTAGTAGAAGCAGAATTAGGAAAACTAGCAGGAATAGAAGACGAAGTAAATGTAGCAGCAAGCGATGCTATGTATACAGACCCAGAACAAGCAAAAGAGTTTGTAGAAAGAACAGGATGCGATTCTTTAGCCATTGCCATAGGAACAAGCCATGGAGCTTATAAATTTAAAGGAGAAGCAAAATTAAGATTTGATATTTTGGCAAAAGTAAAAGAATTGATTCCAAATACACCAATTGTATTACATGGTGCTTCTACAGTTATTCCTGAATTAGTAGAAATGTGCAATAAATATGGTGGTCAAATACCTGGGGCAAAAGGAGTTCCAGACGAAATGTTACATGAAGCAAGTCTTTCTGGCGTTTCTAAAATTAACGTAGATACAGATTTACGTTTAGCTATGACAGCCAATATTCGAAAAGTATTTGCAGAAGATCCATCTGCATTTGATCCAAGAAAGTATTTAACACCAGCAAGAGAAGCGGTAAAACAAACAGTAGCTCACAAAATGAGAGATGTGTTTGGCTCTGCCAATAAGGCATAGTGTGAAATGAGAAGTAGCAAAATTTATGAAAAAAGAGGAATTATCAACTGATAGTTCCTCTTTTGCAAATGATACCATTTCTATCTTAAATTTTCTTTTAATGCTTTTCTCATTTTCATTTCCGCATCTTTTTTGGCAATGTCTTGACGTTTATCGTATAATTTTTTTCCTTTCCCAATGCCTAATTCTAACTTTACTTTATTGCCACTCCAATAAAGACTAATAGGAACTAGAGTATATCCTTTTTGTTGTATTTGACCTATTAATTTTCGGATTTCCTGTTTATGAAATAATAATTTCCTATCACGAAGAGGGTCTTTATTAAAAATATTGCCATGTTCATAAGGACTAATATGCATACCATAGATATAAACTTCGCCCTTACGAATGGCTGCATAAGAATCCTTTATATTTACTTTTCCACTACGAATTGATTTTATTTCTGTACCTGTTAAAACAATTCCCGCTTCTAGTGTGTTTACAATTGTATAATTGTGCCTAGCAGTAGGATTTTTTGCAATTATTTTCTGCATGCTTAAATTTTTCCTTTCTATTTTTTTCTTATTATAGCACATAAATAAAAATATGTACACAATAAAAGCTATGTAAAAGTTTTAGAAAAAAACACATAGCTTTTATTGTTCTTAAATTCAGCTGCTTACTTATTTTCTTCGTCATCATCGTCATCATGAGTAGTAATATAGCGATTATTTTTTACATAGGACCAAACAAGAGTAATAATACCAATACCTGCTAAAACAACAATTAGCCATACTAATGTAGAATAATCCATTCCTCCCAATAAAGCACTATTATTTTCTGTACTTGTTCTAGTAGCTGTATAATTATCTGTTGATTGTCTCATATTATCATTAGAAGAAGTTTGACCATCGTTGTTGTCAGTAACTGCACCTGTCATATTTTCTGCTGTATTTTCTATGGCACCAGTTCCGGATTTTACACCATTTGCTAGACCACCAGCAGCATCTTCCATAACATTTTCTGCTCCTCCAACAACATTTCTAATTCCTTCTACAGCACTTTCTCCAATATTGTTGGCAGCAAATACAGTAGAAAAAGTGAAGGCAAATGCAAAAACAACCGCAAAAGCAATCGTTAACAATTTCTTTTTCATAGGACCCTCCTTTTATTTTTCACTAAATTTATGACAAATTTAGAATTAATATTAGTATTGATTTTTGCAGTCAAAATATACTGGAAAAAGTAGTTACGAAAAAATACATAAAAAAAGAGAAGAAGGGAAAAATAAAAGATAAAAAAAGTGCTTTTTAAAATAGCACTTTTTACCAAATTTATGATTTTAAACGGATAAGGATAGCAATACCTAATAAAATTAAAACAACACCCACTACAATTAATAAAATATTTAATATAGAATTAAGGGAAAGTGTTGTTTCTTCTTCAGAACTAACACTAGTAACAGTAGTGGAATTGTTGGTTTGTGTGTTTTGAGAAAAAGTATTAGTTGTTCCACCTGTTTCTGTATTTGTTGTAACTTCATTGGTTGTAGTATTGGTTCCTAAATTCATATCAATATCTGTTGCAAAAGATACGGTAGTCATAACCATAAAGAAAATAATAAAAATAAAACTCCACTTTACACTTTTTGTCATTTTTTCATCCTCCTATAAAACTGCAAAAAACAGTTTTCTTTATCAATTGTTTGCACTATCATATCACAAGCAAAATAGAAAAGTCAATATGTGAATAGAGTAAATCTCCCAAAAATGTTAAGGAAAAATGGGACACTTGACTTTTATTATAAACATATTTATAATGAAAAAAATGAAAAATAGATTTATGTAGCAGACAATTTATAACAGAAAAATGAAAGCAGTTACTTATGAGATAGGAGGAGAAAAAGATGGCATTATGGATGAGTTTATTAATACCATTTACTGGAACTGCTCTAGGTTCGGCAATGGTATTTTTTATGAAGGATAAAATAAATCCCAAAGTACAAAAGTTATTATTAGGCTTTGCAGCAGGTGTAATGTTTGCGGCATCAATTTGGTCTTTATTAATTCCTTCCATGGATATGGCAGAAGAACAAAAAATCCCTACGTGGTTTCCAGCAGTAACAGGATTTTTAGCTGGTATACTCTTTTTACTGTTATTAGATCATTTGATTCCACATTTACATTTGAACAGTACGAAACCAGAGGGAATAAAAGCTAAGTTAAAAAACAGTACAATGTTAGTTTTAGCAGTAACTCTGCATAACATTCCAGAAGGAATGGCTGTTGGTGTTACACTGGCAGGCGCAATGATAGGAAATATAGGAATTACGGTAACTGGTGCTTTTGTCTTAGCAATAGGGATTGCCATCCAAAATTTCCCAGAAGGGGCGATTATTTCCATGCCTTTAAAAAGTGAGGGAATGTCAAAAACAAAGGCTTTCCTTTATGGCGCTTTGTCTGGAATTGTAGAACCAGTAGGAGCGATCATTACGATTTTGTTAACGAATATGGTGGTTCCTGTTTTACCATATTTGCTATCCTTTGCAGCAGGCGCTATGATATATGTAGTAGTAGAAGAATTAATTCCAGAATCGCAAGAAGGGGAACATTCGGACATTGGAACCATAGGAATAGCTATTGGGTTTGCGTTAATGATGCTACTAGATGTAGCTTTGGGATAAAGAAAAAATGGAGGATAAATGATGTTAAAAAAAATCTATCAATCAGATAAATTTCCATTAATAATTTTTACCATACTATTAGCTTGTGTACATATATTCATGCAAAAGCATGGAGATGATTTAACTTTTTCTGTAATGTGTGAAGGAACTAGTTTATGGGATTGTTTATTTTTAAGGTATCAGGAATGGACATCCCGTGTTATAATAGAGGGAATATTGATTGTTTTTGCTGATTTTCTTCCCATGTTTCTATGGAAAATAGCTAGTGTAGGAATGTGTTATTTAATGGTATATTCTATATCAGAATTATTTGTAGAAAAGAATAAAAGAACAGTAAATACAATTCTTTGCATTGCTTTATTAAGCTTGGTAACACTTTTAAGGGAAACAGGATGGATGGCAACGATAAATAATTATTTATGGGTAGCAGGAGCAGGTTTATATGCTATGATACCTATAAAAAAGATGATAAAACAAGAAAAAATTAGCCTGTTACAAAGTATATTTTCTATTCTAGCCATGTTATATGCTTGCAATCAAGAACAGATGGCTGGTATTTTATTCATTATATACACCACCTTTTTAGTTTATTTATGGAAGAGTAAAAAAGCAAAGCCAATTGCTTTTGTTTTATATACTATTATCTTATTAAGTTTACTATTCATATTTCTTTGTCCTGGTAATATTTCTAGGAAGATACAGGAAGAAGAAAGATGGTTCCCTGGATTTTCAGACTTATCATTGGTAACCAAATTAGAAAATGGAGTTACTTCTATGATGGATTATGTAGTAGAAAGTGGTAGAATTTTGTTCTTTGCGCTTATTTTATATATACCTTATATCATTTGGCAAAAAACACATAGCCCATTGTTGCGACTAGTGGGATTAGGTCCTTTGTTACTTACAATAGGGTACAAAGAAGTATTTCGTATATTAACAGAATATGAAAAAACAGCGTTTATGCAAGAATCCACTATTTTCTTATTATTAAAATTGGGAGTATATGTATCTATTTTAGTTTTAATTGGAATAGATATCTATGTAATATTCAAAAAATTAGATAATACTGTTTCTAAATTTTATGTAGCACTTATTACTTATGTAACAGGGATAGCTAGCAGATTGGTAATGGCGTTTTCGCCAACCATATATGCATCAGGAGAAAGAACATCATTTTTTTGGTATGTCTCGTTTTGCATATTAATTGTATTGCTAATGCAACAAAAAAAGGAAGAAAAAACTTATAAAATAAAAGAAACAGAGAATTGAAAAATGATAAAATAGTGATATAATTCTTTTAAATAGGAAAAGCACAACATAAGTTATGCGAAACAAAGATAGGAGGAATGAAACATGAATGTACAAAAATTCACACAAAAATCTTTAGAAGCAATACAAAAGGCACAAAATTTAGCCATAGAGAATCAAAATTCTCAAATAGAACAAGAACATTTAATTTTAGCTTTGTTAGAGCAAGAAGATAGTTTAATAAAAGAATTATTTCAAAAAATGGGAGTATCTACAAATTTAGAAAAGGATATCAGAAATAAAGTGGCAAATGACCCTAAAATGGTAGGAGGAGCAAGACAAGCAGATGCCATCTATGTTTCTCAAGATGTAGAAACGGTATTAACAAATTCGGAAAAAATAGCAGATAAAATGAAAGACGAATATGTTTCCGTAGAACATATTATGCTAGCCATTTTAGATAATCCAAGCAATGAAATTAGAGAAATTTTAAAAAGATACAATATAAATAAAAATGATTTCTTGAAAGCTTTATCTAGTGTAAGAGGAAATACTAGGGTAACTAGTGATAATCCAGAAAGTACATATGATGCTTTGAAAAAATATGGACAAGACTTAGTACAAATGGCAAGAGAACAAAAATTAGATCCTGTAATAGGTAGAGATACAGAAATAAGAAATGTGATTACCATATTATCTAGAAAAACTAAAAATAATCCATGCTTAATTGGAGAACCAGGTGTAGGAAAAACAGCTATAGCAGAAGGTCTAGCCTTAAGAATAGTAAGAGGAGATGTACCAGAAGGATTGCAAGATTGTACCATTTTTTCTTTAGATATGGGTTCCTTAGTTGCTGGAGCTAAATATAGAGGTGAATTTGAAGAAAGATTAAAAGCAGTTTTGCAAGAAGTAAAGAAAAGTGAAGGAAAAATCATTTTGTTTATTGATGAAATTCATACCATTGTGGGAGCAGGAAAAACAGATGGCGCAATGGATGCAGGAAATTTATTAAAACCAATGCTAGCAAGAGGAGAACTACATTGTATAGGAGCCACAACATTAAATGAATATAGGCAATATATAGAAAAAGACCAAGCTTTAGAAAGACGTTTTCAACCAGTAATGGTAGACGAGCCAAGTGTAGAAGATACCATTTCGATTTTGAGAGGGTTAAAAGAAAGATATGAAGTATTTCATGGGGTAAAAATTTCGGATAATAGTTTAATTGCAGCGGCAACGTTATCTCATAGATATATTTCAGATAGATTTTTGCCAGATAAAGCTATAGACTTAGTGGATGAAGCATGTAGTTTAATAAAAACAGAGATGAAGTCTATGCCTGTAGAGTTAGACGAAGTATCTAGAAAAATTATGCAACTAGAAATAGAAGAAACTGCCTTGTCGAAAGAAAAAGATGAATTTTCTAAACAAAGATTAGAAGATATCAAAAAAGAAAAATCAGAACTTAAAACAAAATTTGATAGCATGAAAGCAAAATGGGATAATGAGAAACAATCTATTGAAAAAGTACAAAAATTGAGAGAAGAAATAGAAAAAACAAATGCCGGAATAGAGCAAGCAGAAAGAAATTACGACTTAAATAAGGTGGCAGAATTAAGATATGGGAAATTGCCAGAACTACAAAAACAGTTAGAAGAAGAGGAGAAAAAAGAAGGAAGCAAGGAAAATGTTTTGTTAAGAAATAAAGTAACTGCAGATGAAATTGCAGAAATTGTTTCCAGATGGACAGGTATCCCTGTAACAAAACTTATGGAAGGAGAAAGAGAAAAAATATTACATTTAAAAGATCTTCTTCATAAAAGAGTAATAGGGCAAGAGGAAGCGGTAGAAGATGTTTCAGAGGCAATTATGCGTTCAAGAGCCGGAATTAGTGATCCTAAAAAACCAATAGGTTCTTTCCTATTCTTAGGTCCAACAGGTGTAGGAAAAACAGAACTTGCCAAAAGTTTAGCAGAATGTTTATTTGATGATGAACATAACTTGATTAGAATAGATATGTCGGAATATATGGAAAAATATTCTACTTCTAGATTAATAGGTGCACCTCCAGGATATGTTGGGTATGAAGAAGGAGGTCAATTAACAGAAGCAGTTAGAAGAAAACCATATTCTGTTATACTATTTGACGAAATTGAAAAAGCACATCCAGATGTATTTAATATTTTATTACAAGTATTAGATGATGGGAAATTAACTGATAGCCAAGGAAATTCTGTTAGTTTTTCAAATACAATTATTATAATGACATCAAATGCTGGTTCAAACTTAAATAACAATTCAATTGGATTTGGTGGACAAACAACTAACAAAAATAAAATAATAGATAGCTTAAAAGATGTATTTAGACCCGAATTTTTAAACAGAGTTGACGAAATTGTAGCATTTGATCCTCTAACAAAAGAACAATTATTACAAATTGTTGATTTAATGTTACAAAACACAGTAAAAGCTTTAAAAGATAAAGATATTAATATTGAAATTTCTAAAAAAGCCAAAGATTATCTATTAGAAAAAGGTACTGATATAAAATTTGGTGCAAGACCTCTAAGAAGAGCTATTCAAAGATACTTAGAAGATGAACTATCAGAAATGATTTTAAAAGGTGAATTATTAGATGGGCAAACAGTACATGTAGATTTTGAAGAAGATAAACTAAAATTTGAAATAAAATAAGAAAATTGGACATTAGCGGAATCAAAGATTTCGATGTCCCGATGCACAAAATTGCTTTGCAATTATTGTGCGTATTAAGGTAAATTAACCTTTTTGTATAGGAAAAATCCTAAATAGAGTTAAAATAAAAGTCGATTTTTCCTATACAATAGGTATATTATAAAAATTTTTAAAACAAAATGGAGTAAAGATATGTTTAAAAATGTACCAAATATATTAACTATAATTAGATTTTTACTAATACCATTTATAATATTTTATATATTTACAGGCAATTATATTCTAGCATTTGTATTTTTTACAATATCAGGACTAACTGATATTGCTGATGGATTTATTGCAAGAAAATTTGAACTTGTATCTAACTTTGGAAAGTTAATGGATCCATTAGCAGATAAACTAACACAAATTACAACATTAGGTTCACTTGCAATTACAAATATTATACCTATTTGGATATTAATTATTGTATTATTAAAAGAATTCATCATGATATGTGGAGCTTCTTTCCTTTATGGAAAAGATGTTGTAGTTTATAGTAAATGGTATGGAAAACTTGCAACTGTTCTATTTTATATAGCAATTGTTTCATCTTTAATTGCTAAACAATTTAATTTAGGAGGATTTTGGCAAGATTTAGATTTTGCATTATATACTTTTGCTTTAATTTCTACACTTCTTTCTCTAATAATGTATATTAGAGATGTTTATCAAAAAGGTTTTATTGATAAACAGGATTTACAAAAAGAAGTTACTATTGATAAAAAAGAAAAGAAACATAAATAATATGCAAGAAAGAAGATTTCCTATAAATTAGGGAATCTTCTTTCTTTTTATGAAATGTTTTATCCTTTAAATTTTTCTATAAGCTTTCTTGCAATTTTTTTACATAGTACCTCCACTATGGATAAATTAAGCAATAGTGCTACTGCACATAATATTCCAAACCAAGTGCAGAGCTGATTTCCTAAGTACTCACCTATAGGCACTAAAACAAGCATTGCTGAAAATAAAGCAATTTGTGTTAAATATTTCCGTACACTTTCAAACATTTCATTTACCTCCTTGTACTACTCGGAGGCTTACCCTCCGAGAATTAATTTGTTAATCCCCTTAGGGTACAGCATAAAACTACTTTTATTATATCATATTTTACTAACTTATTCAAATTTTACTCATAGTCTTCTATTAATTGATTTAATTCTTGTTTACCGATTTACCTCTATTCCTTCTTGCATTTGTATTTTATCAGTTTCAGGTAAATAATCAGTTGAAATACTTGTTTCTTCTAATAATTTCTCTGTTCCATCATTCATTCTTTCATATATAACAACAGTACCGTTCAAATCTTTAACTAAATAATGTTCCCCACATTCTCCTTCTTTTTCTATATATACAACTACTTCATTACTCTTAAGTGTTTCTACCATATATTCAGGGTACATTTCTTTTAGTTCTTGTTCTGTTTTATTAACTAGTTCTTCTG
>CALXBX010000059.1 GCA_944386655.1 uncultured Clostridia bacterium | reverse complement strand
TGGATAAATATAATCCATTATTTTGTGTTTTTATTTAATAAATATAAAAATCGTGAATTAGAAAAAATATTTTCCAATTCACGATTTTTTGAGAGCTAATTTTCAGCTACTTTTTCAGCAGCCTCTTTTTTTAGGACACCTTCTTTCTTATATATTTTCCAATGAACTACTTGTTTAATAAATAATTTTCTATTTCCCCTGTGCAACCTCTCTTAATCTATTATAAACTTCATAGGTAATTTCTACATCTCTTAAACCTCTATGGGCATGCGTATAGGCTATTCCTAAGCCTTTAGCTAGTGTTCCGTAATTGATAATTTGGGCTATTAGGCAATATCTTTTTAGCCAAATGCATTGTATCAATAAAGTCATTGGTTAGATAGGTATCAATATATTTTTCACACTTATCATATAAAAAATTAATATCAAAATTAACATTATGGCCTATTAAAATATCTTTCCCTGCGAATTCTATAAACTCTTGTAATACTTCTTCTCTTTCTTTTCCTTTTTCTAGCATTTTATCTGTAATTCCTGTTAAATGCGTGATAAAAGGCGAAAGCGGTTCCTCTATTTTAATTAAGGACTCATAGGTATCGATAATTTCATTTTCTTTTACTTTAATAGCACCAATTTCAATAATATCGTTGTAGGTAGGCGATAAGCCTGTCGTTTCTATATCTACTAACACATAGTCCTCTGCCCATTTTAAAAGGCTATGCCCTTTCCTCTTCCTAACTGGTTGTTTCATTGACTTGTACATCTTATTTTCCTCTCTTTTTTCTTCTATTTTAATTTGCGTAAAATTGCTACAAAAAATCCTTCCCATAAGTTATTTGGGCAAATAGTAATGGTTCTTGATAATTTTGTAGGAAGCTGTGGTACTGGTAGCTTTTCTATTGGTAAGGACTCTAACTCTACTTTTCCTGGTTTTAACACTTTTTTTATGATTTCCTCGTTTTCACACGAAAGAATAGAACAAGTAGAATAAACCATAGTTCCTCCTGGTTTTAATAAGCTAATAGCTTTTTGTAGTAGAGTAAGCTGTGTGTGGTTGATTTTTTCAAGCCATTCTTTTGTGAATTTTCTTTTCTCTCCTACTGTAATAGTTCCACTCCCACTACAAGGCGCATCTAATAAAATCTGGTCAAAAGAAAAGTAAGAATCTAATTTTCTACTATCTGTTACCATCACATATACACTGCTTGCTCCTTGTTTTTCTATGTTATATTTTAGTCTTTCTGCTCGCATTTTGTTCATTTCACACGCTGTAATATTCGCCGAATTTTGTGTTAATGTTGCAATCTGTGTTGTTTTTCCTCCTGGTGCAGCTGCCATATCTAAAATATCCACATTCTTTTTAGGCTCTAACAATAACACTGGCAACATAGACGATAAACTTTGCAAGTAAATCTTCCCTTGTTCATAAATTTTCCATTTTTCTATCTCTGTTTCTTGTATATTTCTTAAAACAAATGCCTCTGGATACCAAGGCATTTGCTCAAATTCTATCTCTTTACTTTGCAAAATTTGTTTTATCTCTTCTACTGTAGCTTTCAAAGTATTTACCCTTAATGTTGTTTCTCTTTTGGTTTGATAGCCTTCTAATATTTTATTTACTTCTCTTTCTGTATATTGTTCTTGTAACAATTGTAATAATAATTGTGGTATTTGTTCCATAACTTGCTCCTTTTATGCTCTTATTATAACATGCTTCTTCTCATTTTCACAATAGATTTATCCATTTAAATAATAAATTCCAAAATTTAAATAAGTAGCAAATAACAGCCATAAAATATAGGGTATTAATAAAAGACCTGACACTTTATTTTTGTGATAAAATCGCTTTATCATTGCTATTACTAGAAAAATTAAAAATAATAGCCAAATAAAAGAAAATAATCTCCATTTTGCTATAAAGAAAAAAATAGGCCATAATAAATTTACTACTAATTGCACAATATAAATGTTTCTCTCTGGTGTTTGCAATTGTTCTTCATCTTTTAGTATTCCATAAGCCAAACCCATTAATAAATATAGAATTGTCCAGGCAATTGGAAATAGAATGCTAGGTGGTGCTAAAAAAGGTTTTTGTAATTCATTAAAATCCATATAGGGTGCAATAAGAAATCCTACAACACCACCTGCTAATAAGGTAAATATCATTGGTTTTACATAGTTTTTTATTTTTTGCATCATCTTCTTCCTCCTCTTATTACACTATATGGCAAAAAAATAAAGCATATGACCTATGTCATACACTTTATATCTTTCACCTTATTTTAATAATTTTCTTTCATTATCCCTTGTTAATATTTTCATTTGTGATATTGCAATTTGGTTTAATTTGTATAATCTTTCAGATTGACTCATTCCCTCATTTATAAATATGGAATTTGTATTTTCTAAATTTGCTAAACATATTAATTCATTTATACTTGCATAATCTCTTATATTTCCTTTCTTATTAGGATTTTTTTCTCTCCATTCTTTTGCTGTCATTCCAAACAACGCCATATTTAATACATCAGCTTCTTCTGCATATACTAAATTTATTTGTTGATTTGTTAACTCTTCCGGTATCAAATTATTTTTTATGGCATCTGTATGTATTCTATAATTTATCTTACTTAACTCTCTTTTAGCATTCCAACCAAATTCTTTTCGTTCATTTTCCTTTAATCTTTCAAACTCTTGTATTAAATATATCTTAAATTCCACAGATACCCATGAAGCAAATTCAAAAGCAATATCTCTATGTCCATATGTTCCTCCACCTTTGCCTGATTTAGATACTAAACCTATTGCATCTGTTACTTCTATCCATTTCTGTGGAGCTAACGTAAAACTATTTAACCCTGCTTCTTTCTTAAAGGCCTCGAATTCGATGCCTTTAAAATTTGGATTATATATTGACTCCCATATTCCCAGAAATTCTATTGTATTTCTATTTCTTAACCAATTTTGTACTACTCCTTTTGGATTTTCCGTATTCTTATATCTAGCAATATCTGTTAAAGATATATACTCTTCATCTTGTATCTGGCTTATATTTATCTCTTGTTTTTTCACTATCAATGTTTTCATAACACCACATCCTTTTGCAAATTATACCAAACATTTGTTTTGCTGTCAATAGAAAGATTTGTTTTTTTAAAATTATTTTCTGTAGCTTGCTATCAGATATCGTATAGACAAAAAATAAAGCATATGACCTATATCATACACTTTATTTTTATCTTATTCTTCTACTTCTTCGAATTGGCTATTATATAAATTAGCATAAAATCCGTTTTTTGCTAACAATTCTTCATGTGTTCCCTGTTCCACAATATCTCCATGGTTCATTACTAAAATTAAGTCTGCATTTTTAATAGTAGATAAACGGTGTGCAATAATAAAGCTGGTTCTTCCTTTCATCAAATTGTCCATGGCAGATTGAATTTGTATTTCTGTTCTTGTATCTATGGAGCTAGTTGCTTCGTCTAAAATTAAAATTTTTGGATCCGCCAAAATAACCCTTGCAATGGTTAATAACTGCTTTTGTCCTGCAGATACATTGCTAGACTCTTCATTTAATACCATATCATAAGAATTTGGAAGTGTTTTGATAAAATGATGTACATGGGCTGCTTTTGCCGCTTCTATTACTTCTGTATCGGTGGCATCTGGTTTTCCATAACGAATGTTATCTTTTATACTTCCTCCAAATAGCCATGTATCTTGTAATACCATACCAAACATCTTTCGAAGGTCTCCACGTTTAAATTCTTTAATATTAATGCCATCTACTAAAATAGCTCCTTTATTAACATCGTAAAAACGCATCAATAATTTTACCATGGTAGTCTTTCCTGCTCCTGTTGGTCCTACAATTGCTATTTTTTGTCCATCCTTTACATTGGCGCAGAAATCATGAATAATAATTTTATCCTCATCATAACCAAATTGTACGTGGTCAAATGTAACATTTCCTTTTAATCCTTCTGTACTCTTTGGATTTGACACATCTTCTACTTCTTCTTTTTCTTCCAAGAAAGTAAATACTCTCTCTGCTGCTGCTACCATAGATTGTAACATACCAGAAATCTGTGCAATTTGTGCAATTGGTTGTGTAAATTGCTTATTATACTGGATAAACGATTGTATATTACCTACTGTAATTTTTCCTTGTATTGCAAAATATCCACCTAGTATAGCAACTGCTACATAGCCTACATTTCCTAAGAAATTCATTAATGGATGCATAAGTCCTGATAGGAACTGTGATCTCCATCCAGAACGATATAATTCTTTATTTTGTTTTGCAAATGCCTCTATGGCCTTTTCTTCTCCATTAAAAGCCTTTACAATATTGTGCCCTCCATAAATTTCTTCTACTTGACCATTTACATGTCCTAAGTATTCTTGTTGTCTTTGGAAGAATTTTTGCGATTTCTTTACAATAAATTTTACAATAATAGTTGCTACTGGCAAAATAACAAGTGATACTAATGTCATTTCCCAGCTAATGGTAAACATCATAATTAATATACCAATAATGGTACAAATAGATGTAATAATTTGTGTAATACTTTGGTTTAAGTTTTGAGAAAGTGTATCTATATCGTTTGTAATAACAGATAAAACCTCTCCATTTGTTCTTTTATCAAAATAACGCATTGGCAAACGATTTATTTTTGTAATTAAATCGCTACGTAAACGAAATGTTAATTTTTGTGCTACTCCTGTCATAACAAATCCTTGGATAAAGGAAAATAGTGCACTAAGAATATATAAGCCTAACAAAGTAAGCAAAATTGTACCAATTGCTCCAAAATCAATTCCACTACCTCCAGATAGCTTATCTACAAAACCATTAAAAATTTCGGTTGTAGCATTTCCTAAAATTTTTGGTCCTACAATGGTAAAGATGGTACTTCCTATCGCAAAAATCATAACAATGATTAATGCTATTTTATATTTTGACAAATAATCTTTAATTAATTTTTTGGTAGTTCCTTTAAAATCACTTGCCTTTTCTGTATTCATTCCAGCCCCACGTCTTGGGCCTCCCATTGGTCCTGGCATCTATTTTTCCTCCTTTCCGTGTTGTTTTAGTTCTTCTTCAGACAATTGCGATAAGGCAATTTGTCTATAAGTCTCACAATTTTCTAGTAGTTCTTCATGTGTTCCTTTTCCTACAATTTTTTCTTCTTCTAACACAATAATTTGCTCAGCATTCATAATAGTGCTAATTCTTTGCGCCACAATAATTGTTGTTTTATTTTGTGTTTGTTCTGCTAGTGCCTCTCTTAGTGCTTTATCTGTTTTTAAATCTAAAGCAGAGAAACTATCGTCAAACACATATATCTCTGGGTCAATTGCTAAAGCTCTGGCAATGGATAAACGTTGTTTTTGTCCTCCAGATACGTTATTTCCTCCTTGTGCAATTGGTGAGTTGTATTTTTCTTCTTTTGCCTCAATAAACTCTGTTGCTTGTGCAATACTTGCCGCTTTTTGCATTTCTTCATCTGTAATATTTTCTTTTCCATACTTGATGTTAGATTCTATTGTTCCAGAGAATAGCACTCCTTTTTGTGGTACAAAGCCTATTCTTTTTCTTAGCTCTTTTTGTGGTACATCTTTTACATTTACTCCATCAACTAAAAGCTCTCCTCCTGTTACATCATAAAAACGAGGAATTAAGTTAACTACTGTAGATTTTCCGCTTCCTGTACTACCAATAATAGCAGTAGTTTCTCCTGGTTTTGCCACAAAATCGATATCTGTTAAAATTTCTGTATCTGCATCTGGATAACGGAATGATACATTTTTAAACTCTACTAATCCTTTTTTGCTTTCATTAAATGCTTTTTGTTCTTTTTCTGGTTTATCTTGAATGCTTGGCTCTGTTTCTAAAACCTCATTAATACGTCTTGCAGATACAGAAGCACGTGGAAGCATAATAGAAATCATAGAAATCATTAGGAAACTCATAATAATTTGCATTGTATATTGAATAAATGCCATCATGTCTCCTACTTGCATAATACCTTGGTCTACATTATGACCACCTACCCATATGATTAAAATCATAATACTATTCATAACAAACATTAATGCTGGCATCATCATACTCATGGCACGGTTTACAAATACATTAGTCTTCATTAGGTTCTTATTTGCCTCATCAAAACGCTCTTCTTCTCTTTTTTGTGTATTAAATGCTCTAATAACCGGAAGACCTGTTAAAATTTCTCTTGCCACTAAGTTAATTTTATCAATTAAGTCTTGTAATTTTCTAAATTTAGGCATTGCTACTGCAAATAAAATAAGTACAATCACTACTACTGCTGCAATAGCCAATCCTATAATCCAAGCCATAGAATTATCACTTGTTCTTAATACATGTAATAATCCTCCTACACCAATAATAGGTGCATAAACTACCACTCTAAACAATATGGTAAGTAACATTTGAATTTGTTGAATATCATTCGTACTACGTGTTATTAAAGAAGCTGTAGAAAATTCTCTAAATTCCTTTGTAGAGAAACTTAATACTTTTCTAAATACTTTGTCTCTTAATGTCTCGCCTAGTCTTGCTGCTACTCTGGATGAAAGTAGCATAATTAAAACTGCTGCTGTCATACTTACTAATGCTATACCCAACATTTGTAAACCTGTTATAAAGATATAGTCGTTTTGAATTTTATCCGTATTTCTTCCTAGCGCTTGATACTCTGCTTTTATTTCTGTAATGGCTGCTTGCTCTAAAATAGAACCTGACATGCCATTTAATTGTTCTTCTACTTTACTAAGTATTTCTTCTAACTGACTTTCTGGCATACTTTTTAAAATATCCATAAAACTCATTTGTGCTACTAACATTTTTTGTTCTTCTGGCACATTTTCCATTTGAGATAACATTTGCTCTTTTAGTTGGTTTTGTACCTCTTCCTTTTCTATACTTGCAAGCATCATCAAAGGTTTTGCCATTTGCTGACTTAAAGTATCTCTTTCTTCCTGAGAAATATCTTCTTTTAGTACATAAATTGCCTCATTTTCTAATACAGGATATTCTTCTACTTTCTCTTCATATTCTTTTTCCTCCATAGAGTCTTTTTCTAATAAAGTATAATCATTTAGTATTTGACTATCCTCGTTTGTAAATATTAATAAATTCTCCATTTGAGAACTACGTATTGCTTCTGGCACTGCATCTTCTATTCCTCCTTGCTGAATACCTACATTTACAATTTTAGAAGTATAATCTGGCAATGCTAAATCTGTATAAGCTTGCAAACATAATAGCAATATAATTGCTACAACAGATACCCATGATTTTTTTAGGTATTTTAATACTTTCAACATCGTTTTTCTCCCTCCTTATTCTTGATACACACCATATTTTAGAAAATATAATTGTTTCTGATAATTTTCTCTTACTTTGTTCTTATCTTTTGCTTTCGTATAAGTAACTAAAGCTACTCTTGTAATGGCATGTAACATTTTTACTAATAAAATAAACTCTTCTTTGCCTTTTACCTTTAGTTGTTTTAAGTTAACCAATTGATATAGTTCTTCAAATCTTTCATCTTGTATATTGGCAAGGGGCATAGAAAATATTCTTTCTTCTCCTACTTTTATATTTTCAAAAATTTTACAATATAACTCTCCATCTTTTTGTTCATAACATTCTTCTGCCATTTCATCATATAATGCTATAAAAGTTTCAAAAATATTTCCTTTTGTATTTTTTAAAGATTCCTTCATTTTTAAAAATAACTGTTCTTTTTGACTTTTTACAA
Organism: uncultured Clostridia bacterium; assembly: GCA_944386655.1. Lineage (GTDB taxonomy): Bacteria > Bacillota > Clostridia > TANB77 > CAG-508 > UMGS1663. The sequence goes on along the minus strand of CALXBX010000059.1, from coordinate 3,532 downwards.
TATATAAGAGCAAATCTTCTTTACTATAAAAATATTGATAAAAACTTCCTCTTGCGATTTCTGCTTGCTCAACAATATTTTTTATAGAAACCTCTTCTAGAGGTACCCTTGTGAATTCCTTTTTAGCAGAAGCGATAATTTTTTGTTTTTTCTCTTCTGATAATTTTTCAAAAGTATCGGTTGGCATTTTCCCCTCCTTTTCTAAAATTTGCAACTTGAACTTTTAGTGAACTTTGGGGACGTTCCTTAAAGTTTAAATTTTTTCTAGTGAACTTTAAGGAACGTCCCCAAAGTTCACTTAATGACATTGTGTCATATATTATATGTGACGTTGTGTCATTTGTCAACCTATGTTTTGTGAATTTTCTGTGAAAAAAGAGGCACAAAAAAGAGTTTCCTCCTTTCTGTGCCTCCATCTGTGTGTTATTCTTTCCAATAATCTGCGCCATTATATGGTCCAGAACTCTCCCACACACTGAGAGCTACCAATAGCGTCAATAATGCAACCATGGCAACGCCAAAAATTGCGGTTCCCTTAAGAAATTTTTTCATGCTTTTTGTCTCCTTCCTTTCGTAAAAGACATCTAATCTAGGGGTTAACAGTTACTTTTTGCTCTTGGCAATTTATATGTATATCATACTACTTTTTGGCAAATATCACAACCATTTTCCTTAAATTTGCTTATTTTTCTGTGGTTATTGTATTTTCTTCTCCATCACTTGTTAACAGTATCGTTCCTACTTCGTCTGTTCTATATACTTTGCAATCTATATTAGAAAGCTTATTTAATGTTGTTTGTGCAGGATGCCCATAGGAATTTCCTTCTCCTACGCTAATAATCGCTATCTGAGGCTTTACTTGTTCTAAAAAGCTTTCTGAAGAGCTAGTATCAGAACCGTGATGGGCTACTTTTAATACATTGGTTTGAGGCCAAGTACGTGCATCTTCATTCTCTGTTTCGCTATCTCCCATAAAAAGATAACTTTGTTCTCCAAAGGTTGTTCTAATTACAATAGAGGACAAATTTAAATTATTTTTTTCTTCTGTTGTACCTTGTCCACATTGCATTACCTCACAACTTGCCTTGCCTACTACAAAAGTACTTCCTACTTCTGGTGCTGTTACACTTAAATTCTTTTCTTGCAACGCATCTAGCACATCTTCAAACGTTTTCGTATTAGTTTGTACTTTAGGCATATACACATTTTCTATCTCAAAATTTTCTATAATATCATCTAATCCTCCAATATGGTCTTCGTGTGGATGCGTTCCTATCACATAATTTAAAGTTGTAATACCTAATTCTTTTATTTTTTCTACTAGCATATCTCCATCTTCATTATTTCCTGCATCAATTAGCATAGTTGCACCATCGCTAACGAGTAATATACTATCTGCTTGTCCAACATCAAAAAAATATATTTGTAGTTGGTCATTTGCTTCTAATGGAATACTACTTGTTGCTTTTTCACCAGACGCTGTATTCTCTTGATTTTGCAGCACATCTGCTCCTAAATAGCCTCCACCTGCTATACAAGCTACTACAATAAACCCTATAATGCTTTTTAAAAATTTACTCTGCTTTCTTCGTCTACTCATTTGTTTTGCCCCCTACTCTATTTATTTACTAATTATTCCATAAATTGTTCATTTTTTCCTCAATACGTTCTTCTATTTCTTGTTGTGCTTTTCTATCCAACACATACTTTCCATTTTCTTGCTTTAAAACACTACCTTCTTTTGCCCCTTCTGGTAATTGTTCTTTTGCAATCTCTTTCTTTTTTCCTGTATTTCTTTCTTCACATATTGCTATATTTCCTTCTATTCTATCGATTACCCATTTTTCGTTCATCTTTTCCAACCTCTCTGTAATCTGTTCTATAAAATGCCCTATATCTACTTGCTTTACTTCTTGTACTATTTTCTCTAAGCCATCTAGTAACATTTTTCACCTCCATTATATCAGTCTTTTTTTATTTTGCATACTTTTTTATGGGAAATATAAAAGAATAAATCATAAAATATGAGATAAAAGTATTTTTAGTTTACTATAATTTTTCCGAGATTGCAAGAAAAATCGTACGCAAATTTTCGACAAAATATATGGATAAGTGTAAAGGTCATTATGATTGAAAAAGAGGCTTAAAAAGCCTCTTTTTAATCATTTTTATTCTTGTAAATTCTAAACAAATCTTTTATATTCATTCTATTTCCATAATTTAATATAGCAGAAGAATAGATTTTAATAGATATTTTGGCTACTATCAATATCGTAATGACCAAAATTGCTAAAGAAAGTAATATTTCTCCTGTTGTAGCCAATCCCATCATTACTCTAAATGGCATACAAAACGGTGAAGAAATTGGAACTAATGCTGCTATTTGGTTTAAACTGCTTGTTGGATTCATCATAGTAAAATAAGATAGATAAAATCCAATTCCTGCTAAAATAGCTACTGGTCCATTTGCAGATTGTACATCTTCTGGTTTTGCCACTGTAGAACCTGTTAAAGCATATAATAGGGCAAATAAAGAGTATCCCAATATATAATAAACAATCGTTACAATCGCTAATGTTGGTGTAAAATTGATAGAGCCTAAGACTGCATCAATCATAGCAGGGTCTAAGAATAATTTTGCACAAATTAAGGCAACCACAACCGTCACAACAGTTTGCATCACTCCAGTAAGACCAATTCCTAATGTTTTTCCTAATACAATGGTTCGTGGTGAAGTAGATGTAACTAATGTTTCTATAATTTTCGATGTTTTTTCTGTTGTAATAGAAGAGGATACTTGATAAGCAAAGAAATAGATTGCATAGAATAGTACGATAGATAATAACATCATAGGTAAAATATTCTCAGCTGCTTCATTTTCTTCTACTGGTGTTAAATCTACTTCAAACGGTATATTAATGACTGCAATTTGCTCTGGTGCAATTCCTAAATCTTCTATTTGCTTATTTTGATAAGCTAATTGTAATAAACTTACTAATTCTTGTGGAAGTGATGTTGCAAGACTTTGTGATTCTACTACATATTGTATAGAAATAGCCTCATCTTGCTTTGTAATATATAGTGCTTCTTCTATTTCTCCTTTTTCAATTTTTTCTTTTACTGTATCTAAATCCCACTTTTCTGTAACTATTTCTACGTTATAATCCGGATTATTTTCAAATGTTTTTTCTAAACTGTCTCCATATATATTGTCATAATCAATAATTGTTGTTTTTGTTGTTCCAAAATTTTCATCTCCACCTGAAAATTGTTCCAACACTCTTGGAATATTAAATCCTATGATAATAATCAATAAAATAATGATATTGGAAATGATAAAGGATTTTCTTTTTACTAAATCTTGAAATGTAAAGGATGCTACTGTCCATAAATCTTTCATACTACTCACCCACCTTTTCTATAAAGATATCATGTAGACTTGGTTTCATAATTTCAAACTTATTTACCTCTACTTGTTTTTGCGCTAACAATTCAAATAAGGCATAACCCTGTTTTTCTTCTTGTATTTCTA
>CALXBX010000058.1 GCA_944386655.1 uncultured Clostridia bacterium | reverse complement strand
ATTTAGATGAAAATATAGTACTAAGAAGAGAATATTTAAAAGGAAAAATGGGAGTAGTAGATGTACTAGCAAAAATAAATGAAAAAGAATATTGCCATATAGAAATGCAAGTAGGAGAAGCAAACCATATAAAAGAAAGACTATTGTATTATTGGTCTAGGAGATATGCAAAAACGATAAAAGAGAGTGAAGAATATCAAGCTTTAAAAAGAACCATATCTATATTAATTACGGATTTTGAAGTAAAAGGCTTAGAAGAGTTAGAAATGCATAGCAAATGGAAGATAATCGAGGAAAATGGCAAAAAACACGTGTTGACAGATGATTTAGAGTTACATATAATAGAATTACCTAAAATAAAGAAAATGCAGGAAACAAAAGAAAATAGAAAACTACTAAAATGGCTAAAATTCTTGGAAAATCCTGAAAGTGAAGAGGTGGAAATATATATGAAGGAAAATGTAAATATAAAAGAAGCAAGGACAAAATTAGAAGGAATTAGTGAAGATGCGAGAATGCAGAGAATAGCAGAATTAAGAGAAAAAGCGATATTAGATGAAAAAGAGGCAAAATATACAGGGTATATGAATGGACTAGAAGAAGGTAGAAAAGATGGAAAAGAATTAGGCTTGAAAGAAGGTAGAGAAGAAGGCAGAAAGGAAGGCAGAAAAGAAGGCAGAAAAGAAGGCAAAGTGGAAGGTAAAGCGGAAGGCAAAGAAGAGGAAAAACTTACCATAGCCAAGAAAATGAAAGAAGAAAACATGGATATTTCTCTCATTATAAAAATAACTGGTTTAAGTAAAGAAACTATAGATAAACTTTAGATTTTTTATGATAATAGAAATAATATTATAGACTTTGTCAAGTATTATATTTATTTCTCTCGTATCCGCTTTAACGGACATGAGAGATTTTTATTTTTCTCCGTTTTAGCGGATGTAAGAGTAACACGTATACTCTTAACTATTTTGTCTGTTAAAACAGATATAGAAGTTGTTATTTTTTATTTTAAAAAGCGTATTATCCGTCTAGCGGACAATACGCTTTTTTGGTTTTCTTTAACCGATTATTCTTTTCTCTTAAGTACCTTTTTCTTAATAAAGATAACTCCTACGATAATAATTCCCACTGCTGCTATGATAGTAATTGCTATAATGTAGTAGATGCCTGTCTCACCAAATGGTGGTAATATTCTTACTGTTTCTGATCTATCGCTATCCATTTCTTGTGGATCTTTACTTGGGTCTTGGTTTCCTCCTACAGAATATTCATTCTTTCTTCCTACGGTATTGCTTGTTCTTACTATCTCTACTATATTTCTATAGGTTAAATCGTCTGTATCATTTTCTGCTGTAATTAATTGTGTTAATACTAATGGGTCTGATACACTATCTTGTGCATTATTATCTATTCTTTCTTTATAGATATTTGGTACTAATGGTGTATTAACAATTGCTGCACTATCTGAGGTACTAATAATAGTATTATATTGTGCAATATTATCTGTTAAAGCAGTATTGACTAATCCATTATTTAATAAGTCATCTTGTGAAATTACTTGCCAGCTACTATTATCTGCTGCATAGAATTGTAAGTTATTTGCTATGTAGTCGATTACTTGATTTGCTGTCGTTCTTACAATAGTACCTGTATCTGATGCTACTCCTGTATAATAGAAGTTATCATCGTTGTAATCAGCCTCTCCTACATTTCTTACTGTTATGTTGTATGTGATTCTTATGGTTGCTCCATGCATTAATTCTTCGTCCATTGTTAATTGGATTAATCCAAATTTAGTTGAATTTAGGTTTCTAATTGCTGTAATAGTACTAAATTTGCTTCCATCTAACAATCCGTTATTGTAGCCTGCTTGATAATATTTATGGTCTTGCCATAATACGTTAGATGCTGTTGTTTCTGCATCAAATAGTACGGTTCCATTTGCAAGTGTTAATCTTACATTAGTTACTTCTTTCTCTACTGCAAGTTGTGCTTTTGGTCTTTCCTCTAGTCCTAAGTCTACATTTGCTACTACATATCTTGTTTGATTATTATTTCCGTTATTTCCTGTTGTTGCTGTGTTATATTCAAACTCAATGTTCATAGTTCCTGTTTCTGCTGTCATTTTTGTTCTGTCCATTAACTCTTGTACTAGGGATTGTACTTGCGTTTGATTATATGCTGTTCCATTATAGCTTGGTTGTTCTCTATAAGATGCTAATACTTCTGCTATATGGTTTGTTAAATCATTATCGGAGTAATCAATTACTTCTGCTCTACTATTTAGGTCTGACATGGTTGTGTTTATATTATCTAATGTTTTTAAATCTTTTGCATCAGATACTACAGAGGTTGCATCAGATTTTGCAATATCATATACATAACTTGCATGAGTGTTATTTCCATCGTAAGTTCCTAATCCTGCTTGATACGTTGTAGATTTATAATCATGTCCGTTGTAAGATTTTGCATTTAAACCTTGCTCTCCATAGACACTACTTACATTCTTTGCTTCTTCACTCTCTGATGTATCATTTACAAGTACGGTTCTTACAGTATCTCCATAAATGTATCTTACTACGTAATTACCTGGCATAAAGGATTTGAATACATATTGTCCTGTATAATCTCCTGTAAATCTATAGTTCTCTACTAGGTTTGCCACATTGATAATTGGTGTTTCTTCTGCCTGGGTTCCACTACCAGTTCCTTTTCCTATGGTTTCGATTGGCTGTGTATAATTTTGGCTATGGTCTCCAAATTCTCTCCATACAAACTCTGTTCCGTTATCCATAATTTCAACTAATTGTACGGTTACACCATTTATCTTTGTCTCATCTTCGTCTCTAATACCGTCACCTGTTGCTGTGGTTCCTCTATTGATGCTATTGTCATTTACATTTCTATCGTCTTCCCATATAGTTCCTTGTATTACTCTGTTTTCTTCGTCATCTCTATATAGGATGATTCTAATGTTTGGTGCTTTATCACTATCATCTTCAAATCTTTCGTATACAGAATCATTAATTCCTGTATCTTTTCCAATTCCGGTATCTTCTACGTTTCCTGGATTAGAATCTACGTCGATTAATCCTGCTGGTAAGCCTCCTACATCTCCTACATTTGGTACTTGTGTTCCATCTGCATAGATAGTTGAGTATCTGTTAATTTCTGCTATATTTTCTTTTCCTACGCCTATTGCTACTCCGCTTTCTAGCTCTTCATCTAGGATAATCCAATTTTCTCCATTACTATCTGTTGTTTTATTTACCTCATAGGTTAGGTAGTAGGTTACTTTCTCTCCAGAATTTAAGTATCTATCTCCTCCTGTTACATATACTTTGTTGTATCCACTAATATTTCCTGGTGTACTTCCTAATTTACTACTTCCTACTGAGAATATGTCTGGATTATTGTTTGTACTTCCATCGCTCCATTGAATATAAGAACGTTCTGGCACAAAGGTATAATCTTCATCAAAGAAGTCTACTATTTCATCAATTCTTCCTCGTATGCTCATCGATTGATTTCGTACCGTTAATTTGTAAGTTACAAAGATTCTTAGCTCGTCATCTTTGTCTTTTCCATATTCTGCATAGTTCTCTCCATATTGACTTACCTTGTATGCATAATCTGATTTATATAGCTCTCTTGAATATTCTGTACTATAGTAGCCATCTGATATTCTCACATCTATATCAAAGGTTCCATCATAGTTTGGATCATTTGCTTCACTTCTTTTATTGTATTCATATACATGTGTTTTTCCATTAATCTCTAAGGTTGCTTTCTCTACGTCTTTCTTTAATGCTAAATCTACCTCTTGTCTTTCTTTATATCCTTGATTAATGTGTAATAATTTTTCGTAAATTGGTGTTGCATTGATAATGGTTCTACTTAATTGGTTTTGTGCATAATCAATAACAAACACATCTTCTACTGGATATAGGTCTATACTTCCATTTCCTGTGAAAGATTCTAATTGACAGTCTACTACATAATTTGCCTGTGAGCCACTTCCTCCTGTTAGGTTACCAAACTGATCAATAGCTCCTGCTGATTCTAGTTGCTCTCTTGTATAGGTACTATTAGTGCCTCCTCCTGGTCTTGTATAGTTATCTGGGGATGCTGAAATAGTTTGAAATCTCGCATTGATTTCTAATCTCTCACTTCTAACATCTGTACCATTAGAGTTGTTATTCCAATTTCCATTGTATGGGCTTACATATTCTACTGGTTCATAATATTGTGCATTATATCTGAATTTCACATAGTATTTATACATGGCATTTAAGTTTGCAAATGCATAGTTTCCACTTGCATCTGTTGTACTTGTTGCAATAAGTGTTCCATCTTCTCTGTATAAATATACAGGTACACCACTCATTGGAGTATCTCCTGAACCATATTGAGAATCTCCTATACTTTCTTTTCCTCCATCTTTATCTACCCAAACACGGCCACCTAATTCAAAAGTTAAATAAATTGTTGGTGGTTCATCTGGTGGATTTTCTTCTGGAGGTGGTGGTACTATGGTAGTAGGTGGTACTGGATTTTCTCCTCCTACTACTCCTCCTGTTGCTTCTACCACTTCATATTGTCTATATCCTCCTGTAGTACATGGCAATGGCTGTGCTGTTTCTGTTGTTTCTGGATCTTCATCCATTTGTACATATGGCTGATATACTAAACCAGTATCACTTATTGTTGCTGAATGAGCTTGCCAAGCATAGATAGGTTCATCCCAACAGTCATCTGTACAGTTATCACCAGTTTCTGTATGTGTAACATGATGATGTTGAGTTCCTGTTTGTACTTGTACTTCATAAGTTACATTTACTGTTATTGTTACAGAACCAGATAACATAGCATATTCTCCACTAGTTTCTGTATATCCAATATATCTGTATACATTCATTTTGGAATCATATGTTTCATAACTTACATTACATTTTCCCAAATACTCTGTTTGCACATGTAATTGTACTGCATTTGGATAATTTAACTTTGCTGCAGAGAACTTAATAAAGAAAGGTTCTCCACTTTTTGGATATACTTTTGTAATTCCATTAGATCCTGGCACTTCTGTCTCTGTTCCCTTACAAATAACTTCAAACTCTTGATGTTGTTCATCTACTAATAACATTCCACTATCACTAGTAAGATATATGGATTTTATATAGGAAATATCTTCATAATCTGGATAATTTGCAACAAATGGTCCTACAATATATTCTTCCGTAGATTGATTTACAATAATTTGTGCATTAGAAGTATCTACTTCTGTTTTATATCCACCACTTGTTTCTTGTATAAATTGTGCATATTCTTCAGATTTTTTATATAACTCCTGACCTTTTGCTGTCAATTTATGAAGACTTCCTATTCCATCTGGATCCACTAGCATCCAAAATGCTGTTTGAATATCTTCTTCACTATATTCTTTTGTATATTCTCCTGTTCCATAAACATCTTCCATTACAGATAATACATAAGCTACTTGTGCTTCTTTTCCACCTGCATCTGAAGAATATTCTCCACTTTCTACGATTTCGTAACCATTTCCAGCTCTTGTAGATGTCTCCATAACTCCTACTTGTGGTCCTAAATTAGGATCTCCACTCCATTCATGATAAGTATTAACTGGGTCAATGGTGCTTTCATAATCTGTTGCTTTTTCTTCTCCTGCTAGTTGTGAATGTATTCTACCCATTAAAGTTCTAGCAGCAGAACTAGCGGCATCTTTATAATCATCATCCGTAAGGAATAATACAAATACTAAATGGTTTGTTTGAATCTCTCCTAAATTTTCACTAACAGATGTGGACATAGAAAAATTATGTTGTGAACCATATTGGTCTTTTGCTTGATTTTCTAATCTAGTTTTATTACCCTCAATAATTTCGTTATAAGGAGGATAAAATGCTAAATCACTAACTTCAGCATAATATCTTGTAGGATCGAAATGTCCTGAACGAATCGCTTTTCCTTGGTCTCCACATAAAGTATTTCCTCCTGTAATATTCGCTGTCCATGACTGTGTTAAATAATTCCATCTTTCTTCAGCAAGTGTTATCGTTCTATTTTGTAAATATACTTTTGGGAATACACCCGTTGTTGGATTAGTAACTGCTAGTGATGGCATCCATGCAAATACTTTACTACTAAATAGTATACTAAACACCATGGTCATAAGCATTGCTATCCCTATACTTGCTATCCACTTGATACTTTTCTTCATTTTTCTTCTTCACCTTCTCCCTTTATCTTAATACTTTCTTTTTGATAAAATAAGCTCCTACTCCTATTAGAGCTACTACTAATATAGTTAATCCTCCAAATAGGATATATTCTCCTGTTTTTACGGTTACTACTAAATCTGCATTAGACATATCATCTTCATTTGATGCCTTGTTTCCTGTTGTAGAGTCTATATCTGCTAGTCCTAAATCGTTATATGCCTCGTAAATTTCTGCTTGGTTACTAATTAATCCTAAGTTATTTTCACTTGTTTTCATAGTTAGTAGAAGTGTTACTTCTTTGCTTTCTCCTGGTGCTATTTTAGTATTGGCTAAACTAGAATTTAAAATAGTTCCACTTTCTGCTTGATACCAGTCTCTATTTAATTCTGCATTAAAGCTTAAACCTTCTGGTAGATAATCTGCTATTTTCTTTACATAGCCTTCTACGGCTCCTTCATTTGTTACTGTTATTTTATATTCAATTAGTAAAGTGGTATTTTCTATTCTTTTTCCTACTAAATCTCTTTTAGCTAATTTACTATTGTTGTAGTTATATTCTTGTGTACCGGTAGTATCTTGTACCGTTACTTTAGAAATTACCTTGTCTAGTTTTAAATCAAATTTTGGACTTTCTACTAATCCCAAATCTATGTTATAGATATTCTGATTACTTACATTTACAGCTTCTGTAATAGCTGCTACTCTTGTTACGCCATCTAAAGTAATTTTACTATCTACTGCATCTGAGTTTGTTTCTTCTGTTGCATCTTCTACTCGGTAAGAAGTAGCACTATAATTTGCAGAATCATATAAGAAGATTACGGTATAAGTTCCTTTTGCAATATTGTCAAAGGTATAAGTTCCTTTTTCATCTGTTGTCTTAATAATTGCTGAGCCATTGTTATCTGTTACTAAACTTCCTGTAGCGTTATTAAGTAGCATAACTTGTACATTAGAAACTAAAGTTTCGTCTTCTTCTTTCATACCGTTTTTGTTAGCATCTATCCATACTAGTCCAGAAATTCTTTTTGGCTCGTTTTGAATTTCTTCATCTGTTTGTCCTGTATATTGGGCAATGATATGGGTTAGCGTATTGGTTTCTATCGTTCCTAATTCTTCTTGTGTTAGGCTTGCTTTATTTTGTACAGTTGTATCCGCCTCTACAATATTGGCAAGTACATTAATTTCTATGGTTGCTGCTTTCTTTGCTTCTAAGCTAAAGTTTATTTCTGGATTTCCTTCTTCATTTTTAGTGCTGAACTTTTTGCTAGTTCCATCGGAATAGCTAATCGTTCCATTTACATATTGTACTGCTTCAGGCAATTTATCTGTTAGCGTAATTCCGGATATTGGTAAGCTAGATAAATTTTCCACTGTAAAGATATATTTAAAATCTTCATTTGTAGCTATTTTAGTGTTTTCTGGAATATTAGAACTTTGAGTTACTTTCATTCCTATTTGACTAATGGTTTCTGTTAAAGTTTCTAAACTTTCTTTATTGGTATTATCTGCTACAATGTTTCCTTTTATTTGTACTTCTTGCTCATAAGTTCCTTCTGCTAAAGGATTTACAGTTGCATTTACTCTTAATCTTCTTCCATAATAGCCATCTACACTGCCCATATGAATGGTTAGTATTCTGGTATTTGTATCAAATTCTGCTTGACATTCACTTGTTTTATCCACATAGGTTCTTTCTTCTCTGTTGTATTCTTCTACTTGAAAACTTTCATAATTGAATTCTGCTGGTAATACTAGCTCTACTACCACATTTTCTCTCTTCTTGTCTTTATCGGTAGATTTTACTTCTAATTCATATTGATAATGAGCACCTGGTTTTACATAAGCAACATCTGTTGTTTTTCCTGTTACTGTTGTAGAAAAATATGCTTTTGCTACTGTATTTTTTGCTTCTGTAGAAGTAATTGGTTTTGCTAGGTTATCTGCTGAAATAGATGCTGTCATAGAAATATTAGCTATATACTCATTATCTGTATGTGTGTAATCTGTAGAATGATATCGATTTCCTAACGCATCTGTCATATAATGACTTTCGTCTGTACAAAAGTCAGATACAGAAATTTGTTCTACTTTTGCCCAAATTTCTTTTGTAACACTTTGTCCTCCTGCTATATTTCCTAAATTTAAGGTCTCTGTATTTTTCCCTGCATATTGATATCCTAAACTAGAATTTTCATCTTGAATGACATAGCTTAGTACATTAGGAAAATTAACGGTTGCTACTACGTTTTGTGCTGTGTGAGATCCTGTATTTTTTACAGTAAGACTATATTTTATGATATTTCCTTCTAACACGGTTTCATTTTCTGGTATATTCGATGTCATTTGGGATTCTAATACTGCTCCTACTCCTGTTGTAACTCCTATTTTTGTTGCTTCTTGTTTATCTTCTACTGTTCCTGCTTCTAAGTGATTGTTAAAGTATACAATGTAATTGCTATAGGCACTTTCATTGTGGTTCAAATTTGCTGGTATTTGAGCTGTATAACTTATTTCAAAACTTTCACCTGTTTGCATACTATAGTTGTTTAATACAATTAAGTAAGATTTTATACTAGCATAATTACTTGGACTAGTTGTCCAACCATTACTTGCAAGGTTCATATCTTTGCTTGCATTTCCATTTTCGGAATAATAAATAGTAAAATTACTACTATCTAATCCTTTTACTTCTATTGCTCCTTGTAATGACATATCAAAAGTGCTTCCATAATTTGTTGCTCCTCCTGCATTTATATTTCCCTTAAATGGCAATCTTCCTAACACAACAACATTGTCAATTTCATTACTATAGTTGTTAATAACACTCATTTGATAGTTTACGTTTCTTGCTGGTGCTACTGTTTCTATAACTCCTGTTTGTTCATCTCCACTAATTGCTGTTAGCTCTTCTTTTCCTTCTGCATAATTAGAAATGCTATTGGTTGTTACGACTCCTGTTGGTGCCACAAAGGTAACAGGTGTTTCTGTTTGTTTGGTTTCTGCTATGGCATTACTTCTTGCTTTGGTTATTACATTTTCGTTGGTATATTCCATTACAATACTAGATTGTGTATTTGGTGTTAGTTTATTTACAGTGATATCTGCTGTAACAATAATATTGGCTCCTCCGGATACGGCTCCTATACTGTACTTAGTTTGCGTTCCCTGTGTAGTAATCACAATGGATTTTGTTCCATCACTATTGTTTACTAGGTTAGCTCCTGTGATTTGTAGTTCATCATTAAATAGAAGTTTTACATCTTTTACTTCTATTTTTTCGATATAACTTGGTAGTTTTATGGTAAAGCTTGGATTTTTGAATAATTTTGTATCGGTAGAATCTGTTTTTAAGATAGCTTTTAATTCTACATTTTGGTTGGTTACTACGGTAGATAAATTGGTATTACTCAAAACAAGTTCTGCAGTGGTTTGTGGTTCTGTTAAGTTCATTGTTTTTGAAATAGTTTGTTCCATAAATTTTGTATCTCCGCTGTAACTTTGTACAGTATTAGAAATTTGATACTGTGCAAAACTATTAATTTGTGCATCTGAATAAGGAATCTCTGCTTTTATTGCTTTATCCAACGTAATTTCTAATTTTCCCTCTATGATAGGTTTGCTTATTTGTAATGTTATAGTAGCTAAATTGTACTGACTTAAATCTACTACATAATTTCCTTGTTCATCTGTTTGCATTTGTTTATCTATAGATGCAAGTAATGTTTGTCCTGCATAAATCTCTATTTTTCCTTCTTGTCCTAATATTTTTTCAAATTGACTTTGTGATACTTTTACGGCTTTATTATAGACATATCCTACCCCTTCTACTGTTGTAGAGTAGCTATTTCCTTCTAATAAAAATGCATCTGGATTTTGTGTAATAACAATCTTATCTGTTAATGAGGCAAGTCCAATATTAGCCTCTATTGTTTCTGTATATGGTATTTCTGTATTAGCATATAAATAAGCTTTGCTCATTGTGTCCATATCTGTTTTTATTTCAAAACTAACTACTTCTCCAATTTGATCTTTTAATTCCACTTGGGTTTGGGTTTGTGCAGTTACAGTTTCATTTGTTTGTGCATAAACTGTTATATCTGCTTTTGCTGACAAGTCTACTGTTGTTCCTGTTTCTGCCACAGCATTCAACACTTCTTCTGGATAAATATAGCTTACTAAATATTCGTCTGCAGCATTCTTTTTCCAAGAAACTGTTCCTTCTTCAGTTGCTTCATTTTTTACATGGATTGTTAAAAGTTGGTTTTCGTCGTCATAAGTATAATTTTCTTGTGAAAAACTTTCTGCTGTTTCTTCTCCATTTGTTGCACTTGTACTATTTGCTGCTACGATAACCTGTGTTGGATTTGTTCCTGCTAGTTTTGGAACATTAATTTCTATTTTAGTTTCTTGTACTGGTAATACGTTATCCTTAATATTCGTCTGGATAGTTGTTTGTAATATGACTCCACTTTCTTCATTAATATGATATGGTACATATTTTGTAACATTTTGTGTGATAGTTGCTTCTTTGTCTGCTGTCCATCCTAAGTTAAATAGAATTTCTTTTTCTACCTTCTTTTCATTACCATCTCCATCTACATAAGTACCTGTTAACATTGCTTTATTTTGCATATTCCATTTTTCTAGACTAATATTTTCTTCCTGTATAAAGCTAATTGGTAAAGCAATGATTACTTCGTTTCCTTTTGCTATTTGATTTAATGTAACTTCATTATCTCCCACGGTTTGAACAGAGCTATTTTCTTCTATTGGTTCTCCAATACTTAAATTTGCATCCCCTTCATTTGCACTTTGGAAAGTAATTTTAGCATCTTTTAGATATCCGGCTTCTTTCACCGTTACTTTTGCATAAATGCTATTACTTTGTGCCACATTGGCTACTAGCTCATGGGTTTGTTGTTCTCCATTTAAAAAATAGGTATCAAATTCTACATTTGCATGGTTTGTTTGTGTACTCTGATTTTCTAAGTTTTCTCCTGTTGCATATACACTTCCATAGATACCTATCGTTGTTACATTTGCTAATAACATAATAGAAGCTAACATTGCTGCAATTATTTTTTCTCTCATCTTGTACATAGAAACAGTTCCTCCTCTTTTATTTATTTCTATCTTTTTCATTATCTCTAGTTTATTATACTCCATTTTTCAAGCTTTTTCAATGATTTTCGTTCATTTTATTAAACTTTTTATGTAGAATGATTTTCCATTTTTCCTATTTCTTTTACCTCTTGAAAAGATAATAAGCTCATAATACTATTTTCTACATTTTTACACATTATTTTTTACTTTTCAACCTGTTTTTCTTTGTGTCATTTTTATTTCTAAGATTCCTCTTTACGGATACTTTATTTTGTTTCCTTATATTAAATTTTTATTACAATTTTTTCGTCACCTTTTCTGTTTTTTAACATACAATAAGATAGATAAATTTAATACATATGCCTGCTTATTTTACATATGTATATTAATAATGAGGTGATAGTATGAATGAAGGAAATATGGCTGAAATGATGCAGAATTTGAATAAAATGATCAACGGAAAGGAAATGCCCGAAAACGTGAAGACTATGTTTCAGAATATGATAAATTCATCTAGTAACCTTAATGATAACCAAAAAAGTACTACGGATACACATGATTCCGGCTTTAAAGCCCATACTAATTATCATAATTCTACAACTGATGCCCAATTTTCTTCTTTTCAGCATCCAGAAAAGGAAAACAGTCAAGAATCTGCTGGAGAAGAAAACCCTTTTAGTAACATTGATATGGGAACAATTATGAAAATGAAAAATATTATGGATAAACTAAATAGTAAAAAAAATGACCCCCGATCTAATTTGCTTCTTTCTTTAAAGCCTTATTTAAAGCCTAGTAGAAAAGAAAAGGTAGATCAATATATTCAGTTATTTGCTATGACAGATGTATTAGAAAGTCTTAATATGTCGGGTGGTGATAATAAGAAATGATGACATTTCCATTTGGTTTTCCTAGGTTCTATCCACCTTATAGGAAGAATATTCCCTCTTATAGGCCAGTAGTTCCTCCACCCCAAAAACCTAGTAATTCTTATTTCCCTAAGGGTTCCGCTTACAACTCTTTTTCTTCCTCGTGCTTACCTTTTGGAAGAGAAAGTGCAGAGAAAGTAAAAGGATGTTATTCTGCAAAAGAGCAAAAGAAAGGAAATAATAAAAAGGAATGTGTTGCCACAAAAGAAAATGAAGAAGATGAAAATACGCCTCTTTTTAATTTGTTTGGTATTCATTTGTATTATGATGATATCTTAATTTTGATGCTTCTCTTTTTTCTTTATAAAGAAGATGTAAAAGACCCTTCGCTATTTATTTCTCTTATTTTATTATTGCTTAGTTAATACTTTTTATTAATGCGAACATCTGCCAAAAAGGCCTAATCCTTTTGGCAGTAAATGAAAAATGGCAAAGTTTTTGTGATAACTTTGCCCTTTTTCATTTATTCATTATTCTTTTCCTTTTCTAATATTGTTTGAATGTCTTTTCTTAATTCTATAATATCATTATTAACAACATACCACACACTTTTTAAACTTATACCTTCATAATCATGAACAATTCTATTTCTTAGCCCTTTTATCATTTTCCACTCAATATTATTATATTTATTCATAGTCTCATCTGAAATATTTTTTACTAATTCACCTATTTGACTGACAACAAAAACCGTAGCATCAATCGTTTTATTATCCTTACAAAATGACTCAAATGTATAGCCTGCTGTATATTTTATTGCTTTATCTATATACTCAATCATCTTAATAAAAGATATGTATTCCTTATTTTTCATATACAACAACTCCCGTTCTTTTTATCTCATTATCTATTTTCGAATTTTCAATAATTTCTGTTTTTTCAAAAGCATCTACATCTTTATGGAATGCTTCCTCAATTTTAGTAATTAAGCTATATAATTTAAATCCTTTTAATTTATCTTTTGTATCGATAATAAAATCTAAATCGCTACTTTTGGTAGCACAGTTTTTAGCATACGAACCAAACAAAACTACACGATACACTGGCATATTTTCTAAAACTTTCATTAATATTGATTTAATTTCTTCAATTGTATAAATTTTTTCACTCATTCTATTCACTCCTCATTTTTTCTATCTACTCCATATTTAGTATAACATATTTTTTTATCATTTCCTAGAGTGATCTATTATTTTTACAGAAAGAGTGATTTTACAAGCTCTATTTATCTTTAAAGTATTACTTCCATTACTCTAGCACTATTTGATTTTCTTCATTTACATAAGCATACTTGTATATTTGTGTTTGTTCTTGTTCTGCTCTCCAATTTAGTTCTTTGATAATATTAGAAATACGTATTTGTGGGCATTGTATTTCTCCTGCTGCAATAATAGCTTCTTTATTTCCTTTTGCACCAGCATGAGCTAGTCCTCTTAAATCTCCTAATATGGCTATATTTTCTCCTGCTACTACTTCTGCCCCATCATTCACATCTCCTAAAACAACAATACTTCCCTCAAACTCTATTTTTTGTCCGGAACGTAGTGCTCCTTTATGAAACATTGTTTCTGATGTTCCTATTTCTTTACTGAATGTTTTTTTAATTCCATGTAAGCCTAACATTTTAGGGCTTTCAAATTCTACTTTTACATGGATTTCTTGTTTAATGATTTCTTGTACTTCATCCATTTCTTTATTTTTCATTACTTTTCCTACAACGTAAATAGGTGTTGTATCTTCTTGATATAGTTTTTTTAATTCTGGCATCTTTTGTTTTAGGCATTCTATAATTTCTTCTTGTTCTGCTTCTTCATTAATTTTTATGATAATTTTATCTGTTTTTAGTTGAATTGTTACACAATTTTTCATTTTTACTTCATTCCCTTCTTCTTTTTCTATGCCTTGTTCTTATGAAAATATTATTTTGCCAGAGAAAGCTAAACAATACTTTTTGTTTAGCTTTTCTTTCGTTTATCTTTTGTTTTAGTTATTAGTTTGTACACTTGGAACGGCTGTCATATTCTCTGTTACTTTATTGGCATTCATTCCAAAATATTCTGCAATGATATCTCTTGCTGTTACTGCTGCATTGCTTCCACTTTGTCCATTTTCTATCATAACTACAATGGCTATTTCTGGATCATCAAATGGTGCAAATCCAACAAACCATGCATTTGTTATTTTTTTACCATTACTATCTACTTGACCTGTTTGTGCAGATCCTGTTTTTCCTCCTACTTCTATATTGAAACTTCTAAAGATAGAAGCGGCTGTTCCTCCTGCCTCTGTGGTAACTCCTTTCATTCCTTCTAATACTGCATCTAAATTTACTTGATTAAAAGTTACTTTCTCTGATGTATCTTCTTCTATGCCTAATCTTTCTTTTAGGAAACTTTCTAATTCTTCTTTCGATACTTCGTTTCCATCTGCATCTATGACAGATTTGATAATGGTAACATCGATATCTTGCCCTCCATTTGCTAACATACTTGTATATTTTGCCATTTGTATTGGAGTAAAACTATTATTTCCTTGTCCTATTGCTGCAGATAGAATATCTCCTCCATTCCATGTTTGTCCCAAAGATTTAGATGTTTCTGGAGATGCTACATACCCTGCTCTTTCGCCTAATAATTCTATTCCTGTTTTTTTGCCTAATCCCAATGCTTTTGTGTATTTTGCAAGATTTTCGATACCTACCCTATTTCCTACTTCATAAAAGAAATAGTTACAAGAATGTACTATAGCCTGTGTTACATTTAAATAACCATGTCCCCTTCCATAAGACTGATAAATCCAACATTTTGGATTATAATCTGATGAAAAACGATAAATACCCACGTCATTAATTCTTTCTGTTGTGGTAATAGCTCCTGTCTCTAACCCGCTAATTGCTGTTACCATTTTATAAGTAGAACCTGGTGAAGATGGAGAAGATATGGCCCTATTGACAAAAGGATGATTTCTTGCATATTCTGAAGTTTCTTCTGAAGTATAATAATTCCACTTTTCTGTACTAATACTTGGTGTAAAATCATTTGGGTCAAAGTCCGGATAACTTGCAAGTGCTAGCACTTCTCCTGTTTTTACATTCATGACTACAGCAGAACCTCCTGTTACAGAAACTTTGTCTTCTTGGGCTATGTTTTGTATACTTGTTTTTAATGCATTTTCTGTTACTTGTTGTAGATTAGCATCAATAGTAAGTGCTATATCACATCCTGCTACCGCTTCTTTAGAAACATATTCTCCTGTTACTGCTCCATTTACGTCCATATCAATTTGTTTAACACCATCTGTTCCTTTTAAATATGGTTCAAAAATGTACTCTATTCCTGTTTTTCCTATAATGTCATTTGCATTATATCTAGCTTCGTTTCCTTTTAATTCCTCTGATGAAATTCTAGATACATAGCCTAATATATGAGAAGCAAGAGACCCAGATGGATAGGTACGAATTGGGGATATACTTAGACTAATTCCTGCAAACTCTGCACTTTGTTCACTAAATTGAGCTAAGCTTTGCTCACTAATATTGCTTGCTATTTCTACTGCTTTTGTATTGCTATAACCTGCTTTATTAATAGAATAACGAAGTGTCATAATCTTTCTTGCTTCTTGTACATTTTCATTTGTGATTTCGTATTTTTCTTTTAAGATAGCAAAACATTCTTCTGCTGTTTTATCTTCGTTTATCTTATTATCCTGTTTCCAAGTTTTTGCATCTTCTTCTGATATAGAAAACGCAAAAGGTTCTACTTGAATAGGTAATTCGTCTATGTAAGAATCTCCATTTTGTTCTAATACTTGGGCAATTTTCAGCAAGGTTTGATTTAGGGTTTGCGTATCTGCTTTACTTTTATATAGCTCTAAACTGGTACCTGCTGTTGTAGTAGCTAACTTATTACCAGATTGATCTAGAATGTTTCCTCTGGCTGCTTTTAAGGTGGTTTCTCTTGTTAATCTTGTATTAGACTCTTCTCTATAGGTTTCTCCATTTACAATTTGTAAATTAAATAGTTGTAATAACAGTACAATTCCTATGATATAGACTATTGCAGATAAAATGTTGTAGCGTATCTTGGTTTGGTTGTTCGATTGATGTCCCAAGCAGTTTTCTCCTTTCTTTTAAAAATATCTTGTTAATATTTTTTGTCCTTTCCAAATATCTTCTAACAAATATCCTAGTTTTTGTATACAAGGGTATAAAATCACTGTTAAAATGGAATTATAAATAACTTCTATTGACAGAATTCTAATAAAAGGAAGTATTTCTATGTATATGGAATTTTCGATAATTTCTAAAATATAATAGCCTATTTCATAAATGCATGTGCTTCCAATTACCATTAGCATAATGGTTAGTCTACTTTCTTTAGAAAAGGTTTTGTCAAAACATCCTCCTAAAAAGCCAATAAGTGTTAGCATAACTGTAGAAAGTCCTAAGTTTTTTCCAATGACAATATCTAAATATAATCCAAAGAAAAGCCCCATGAGACTACCTAATCTTTTTCCTGCAAACAATCCTATTAACAAAACAAGTATTATAAATAAATTAGGACTAATTCCGCTGATAGTAAACCAGCTAAAAAAATTGGATTGCAGAAAGTAGATAAAAAGAAAGGCTATTAAAATTACGACAACGCTAATTGCTTTTTTCATATAGTTTCATCCTTTCTATAAGACAACATTGACCGTCTTTCTTATTGTATCACTAATACCGTCTCTAATTTTGAAAAATCTACTGCGGTTTTGATGGTAGCATATCTGTCTGTCACATTTTTTGTATTGGTTACACTTTCAATAGTTCCTATTAGTATTCCCTTTGGATAAATTCCTCCCAATCCTGATGTTTCTACATTATCTCCTTGTAATACTGTGGCTTCTGTAGGAATATAGGTTGTTTTTAAGGTAGACTCCGCTTCTAGGGTACCTCTTGCAATTAATATATCTCGAGAAGTAGAAACAGTACAACTCAAAGTACTTGCTGTGTCTACAATGGTTTGCACTTTGGCTGTATCTTCTGTTACAGAGATAATATGTCCTACTAATCCTTGGTCCGCAATTACTGGCATATTTACTTCTACTCCGTCTTTGCTACCTACATTAATGACAATTTCATCACTATAATTACTAATATTTTTATTAATGACATAAGCAGGTATGGTAGTATACTCTGTATATTTATCTTTTAAATTGACATACTCTTTCAACGTTTCATTCTCTGCTTTAATAATTTCTAATTCTCTTAAACTTTGTTCTAATTGGCTATTTTCTTCTTTTAAAGCTTCATTTTCCTCTTGTAATCCATTAATATCTGAGAAAAAGCTATCATTTCCTGCTAGTGCATTTTTTAAATAAGTCATTCCATTTTGAATTGGCATTACTAATTTTCCTAATGCACTCTCTACAAAAGAGAGGTCATTGGTTTGTATATTTGATAAAATAACGATTATGATTAATAAAACTATGGTAATCACAATTCCTATGATTCCTCTCTTTTTATTCTGATGCATATTTCTCCTTCTTTCTTTTTGTTATCTTGTTTTTCTACTATTAATTAATACACTTTTTAATTTTTCTAAGTCTTCTATTGTTTTTTGTGTTCCTCTTACTACGCATTCTAATGGTTCTTCCGCTACATATACAGGCATTCCTGTTTTCATACTGATTAATTTATCCAAATTTTGAATAAGTGCTCCTCCACCTGCAAGTACAATTCCTTTTTCCATAATATCCGATGCTAATTCTGGTGGTGTTTTTTCTAAAGTTTGCTTTACACTCTCTACAATTTCTCCTACAGATTCTTCTATTGCATTTTCTACTTGGGAAGAATATATTTCTACATTTTTAGGAAGTCCTGTTCCTAAATCTCTTCCTCTTATCTCCATAGGAGTATCTGTCATTAGTGGCATTGCACATCCTATTTGCATTTTAATTTGTTCTGCTGTTGTTTCTCCAATAGCTAAATTCATTTCTTTTTTTACATATCCTGTAATATCGGCATCTAATTCGTCTCCTGCTACTCTCAAAGAGTTACTTACTACTATGCCTCCCAGTGAAATAACTGCTACTTCTGTAGTTCCTCCACCTATGTCTACAATAATACTTCCACTTGGTTCTGAAACATCTAGACCTGCTCCAATAGCAGCTGCCATAGGTTCTTCCATTAAATATACTTCTTTTGCACCTGCCTGCAAAACTGCTTCCTCTACAGCCCTTTCTTCTACTTCTGTAATGCCTGATGGAACTCCCACTACTACTCTTGGCCTAATTACATTATATCTTTTGCATACTTTCCCTATTAAATTTTTAAGCATTAATTGGGTAGCTGTAAAATCTGCAATCACACCATCTTTTAAGGGTCTTACCGCACGAATTTGCTCTGGTGTTCTTCCGAAGCATTTCTTTTGCTTCTTCTCCTGTTGCTAAAATACGATTTGTGCCTACTTCAATAGCTACCACAGAAGGCTCGTTTAGAACAATACCTTTGCCATTTAATGTTACTAATGTGTTTGCAGTTCCTAAATCAATTCCTATATCTTTATTATGAAATGAAAATAATTTCATATAGTCTAATCTTCCTCTTCTTTCTTTAATTTAGATTTTTTGGGAAACCTATAAACCCCTTTTTTCTTGTTTTTGTATTTCTAAAAAAATACTCCTATAAACTCCATCTCCAATGACAATATGATCTACCAATTGAATATTTAACATTTCCCCTATTTGTTTTGCTTTTTTGGTTAATTCTATATCTGCCCTGCTTGGCATAGGATCCCCACTAGGGTGATTATGCACTAAAATGACTCTTGGCATTTCCATTTTTAATGCTTCTACAAAAATTTCTTTTGCTTCTATTTCACAAAAGTAAATATGCCCTTTTCCTATTTCTACTATTTTTTGCAACCTATTTTTTGTGTTTAAGATTAATACTTTTGCGATTTCTCTTTTTTCGTAACGCATTTCTTCACTCATTAAACTAGCTACATCTTCTGAAGAAGTAATTTCTACATTCAAAAAATGAATTGGTCTTGCCATTCTCTTGCATATTTCTCCTATTGCTTTTAGTTGAATAGCTTTTACGGTTCCAATTCCTTTTATTTTCTTTAGTTCCTCTATGGATATATTTTGTAAAAACCTTAAGTTTTCTTGCTGTTTTGTATTTTGCAATGCTAAAATATTTTGTGCTACCTCTATAGCAGTTTGTCCTTTTTTTCCTGTTTTTATAACAATTGCTAATAATTCTGCATTAGAAAGCATTTGTGCACCATACATTTGTAATTTCTCGTATGGTCTTTCTGAGCTTGGAATTTCGTTTAATTTCATCTTTTTCCTTTCCTAAGCCCCTTATTCTTTTATATTATATTTTTTTATAAATAAACACGGCAATAATCATACCTAAGATGCTTGCTACATTTATTTTGAACATTAATCCAAAAGAAATTTGTACAATGTTTAGGTCTAGCTCTATAGGCGAAGATAAACCAAAGCTTTGTCCATAAGATAACCACCATAGAAAATCTACGTCCTTTGTGAATTCTCCTATTAGTCCCCCTATTACTAGTCCTGATAATATAAATACCATTAAAATCCATATATTTTTTTCTCTTGTTGCCATGTTTGTTTCCTTCTTTCTTTCGTTTTTTCATTCGCTATCATTATATATGCATTTCTAATTTTTTTCAAGGTATATTTGCAACAATTCTGTGCTTTTTTTGTAAATTTTTTCAATTTCTCTTTCTTTTTTTCTATACCTGTGTTATATTGAATAGTACCTTTTCTTAGTAGAAGGAATATATTATAGAAAGTACCATATTTTGTTTGTTTCTTTTTGCAAACAAGCATGTTATAATAAAACTATAAAACCACATAAGGAGGTTTTTCTATGCGTTTTGAAAAAATTAATGAAAATAAAATTAGAATCACCCTAAGTCATCAGGACTTGGAAGCAAAACATATTGATTTTCACTCTTTCATGTCTAGTTCTCTAGACTCACAAGATTTATTTTTTGATATGTTAGATGAAGCAGAGAAACAAATTGGTTTTGTTACCAAAGATTATCGCATTCGAATTGAAGCACTTGCCATGTCGGAAGGTGATTTTATTGTAACAGTTACTAGAAGTTTACCTGAGGCAACAGAAAAAATTCCTTTAAAAAAGAAAGTGAAAATTAAGAGAAAAAGCCCTTCTTTAGATAATTCTTTAGTAGTTTACTGTTTTTACAGTTTGGATGACTTTTTTGCTTTTATGGATTACTCTAAGAAATTAAAATTGCCTTTGGCTTCTATTGCAAAATCTATGATGGTTTATGAATATAAAAACGCTTTTTATTTTGTTTTAGATGATATTCATTTAGAAAATTCTTCTTTAAAAGTTTTCTTTGCTGCTATTACGGAATTTGCCAGCCACGTTTCTTGTTCGAATTTGTTTCTTTCTAAATTAATGGAATGTGGAAAAGTACTTATGAAACAGGCTGGAATTAAAAAATACATAAAAGGTGCTTAAACGAAAGGATACTGTCTTAAAAAAATAGAACTGCAAATGTTGTCGTTCAAGCTGATTTTCATAGAAATTCTAAAAAAAATTTGTTAGCGCCCTCACGTCGCCGTGTGAGATTCCCTAACAAATTTTTTTAAGTTTTTCTATATTCAAATCACTTTCAATTCCACATTTTTGTAATATTTTTTCGAAGAGATTCCAGGGTGCTTTATTTTTAATAGGAAACATAGTTTAATGGATTTTGTGTTACTCCATTGACTCTTATTTCAAAATGCAAATGGTTTCCTGTAGAATTTCCTGTATTTCCTACTGTAGCAATAGTTTGACCTTGTGATACTTTTTGACCTGTTGTTGCTATTAATGTGTTGCAATGTCCATAAACTGTTTGCACACCATTTCCATGAGTTATAATGAGATAATTTCCATAGCCTCCATTATATCCATATTGTGAATAGGTTACTGTTCCAGCTGCCGCTGCTTTAATAGGTGTTCCTTTTGATGCTCCTATATCTATTCCGGCATGACCTCTACCCCAACGTGCACCATAACGAGATGTTAGCACTCCTGAGACAGGTCTGATAAGAGAAATACCTATATTTACCTTTGCTGTTGTTGTATTAGAACCTGTTGCATAAATTCCTGCAGAAGAACTTCCACTTGATTT
The DNA here is from genome assembly GCA_944386655.1 of uncultured Clostridia bacterium. Taxonomy (GTDB): domain Bacteria; phylum Bacillota; class Clostridia; order TANB77; family CAG-508; genus UMGS1663. The sequence continues at coordinate 14,422 of CALXBX010000058.1, read as the reverse complement.
TTTAGTAGTGGTTGTGGTTGTTTTTACTACTGGTTTTTCATATAAAGATGCTACACATGTTTCTACACTGGTAAAATCTTTTAATTCCATCTCATATTTTTCTAACATACCTAGTCTATCTTTATTACTGCTATTTTTTTCTTTTAAATCATTAATAACTTGTTCTGCCTCTTCAAAATTTGCCACATAATATTTTTCTTCACCATCTACTGTGATAGCATAATATTTATAATAGGTAGTTCCTTGTTCAATTACTTTGTTAAATATTTCTTCATCGTTTGTTACAACATCCTTTTTAGAAAAGCATAAGCTATATTTTGGCAATTCTCCTATTTCTACAAATGCTACGTTTTCTCCATTTCCCTTTTCTATGTACTGGTTAATTCTTTCTTGCAAAGCACTTTTATTTTCGCTATAACCAATTAATTCGTCTCCCAATGTAACACTATAAACTGGTTTATAAAAAAATGAAATGGCTCCTACAATAAAAAAAGCTGCTAAAGTAGCTAATAGCAAGAACTTAAACCATGTTCTAAAATGGGCCAAAGTTTTTTTCATATTTTTTAAAACTCCTTACCTTCTTTTTGTTTTGTTTATTGTATATGAATTTTATTTTTTTTACAAGACTTATTTTGTTTTAAATTTTTTGATTTTTTTTATTTTCTTTTATCTCACTTCCTTTTGCTAACTTTTTCTCCGTTTTTCTTCGTTTTTCAAAAAAATGCTAACTTTTTCTAAAATACTTTAGAAGGATTGTAAGAAAAAAAGACAGTCTATCACTTTCCTCCTCTTAAATTGCTACATAAGTAACTAATGAAAAGGATTGCAATAGAATGTCTTAATTTTTAATTATACATACTTTTATTGTTGTAATTCATTTTTTACAGTTTGTATTTCTGTAACAGTTGCAGGTGCAGCTGGTTTATAATAACCTTTGTTTTGTGCTACTTTGAATAATTCGTATTGAAAGCTTTCGTCTCCATTTCTCATCTGCTGTATTGTCTGTCTTAACTGCATATTTTCTGCTTCTGAGATAACACCTTGATACGTAGTTAAACTTGCTTTTACACTCTCTAAAATATCATTTACCATTGTTTTTTCATCCATAATTTTGCCTCCTTTTAATTATTTAAAAATGTCATTAATTTTTGTTTTGCATTTAATGCATCTTGGGCTGATTTTGTAAACATTTGCTTAATTTGTGGATCTACTGCTTGTGATGCATAAGTATTCAATTTTTGATAGGATGTTTCATGTGCTCCTATAAGATGTCTTAAATTTTGTAATTCTACTTGTGTTAAATTTGCCATTTTTATCCTTCCTTTCTTTTCCTTTTATTTTTATTATGGACGTTTTTTCTTATTTTATACTTGCTTTTTCTGAGCCTTCGAAAAAAAAAAGAAAACCCATTATTTGGATTTTCTTCTTAAATATTTAATCTCTAGGATAATAACAATTCCTACAATACCAATTACTGAAACGAGGATGCTAATCATTTTTAAGTTTTCATAAAATGCTTCATTTCCTGTTTTTACGCTCATTACTGTTGTTACACTTGACGTGTTGTTCTCTTCTGTTTTATCTGCATAACCCAGTGTATTAGTAATATTTTCTAGTCGGACGGTATTTACCTTTTCTCCTAAATTTTCACTTCCATTTTGCCACTTTAATAGGATTGGTATTTCTACACTCTCTCCTACGCCAATTTCTACATTTTCGTAATCTTTACAAACTAAGTACTCTCCTTCTTGTTCCCATTTTACTGTATTTTGGCTACTTTCATAAAGGAAGTTCTTTGGTATTTCTTCTAGTATTTTTCCTATATTTCCTGCTATTTCTCCTGTATTTGTAATGCGAATGGTATATTCTATTTGTATTTGCTCTGTTTGTAATTTCGATGCTACTATCTCTATTTTTTGTATTGCATCCTCTTCTCCCACTGCATCTTTTACTCCATTTACAATAATATTTTTTACTTTTTTTTCTACTTGCATATCTAATATTAATTTTCTAGTGTATGAAATATGAACTTGTTCCTCTGATATATCTTCTACTGTAAACTCTGCTAATTCTATTTCTAGATATCCTTCTGGTACTTTTTGATACAAGATATACTCTCCGATGGGTACTTCTTCTACATAGTAGCCATCTTCTCTTTCTTCTATTACTAACTTTCCTTCTATTTCCTCTGTTGCTGCTATTACATCTTTTGTATTTTTATCTATTAGATAAATTTCCACACCATCTACTTTTTCTTCTAGTTCTTCTTCTATTACCTCCAATTTTACCTTTGTAATATCTTGTTCTATTATTTTTTCTTGTGTTTCTGGTGTATCTTCTACTGCTAAAGTAGTATTGGTTGTAATATATCCTTTTTCTTCTGGTAACTCTGTTTGAATAATCTCATACTCTCCGATTGGCAATCCTACTATGATTTGTGGATCTTCTGTTGTTTTATACTCTATTACTACCTCGTCTGTTTCTTTATCTACAATTTGTATGGTTATGCCTGGAATCTGTTCTTCTGTTTTTTTATCTATTACAGAAATTTCTACTTTTGTGTAATCATCTTTCATTTGTAGTACATTTTCTGCATATAGATATTCTGTTTCTTGTAAGATTCCTGATTCATTTAGGTGGAATGTTATATCTTGTGCTGTTACAAAGCCTTTGGCTGGCTCTATTTCTTGCAAAATGTATGTTTTTTCTGTTACTAATCCTTTTATTTCATGCGGAGTTTCCTTTGTTGTCCAGCTATCTACTACACTTCCATTTTCATCTACTATTTGCATTTTTGCTGTTAAAACAGGTTCCCCTTCTTGTGTTGTTTTTATAACTTGTATCTTTGTTTTTTGATTAGCAAATTCTATATTGGCTTCAATCATCCTTCTATTTTCTTCTAATATTTCTGCCTGTATTTGGATTTGTTCTTCTGTTAGAATGTATCCATCTGCTACTTTTATTTCTTGCACATAATAGTTTCCAAGTGGTATATCTCCTTCAAATACTGCAATTCCTTCCTCATTTGTTACTTGTTTTTGGATTAAAGTCCCTGCTTCTACGATTAACTCTCCATTTTCTAGAATATCGTTTTCTGCATAAAGTCCTAATGTTACATTTGCTATAGAATCTGTTGATTCTGCATCATACTTATGTACATTTACTTTTACTGTTTGCCTTATGTTGTTAAATAGGATATTTTGTGCTATTAAGTTTTGATCTTCTTTATCTTCTAGTGTTACTATTTTTTCACATTCTTCTGGATTTCTATAATATCCTTCTGGTGCTTTTATTTCTATAATTCTATATTCTCCTAAAGGCAATCCTCTTTTTAACAGTTGCTGTACCTGTTTTACATAATTTTCTTTGACATTATCACTTACGTTTATAATGGTTAATCCTTCTGTTGTTGTAACTCCTTCTGCTATCTTTGTTCCTTCTGCAAAAAGAACTCCTGTATGCCCGTCTGGATGCTCTATTGTTTTATTGGCATATATTTCAAAGTTTGCATTTGAAAGGTTTTGTGTTTCGTATTGAAACTGTAAATTTTCATCTTCTTGTTCTTCTGTTCCTACAAGAACTTGCCCTTGTTTTTCTATTTGAATACCTCCTACTTTTGCTAAACTTTCCACTGTTAATATTTGTTGTTCTGCTGTATCCTGTATTGTAAATAGAATATTTCCTTCTTCGTTTTGTGTACCAAAAACATTTTGTGGATTTTCTTCCATGTATAATATTTTTTCATAATTTGCTCGAGGTATATCTACTTCTAATAGATATTTTTGGTCAAATGTTAGACCTTGATATACTATCTCTCCTGTTTCTTCTGTTGTCCAACTATAAATTTCTTGCCCTGTTTCATCCACAATTTTCATATGTGCATTTCCTAGTCCTTGTTTGGTTTCTTTATCTTGCAATTGTATGCTTAATTTTGTAATATCATTTTCAAAAACTAGTTCCCTTTGTATAATTTCTTGTTCTTGTCCTTCATAAGTTGCTTTTACTGGAATTACTTCTTTGCTACTTGCATATCCATCTGGAGCTTTTATTTGTTTGATTTCGTAATTTCCTAATGGTAAATCTATATTTTGGCTACTACTCCATTCTATTCCTCCTTCTTTTGTTACTGTTTGTACAGACATTAATGTACCTGCTGGAATAACTGCTATTTCTCCACTACTTGTTTCATAGCTTATCTCTTCTTGGGTATAGATACCAAATGTTCCTCCATTTATATTTTCCTTTGTTTGACTATCCTTGTTCTCTAGTAGAATTTGTATTTTTTGACGTTCATTCTCATAACTTACTTCTGCATAGCTAATAGCTTCTTTGTCTCCTACATAAGGCAGACTAATATCTTTTTTCTCTGTATTTAATACAAATCCCTCTCCTGCTACGGTTTCTTTTATATAGTATTCTCCTAATGGTAGGTTATCGATATAACCAATTCCATTTTCATTGCTTGTAACTGTGGCTACCTTTTCTTCTTTTTGATATAGAATTTCTCCTTGTCCATCTGCACTATAAATATCTTCTTTTGCATATAGTTCAAAAGTTACCTCTGGAATTCCTCTTTTTTCGTATTGTGCTTCCACTCCATTTTCTACAGTATTTATGCTATTTAGAAATTCTCCTTTTACTTCTACCTTTATACTTCCTACTTGCTTTTGATTGTACTGTTCTACTACCAACATCACTTCATTTGTGCTTTGATCAATTACTTGTACGGTATTTTCTGAAAGGGTAAATTTTACACTCTCTTTTGGAGTTTCTGTATATATTCCTTGATTGGATACGCCTTCCTCTCCTACTAAAACATATCCTTCTGGTGCTGAAACTTCTTGTAACTCGTAATTGCCATAGCGTATAGTAAGTGGTGTTGTAAGTGTTCCTGTTTCATCTGTTACAAATGGATTTTCCTGTGTCCCTATCTTTTTCCCATCTACTTCTTGCTCTACATACTCTTTTGTATTTAAATTAAAGATTCTATATTGTGCTCCTGCTTTTAATATCGTTTTTTTATTTGCGTCGTCTTTTTTGATAATTTTTATTTTAGCTGTAAAATCTTCATCTAAAAGTGTTCCTAAATCTTGTGGTGTTCTGCTATCTTGTGTAATATCTACTAAAAACGGCTCTATCCTTAAATGATTCTCTGGTACTGTTGTTTCTATGACAACATATTGTCCATAAGCTAACTCCGTACTTACAAAAATACCATCTTCTCCTGTAAATGCTTCTTCTATTGGAATTCCCTGCTCTGAATGGGTATAGTCTAATGCTGTTATATCTTGTGAAAAATCATAGTTTTTAAAACTGTCTACAGAATAATCTCCATTTTGGTTGGCTGTAATATTTCCTTGCTTTACTCCCTCTAAATCTGAAATTAAATAAATTTTAAATCCTGCTTCCTTCAAAGGATGATATTCTGTATCGGTTTCCAAACCTCCTACTTTCAACAGTTGAAAAGCTTGTTTCTTTACTTGTTGCTCTACTGTTTGCTCATATGTTACTACTTGCTTTTCTTCTCCCTGATAAGCCGTAACTATTGGATATGCTTCTTCATTTAATACATATCCTTCTGAGCTACTAATTTCTTTTATTTCATAACTTCCTAATTCTAGCCCTTGGAATGTTAATGTTTGGTTTTGTATGGTTTGTCTTTGTACAAGTTCCCCTGCTTGATAAAGAATTCCTGTTACTCCGTCGCTATGAACAATATTTTCTTTTGCATAAATTCCATAAATTGCTCCTTCTAAAGTTGCATCTGCTTGTGCTTCTCCTTTGGTTTCTTTATCTATTAACGTTACTTCTATTTGCGCTTTTTGTCTCTGATTTTGTTTTACTACGTGTATGGTACCCTTATCTTGTACACTCTCTCCTTCATATTCCTGATTTTGAATGATTGTTAAAATATTAAAATCATAAGTATTTTTGCTTGTTTGTGATGTATCTGCCCAATCTCCATAATATCCCTCTGGTGCAGATTGTTCTACTAATCTAAATTTTCCTTCGTTTTGGTCAGAATAGCTTAAATAGTCTGCTGTTTCATAAGTTCCATCTGCTTGTCTCTCCAACGTTGTTTTCTTTTCGTAAGTTTGTGTTTGTTTATTCCATTCGTATATATCCCAAACTGCTGTATTACTAATTGGATTTCCTGTTTCTTCGTCTTGCACCTCTAAATTTACTTTTAACGTATATGGTTCCCACACCATGTATAAAGTAGTATTTGAGGCAGGCGTATATCTTTGTCCAATTGCATAAGAAGCTTGTGTTGCACTCTGACTTTCACTCCATCCTAATGCATTATATCCTGTTCTTGTAGCACTTGGAAGGATAACACTTCCTAACGTCCAATTGGCATATAAATTATAAGTCCCTGATGTATTTCTTAAATTTCTTACCACTTGATTGTTTTGAAAAGAAACAGCCCCACTACTAGAAATTGCCCATCCATTAAAATTGGCTGTGGCTGTTTCTATTGTCTCGGCTTGTCCGCTTCCATTGTAATTATAAGTTACTTGATAATTTCTTTCATATCCATTTGTTGTTAGGCTTTGATCTTTGTCATATGTATGTGTGCTAGTAGCCGTACTACCACTTGTTGCTCCATTTCCATCATATACTACCTGATATTGGATTGGTTTCCAATTTGCTGTTAAGGTTGCATCTCCTGCTCCCATTGTAAAAGTTGCCTCTCCTGTTAAAGATGTCATTGTGCTACCATTTCCTACTAATGTCCAACCTGTAAATTCGTATCCAATTTTAGTAGGAACCGGTATAGATTTTGTTCCCTGATAGGCTACATTAAATATTTGTGTATTTGTTGAACCATTCCATGTTCCTGTATTAGGATTCACTGTTAAATTAAAGTTGTCTTTTACCCATTGTGCATATAACGTGATTGTTGCTCCGTCTGTTGCTGTTAAGTTTTTAATTTCTTGTCCATTTGTATAAGATGTTCCTGTGCCATCTGCTTTTGTATTCCATCCGGTAAATACGTACCCTGTTCTTGTATAGCCGTTTCTTGCTAAAGCTGTACTCCTGCTAATTTCTACACCGTCATAAGTTGTGGCATTTTCATACATATGTGTTGTGGTTCCTGTACTTCCCCCTGTTGCACCATTCCCATTATAGCTTACATAGTACCTATTATAAGAAGCTCCTTTACATGTATGGCTAGGCACTGTAGTTGCTTGTTCTTCTGATCCACAGAAAATACAACCAGATGCAATAGCACTATTTTCAGAACAATCTATCGATGTAATATTGGCTACATAATTTGAATTTAAATAGATATATACATCTCCTGCAATAGATTGCCCACAATCTGCACAATAAGCACTCCATGCTGGTACGGTTCTTCTTCCACAAATGGATGTTCCCCATGTAAAAAAGTTATCTCCTACTCTCCATTCATTAATCCAACCATGTACACAAGTTCCTTGTGAATTGTTTTCGTTTTCAAATTGAATAGCTACCCATTTGCTAATTGGTATTACTGGATTCAAACTTCTTCTATCATAGGAAAATTCGTGCATGCCAGTACCAACAGACCATGTTTGCGTTACTCCAGTAGTTTTAGTAGTTCCAATAGCTACACTTTCTTGATAAAAACTATTTAATGGCTGATTATAATTAGCGCCTGTAAGAACGGTTCCTTTTAGAATCAAATAATCTGTTGCATGTACAATATTTGTTATTCCTGTCGTAGTTGACAAAATAACAAATAACATCAAAATTGCAATGGTTTTTTTTATGACATTTGTAAATTTTGCCATATTTTCCTCCCTTGTCCAATATCCCTTTTTATCTTATATTCTATTGTACTCTTTATTTTTCTTATCGTAAATAGCTTGTTTTTTGCGTATTCTTTCCTCATTCTTTTTTCTTTTACGGATTTGCCTTTTTGTGACATTATTTTTATTTTTTTACATTTTGATTACATTTTTCTTAAAAGCTTTTTCTTGTTCTATTACTTGTATTGTGCTATTTTTAGGCAAAAAATAAAGATAGTCTCATTCACTACCTTTATTTTTTCCTAGGGATTCCTAGCTTTTCTTTCTAATCTAATATTTCTAAGCCTGCAAATTTTGCCATTAAGCGTTTATGCCCTACTTTATCAAAAGCAATATCTACTTTGGCATCGTCTCCTTCTGGCTCTATACTACTGATGGTTCCTTCTCCAAATTTTTTATGATAAACTCTTTGTCCCTCTTTATAGTTTCCAATATCCACTGTCTTTTTATTGGCATTTAAACTTTGTAAAAAGCTTTCTGCTGTTCTAAAAGCAAAAGAGTTTTGCGTTGGTTGTTTTTGCGCTGTTGTAATAGAACTTGCTGCTGTTTTTACGCCCACTGCTTCATCAAATTTATATGTTTTTACTTTTCCTGCATAATTTTTTCCGTAAGACCAGCCAAAACTACTATCTTCAAACTCTTCTTGTCCCATATTTTCTTGCATTTGTTCATAGCCATCTAGCAATTCTTCTGGAATTTCTTTTACAAATCTAGAAACGGCATTATAACTAGTAGAACCGAAAATAGTTCTTCTTTTGGCACAGGTTAGATATAAATGTTGTTTTGCCCTTGTGATTCCTACATAAAATAAACGTCTTTCTTCTTCTAATTCTTTTGGTTCCCCTACGGATTGATAGCCTGGGAAAATTCCCTCTTCCATTCCCACCAAAAACACAACAGGGAACTCTAATCCTTTTGCACTATGCAAAGTCATTAACGTAACACTGTCTTCTTGGTCCTCTAAACTGTCAATATCGGAAGATAAACTAATGCTTTCTAGGAAGTCGGATAAGCCATTTTCTGCAAATTCTTCTTCAAACTCTACTGCAACAGTTACCAACTCTTCTAAGTTTTGTATTCTACTTTCTGCCTCTATGGTATTTTCTTGCTCTAATGCTTTCGTATAGCCTGTTTTATTTAATGTTTCTTTTAATAAATCTGAAATTTTGATTTCTTCTTTTTGACTTCTTAAGTTTTCTATGGTATCGATAAATTCCTTTGCGTTCGCATAAACTCTTGGTTGACCAAAATCATCTGCATGCTTAATTACCTCATACATAGAAATTCCCTGACTTTCTGCAATTTCTTGTATATGGTCTAAACTGGTTTTTCCAATTCCTCTTTTTGGTTCATTAATAATTCTTTTTAAGGAAATGTTATCCGATGGATTTGCTATTAATCGTAAATAACTAATAGCATCTTTAATTTCCTTTCTTTCGTAGAATTTTAATCCTCCTACTATTTTATAAGGAATATCCTCTCTTCTTAGAATATCTTCCAAGGCTCTGGATTGTGAGTTCATACGATAAAGAATGGCAAAATCAGAATAATGGTCTAATTCTTCTCTTTTTAAATGACGAATTTCTTCTACTACAAATCTTGCCTCGTCATACTCATCTTCTCCTTGATAAATCTGTGGCAAGGTTCCTTCTCCATTTTCCGTCCAAAGTTTTTTATCATATTTTGTTTCATTATGTTTAATGACACTATTGGCTGCTTTTAAAATATTTCCTGTACAACGATAATTTTGCTCTAATTTTACAATTTTCGTTCCTGGAAAGTCCTTTTCAAAATTTAAAATATTAGAAATATCTGCTCCTCTAAAGCTATAAATTCCTTGGTCGTTATCTCCTACTACTGTGATATTCCCATATTTAGAAGCAAGTATGGTTACTAAGGTAAATTGTGCTTTGTTGGTATCTTGATATTCGTCCACTAAAATATATTTGAACTTTTCTGTATAATATTCTAATACATCTGGATTTTCTGATAAAATTTTAATGGTATTGTTAATAATATCATCAAAGTCTACCGCATTATTTTCTTTTAAACGTTTTTGATATAGCGCATAGATCTCTGCTATTTTACTCTTGCGATAGTCTCCTGCATATTTTCTACTATAGGCTTCTGGCTCTAATAATTCGTTTTTTGCATTACTAATTTCTGCAAGCACTCCTCTTTCGCTGAATAATTTATCATCTATATTTAGAGCTTTTAAACATTCTTTTACCAATGTTTTTTGGTCGCTTGCATCAAAAATAAGAAAAGAACTATCAAAACCAATTCTATCGATAAACTTTCTTAATATACGCACACAAATAGAATGGAAAGTACCCATCCAAATATCTTTGGCTGCTTCTCCCACTAATGTTTCTATTCTTTCTTTCATTTCGTTAGCGGCTTTATTGGTAAAAGTAATGGCTAAAATATTCCATGGTAGCACTTTTTCTTCTTGCATTAAATATGCAATTTTGTGTGTTAATACTTTTGTTTTTCCACTACCAGCTCCTGCAATTACAAGACATGGACCTTGTGTAGCCATAACCGCTTCTTTTTGTTTATTATTTAAACCATCTATTAACTCTGACATGATTTCTCCTTTTAAAACAAATTTTTGTTCGTTTTCTATTGTATCCTATTTTTCTTATTTCGTCAACCCTTTTTCTTCCATTTGTTCATAAATTTTTTCTAAGTTTTCTTTTATTTCTTCAGCACATCTTGTATATACCTCATAACTACAGCCCCAAGGATCTGCAATATCTATTCCTTCTTTTTTCCCTGCATTTGCATATTCTTTTATGGTATATACTTTTCCTTCCATCGAAGGATATAGGGTAAGAATCATTTGTTTATGACGATAGGTAGCGCAAAAAACAAAATCCATTTTTTCTACATTTGCTTCTCTTACATTGGTTGCTCGATGATTTCTAATATCTACCTCATATTTTTGTACAGCCCTTACGGCTTCTTCTGTTGCGAAGTCTCCTGTATCTGCATAAATTCCGCAAGAATACACTTGTATTTTATCCTCTTTTCCGATGATCTTTTACTATTTTACGGAATATTCCCTCTGCCATGGCACTTCTACATATATTTCCTGTACACACAAACATTACTTTCATTCGTTTTTCCTCTCTTTTTTTGTTTTATTCTATCATTTTTTGTTATAAATAGCTATAGGGAATTGCTTTATTTTTTTCGTCTAAATCCAGTATTCTATCATACATGCAAATGATTGCTCCTTCCCCCACTTTACTTACTTTATCTAATACGCTGAAATTTTCTATCATATTTTTTGTTGGCTTTGCTGATTTTTTTATTTCTATTGGATATAATGTTCCATTTTGTTCTATTACTAGGTCAATTTCTCTTTTTTCCTTATCTCTATAAAAATATAGTGGTGGTCGTAATTCTCCTGCATTATAATAACTCTTTAGAATTTCAACAATCACAAAATTTTCAAAAAAGTTTCCTGCCATATTTCCAGCTTCTAATACCTCTTTATTTTTCCACTTTGTTAAATAGGCTGCCAAACCTGTATCTAAAAAATATATTTTTGGTGTCTTTACTGCTCTTTTCATGATATTATTATAATAAGGTTCTAAAAGATATACTATATTAGAAGAAATCAAAATGGATAACCATCTTTGTGCTGTTGGCAAACTAATTCCTACTTCATTTGCCACACTATTCAAATTTAATAACTGACCTATCCTACTCGCTAAAGCTGTCATAAATTTTAGAAATTGAAGTGTATCTCCTACTTGTGTTAAATTTCTTACATCTCTTTCTATGTAAGTATTCACATACATGGAGAAAAACATTTCTGCATCACTTTCTTCTTGGTATAGCGCTGGCATTGCACCCTTATGAATGATATCCCAGATTTCTTCATATGGAATACTCATTTTATATTTCTTTCTTTCTTCCAAATATTCCTCTCTTGGTGTAAATGGCATATTAAAATTATTTTCTTTTATTTCTCTTAAACTTAAACCTAATAAATTTATTATTCCAATTCTACCAGCTAGACTTTCACTAATGTTTTTCATTAAATGAAACTGTTGTGAACCAGTCAAATAAAACATTGCCTTTTCGTTACTATTATCCACTACAATTTTTATATATCTTAATAAATCCGGCGCATATTGTACCTCATCTATAATGATAGGTGGTTGATTCGACTTTAAAAACATTTCTGGTTCTTCTTGTGCAGATTGATTTAAAAGCATATCATCCAAAGTTACATACTGTATATCCGGTTTCAAATTTTTAAGCATGGTAGTTTTGCCTACTTGTCTTGCTCCTGTTACAAGTATGGCTTTAAACATTTTTTCTGCCTTTTTTATAACTTCTTCTGCATTTCTTTTTATATATTTCATATTTCTACCTCTTTCGACTATAATAATATTCAATATTATTATAGTCGTTTTTGTTTCTTTTGTCAATATCTTTCACTTATCGTTATGATTCTAATTTAGAGAGTTATTTTGTTTTGTCGAAATAACTATAATTTAGTTATAAATTATTTCGTGATATCAAAATTATTAACGTTTTTTATAACGACATAGCTACCATTCCTATTAGAAAACCTAAGATATTTCCTACGGCTGTCATTCTTCCTTTATATAATTGATTAGATTCTGGTATTAGTTCTCCGAGAGACGATGTACAGCATTGCACCTGCTGCAAAACTCAAACATAAAGCAATTATTTCTTTGGAAATTCCTCCTACAATTGCTCCAAAAAATGCTCCTATTCCAGTGGTTATTCCAGATAGTATCACATAAAAAATGACTTTGGCTGCTGGCATACCACCATTTTTCATAGGAACTGCCATGGAGATGCCTTCTGGTATATCATGCAAACAAATAGCAATGGCTAGGGAATAGCCAAGTGTTAGGGATGCTCCAAATCCAGAGCCAATAGCTAAGCCCTCTGGGAAATTGTGCAGAGCCAATCCTATACTAACAACCATGCCTGTTTTTAAAAGTTGGCTCTTTTGCTGATTTTTGGTTTTTCTATTAAATTTTCGTTGTACTACTACATCGCATCCTATCATAATAATAATTCCCAATAAAATTCCCAAAATAACAGTAGCAATACTAGTTATCTCTAACGCTTCTGGTATTAAATCAAAGCAAATAATAGCAAGCATTAGTCCTGATGCAAATGCTAAAATAAAACTTAAAAATTTTTTTGACTCTTTCTTACATACAACACCTAATATGCCTCCTATGGTTGTGCCAAACGTTCCAAAAAATAATCCTATGCATGTGGTTTTTATGATCTCGTTAATTCTCTATCCCTTCTTTCTCCTATTTATTTTAATATATGTTTTTTTCTGTAGATTATGCTGTTTTGCCTATTCCCTATTTTTTTGACTATATGTTAAAGAAATGGTATAATTGATAGGTAACAGGAGATGATGAAATGGATTTAAAGGAGAATAGAAAAAATACTTTGGAATATTTAAAAGAGTTTCAGAAAAGTATTCCTCAAAAAAGATCTCTATTTAATAGAAAAAGTACGCCTGATACTTCGTGTTTGGATATAGTCAAGAACAAAATTTCTTTATTTTATGAAAAAGGGATACTTATTTCTCCTATGCTTATAGATAAAAATAGTATAGAAATGTATCAAGACACCCTACATTTTATAAAGCAATTTCCGCAAGAATTACAGGCAGAAACAATGTTAGAGTCTGACATTTTAGAATCCACTAAGAATTTTAGAAACACCAGAAAAGTATTACTTCCAAGTGTTAGACAGCAAGATGCACAAATAATGCAAAAATATGAAAATATGGTAGCTTACTATTTACTAATGGGAGGTGCTAATCCTGTCCAACGATTCTCAAGAGTAGAAATGTCCATGAAGCAATACGGAATTACCCCAGACATTGGTGTTGCTATTATGAAATATGGTGATGACTTAACCTCAAAGTTGGAAGATTTAGCAAGTTCTAAAATGAAATCTCCAAAGGAATGGGAATGTTTTAAGACGCAAGTATTACATTGTTTTGCTGTAGCTGAAAAGATAGGAAATAGAAGCGTTAACTTAGCGGAACATACGAATTGGGAAGATAGATTAGTTCGTTTAGGAATACTAGAAAAGAGAAGAGATACAGAAAAAAAGCAAGAGAATTCTTTAAGGGATTTTATAAAATATGATGTGAGAGATTCCGGCGGAAAAGATGATAAATCTAAAGCTATGGTTTCTTTAGAAAGTGCCTTACAAAAAAATGCGGAGCAGTTATACATGAATACAGGCATGGTTCCAATAGGCTATAAGAAAGATGCTAACGGGAAAATTGTTAGAATTTCTCCAAAATTAGAGACGGGAAGCAATACAGATAGATTATCTGCATCCAGAAATAATTTATCTGCTACTGCCAAGAAAGAAGAGCAAAGATTACAACGATAGATTTGATTTTATACCTTTTTAATCTAACATAGAAGAAACAAGGCAGCTTCCATTACGGAAGCTGCCTTGTTTCTTCATTTTTACTATCATTCCTTTCTTGCCTTCGCTTTCGCTTCGTCTGCGAAAGGCACAAATCTTTATTAAAAATTCTTAGCCTTGATTTAGTTACCATAATTTGATATAATTTTATTAGATGTATA
>CALXBX010000057.1 GCA_944386655.1 uncultured Clostridia bacterium | reverse complement strand
AATATTTGAGAATGAATACCATATTACATCAGAAGAAAAAGGTGAAGCTATATTATCTAATGAACAACAAAAACAATTAGATGAAATAATAAACAAAATGCATAATTAGACAAACAAATTACAATTTTGATGTGAATACAAAAATATGTTTAAAAAGAGCATATGTATAATACTAATATGTAGTACGCAAAAAATATTTATAAAATACTACACAAACTAGAAAAAGTATGATAAAATACTTTAGAATTAACAAATTCATAGATTTGCTAAAAATCATATAGATAAAAACAAAATCAAAAGGAGGAATTAACCATGTCAGGACACAGTAAATGGCATAATATTGCAGCCAAAAAAGGAAAAGCAGATGCAGCAAGAGGAAAAATATTTACGAAATTAGGAAGAGAATTATTAATGGCAGTAAAACAAGGAGGACCAGATCCTGCGGGAAACTCCAAATTAAAAGATGTTATTGCAAAATGTAAAGCAGCTAACATGCCAAACGATACTATCAATAATGCTATTAAAAAGGCAGCAGGAGCAGGTAATACAGAAAATTATGAAGAAGTTACCTACGAAGGATATGGACCAAATGGTGTTGCAGTAATTGTGCAAGCTAATACAGATAACAGAAATAGAACAGCAGCAGATATAAGACATGCTTTTGATAGATGTGGAGGAAACCTAGGAACTACAGGTTGTGTTTCTTATTTATTTAGTAACAAAGGTGTTATGGTAATAGATAAAGCAGAATGCAAAATGAGCGAAGATGATTTAATGCTTCTTGCAGTAGAGAGTGGAGCAGAAGATTTTCAGACAGAGGAAGAAGTATATGAAATTACTACTGCACCAGAAAACTATTCAGAAGTGAGAGAAAAATTAGAAGCAGAGGGAATAGAATTCTTAGAAGCAGGAGTACAAATGGTTCCATCTACCTATATTGCATTAGATGAAAAAGGTGCAGAAAGAATGCAACGCCTATTAGATATGTTAGACGAATTAGATGATGTAGCAGAAGTATATCATAATTGGGAAGAATAAAATAAAAATAGTTCTAAAAATAAAAAAAGAGCATATATATGAAAATAGATATATATGTTCTTTTTTATTGCACAAAAAAGGAAAGCATATTTTCATATACAAAAGGACAACAACAATAATAAAAAGGAGAAGAGGACAAGTAGCATTGTCTGAAGAAAAAGAGATGTTTTCTATACAAAATATTATCCAATATTTTCCACAAAGTTTAGGTAAAAAAATAGAAGAAACCATAAAAGTAGAGAATGAGTTTAGCAAGATGTATTTAGAAGAAATTAGAGTTAGAGTGGCAAGACCGGTTATTTTGAAAATCAAAGCAGAAGAAAAGCAAATAGATTATCTACCAACGAGAGAAAATATATTAGAAATAATTCAGCATGTATGTGACAACTCTATATATAGTTTTCAAAACCAAATTTGCCAAGGATTTATTACCATACCAGGAGGCCATAGAGTAGGAATTGTAGGAAATGTAGTCATAAAAGAAGGAAAAGTAGTCAATATTAGTTATATTGCAGGAATCAATTTTAGAATAGCTAAGCAAATCTTAGGCTGTAGCACAAGGCTAATGAAATATATTTTAAATGTAGGGCAAAATACGATATATGATACACTTCTTGTTTCTCCGCCACGGTGCAGGGAAAACCACTATTTTAAGAGATTGCATTCGAAAAATTAGTAATGGGATGGAACAAATAGGGTTTCATGGGTTAGATGTAGGAGTAGTAGACGAAAGAGGAGAAATTGCAGCAATGTATCAGGGTGTTCCTCAAAATGATGTGGGTTTAAGAACAGATGTCTTAGATAATATTCCAAAAGCATTAGGAATGAAGATGCTCATTCGTTCTATGGCACCTAAAGTAATTGCTGCAGACGAAATTGGAAGCAGAGAGGATGTAGAAGCTATCTGTTATGCCTTTTGCTGTGGCGTAAAAGGTATTTTTACAGCACATGGGGAAAACATAGAAGATATCAAAAAAAATCCAGCCATGCAATTGCTCGTCGAGCAAGGTATGCTAGAGCGAATTATTTTTTTAAAATCGGGGAAGGACAAGGGGGAAGTAGATAGAGTGTATGAATTACAACCGATGCAAAAACAATATATATTAGCATCATAGAGTTCTAAAACAAGACAAGCTGGCATATATATAAATAGAAGAAAGGAATCTAAGAGAAATATGATAGTCATAAAATATATTCTTCTTATTCTTATTGTAGTATTTAGTAGCTATATAGGAATATTGCTAGGACAAAGATATGTTATGCGAGTAAAGGAATTAAAAGAAGTAAAAATGGCATTTAGCATTTTTCTTTCCAAAATTAAGTTTACCTATGAGGCACTTCCACAAGTGTTTGGAGAAATTGCAACAAGTATAAAAGGAAATATAGGAAGCATCTTTCAACAGGCATCACAAAATATGAAACAGCAAGAAGCAGGAATGGCATGGGAAAAAGCATTAGAAGAAACAAAAACAAATTTAACATCAGAAGACATAGAAGTATTAAAAGGTCTTAGTCCTCTGCTAGGAAAAGTAGATTTAGAAGGACAAGCAAGAGAAATTACTTTAGTAGATACTTTTTTAGATACACAATTAGAAAAAGCAGAAGAAATGTGCAGAAAAAATAATAAGTTATATAAAAATTTAGGTGTAACAGTAGGGATTGCAATCGCCATTATTATGATATAAGCATTGTAGATACAATGCGCAAAGGAGGAAACGATGGATATCAATTTACTATTTAAAATTGCAGCCATTGGAATATTAGTAGCAGTACTTCATCAAGTTTTAGTAAGGGCAGGAAGAGAAGACCAAGCTATGATGACTACACTTGCAGGACTCGTAATTGTACTAACTATGGTTATTAAAGAAATTAGTGGATTATTTGATACGGTGCGAACGATTTTTGGTCTATAAAATAGGTTGAAAAATAATTACAATTTTGACAAGGATGTGGTAACCATAGACATCGTAAAAATAATAGGAATAGGATTAGTTGCATTGCTATTGATTATTGTTATACGCCAATATAAGCCAGAATTTACAGTATATATTTCTTTAATAGCGGGAATTTTAATATTAGCCTGCATTCTGCCTAAAATTTCAGCCATTATCGATATGCTAAATTCTTTAGTGAGCACTGCTTCTATTAATAGTAGCTTTTTAGTACTTTTATTAAAGATAACAGGAATTGCATTTTTGACAGAATTTGCAGTGAGTATTTGTAAAGATGCTGGGGAGTCTGCTATTGCTACGAAAATAGATATGGGCGGAAAAGTAGTTATTATCTCTATGTCTATACCAATTCTGGCAGGCCTGCTAGAAACTGTAACGCAAATATTGCCATAAGGGTTTATAAGTAAAATCCCTGAAAAACTTAAATCTGATATAAAGGATAACCAATGAAAAAAGCACATTATCTAGTTCTTCTTTTTTTAAGTTTACTCCTGCTTTTTTATCCCAACATAAGCTATGCAGAAGAAAGCATAGAAGAACAAACGATACAAGCACAAAAAGAATCGCTAGGAATAGGGGAATTCTTAAAAAAAGCAGAAGAATACACAAAAGAAGTTTTTGGAGATACAGATTATAATACTCTTTTTGAAGAAGCCATTAGTGGAAACATAGATAACAAAAAATTGGGCAATTCTATTTTGAATTTACTAGGAAAAGAAACGCTTGGCTCTGTTCGTACAATCGGCATTATTATCGTTATTATTGTGATACATAGCATTGTAAAAAGCATCAGTGACCACTTAGAAAATAAATCTATTGCACAGCTTACCTATTACGTTCAATATATTTTAATTGTAACGCTCATTATGAGTAGTTTTGCCGATATTTTAAGTATGGTAAAAGATACCATACAAAATTTAGTAGCCTTTTCCAACTTACTCATACCAATTTTAATGACATTAATTCTAACTACTGGAAACATTGCTTCTGTAGGAATGCTACAACCAATTTTATTATTTATGATTACTTTTATTGGTAACTTAGTGAATCAAATTTTAATACCAATATTGCTAGTATCCACCGTGCTAGCTATTATCTCTAAAGTATCTGATCGTATTGCACTAGACCGTTTCTCTAAGTTTTTTAAATCTAGTATTGTTTGGGCTTTAGGAGTGATACTTACCTTATTTGTAAGTTTAGTGTCACTGGAAGGCACTTTAAGTAGTAGCGTGGATGGTGTTACAGCAAAAACGACCAAAGCTGCTATTTCCAGTTTTATTCCAGTAGTGGGAAAAATATTAGGAGATGCGGTAGATACAGTCATTGGTTGTACGAGTATATTGAAAAATGCAGTTGGAGTGGTGGGAGTAATTACTATCTTAGGTATTTGTATATTACCAGTTATCAAACTAGTATTGCTCATGGCAACCTATTATATAGGAGCGGCTATTTGTGAACCAATAGCAGACGAAAAAATAGTAAAGCTATTAGAACAAGTAGGAGATACTTTTAAAATTTTGCTAGCTATACTTTGTAGCATTTCCGTATTACTGATTATAGGAACTACACTAGTAATGAAAATATCCAATAGCGGACTCATGTATCGTTAAAGGAGAGAAAAAAGAAAATGATAGATTTTATTAGCAGTTGGGCACAAGGACTCATTGTAGCAGTGATTATCGCTACCATCATAGAAATGCTGTTGCCAGAAGGAAATAGCAAAAAATTCATAAAAATAGTGATTGGTGTATTTGTACTTTTTCAAATTATCTCACCTGTAGTACAAGCTTTAGGAAATAATAGCTCTGGAAATTTAAGTGATATTCTGCAAATAGAAAAATACCAGAATCAATTAGCCGAGTATGAAAATCAATCCACTAACTTAGCCAGTACGAATGAAAAAACAACAAGAGAAATCTATTTAAATAATGTAAAAACAGATATGACTAGTAAATTAGAAGAAAAAGGTTATACTGTACATAGCATTGAGATAGAAACCAAAACAGAGGAATCTTATACGATAGAAAAAATTTCCTTAAATCTAGAAAAAGCAAACGAAGAAAAAGAAGAAAGCAAAAATGAAAATTACCAAGAGCAACAGGTAGCACAAAATGTGATACCCATTAATACAATAGAAGAAATTCAGATACAAATAGGAGAAGAAACTAATTCGGAACAAGAACAACAAGATACCTCATCAGAGAAAAATAGTAAAAAGCTAACTAGTACTCAGAAGAAAGAAGTAAGGGAATATTTGAGCGAAACCTACGGTGTGAAGGAAAAAAATATTGAGATAGATTGAAAGGAGGGAAAAAGGTGTTTAAGGAGAAATGGAAAGCCTTACAAGAAAAATATTTTAAGAAAGATGCAGATGGGGATAAGGATCATAAAAGAAAAATAGAGAACTTGGTAGTTTTCGTTATCCTTATTATTGTTACCCTTATTGTTATCAATCAAATATGGAATGGGCAAGAGGAAGGAAAACAAAGTATGCAAAATGAAGAAGTAGATGATAAGGTATTGGCTAGCCAAGAAATTACAGAAAATATGGTTTCTGGCTCTAGCAGTACAGACTTAGAAAATAGTTTAGAAACTATTTTAGGGAATATAGAAGGAGTAGGAAAAGTAAAGGTACTTATTACTTATTCAGAAAGTAGTCAAACAGTACCCATGTTTAATGAAGATACGAGTATCAGTGCTACAGAAGAAACCGACACAAATGGAGGGAGTAGAAAGATTTCACAGGAAAATACCAAAAAAGAAGTAATTTATCAAGAAGTAGATGGAGAAAAAATACCCATTACGCAGAGTGTGATTATGCCTACGATAGAGGGAGCCATTATTACAGCAGTAGGAGCGGGAAATGCCACAGTAAAAAGCAATATTATTCAGGCAGTAGAAGCGGCAACAGGACTTGCTACACATAAAATACAGGTTTTCCCTATGGCTACATAAGGAAGATATAGATAAATTTTAGATTTTCATTTTAAAACGTAAATAGAGGGAGGAAATCTTTTATGAAGTTATTGAAAAAAAATCAGATTATTGTTTGTGTAATAGCATTAATGCTAGTTTCAGCAGGATATTTAAATTATAGTGCTACACATGGAGAAAATACAATTGCAACGAGTGGAAATGCCAACCAAATTACACAGTCTGCAGGAATAGGTGATGCAAAGCTCGTAAGTAGCAATGGAATTGTAGAAAATACGCAAACAAATACAAGTATGGCAGCCAGAAATGAAATGGGAGAAAATAGTAATCAAAATATGACAAATACAAATACAGTTCAAACAAATGAAATAGCAAAAGAGACAACAGGAGAAGTAACGAATGAGGATGAATATTTTACTTCTTCTCGTTTAGGAAGAGATACGATGTATTCTCAAATGATAGAGAGTTATCAAAAAATTTTAGAAAGTGATACCATAGCAGCAGACCAAAAAGCAATTGCACAAACGGAAATTCAAAATATCAATCAAACGAAAAATGCCATTATGATTGCAGAAAATTTAATTAAAAATAAAGAAGTAGAAGATGTTATTATTTTTGTAAACGACCAGAGCATTAGCGTTATCGTAAAAGCAGAAGAATTAACAGCAGAACAAATTGCTCAAATACAAAATATTGTAGCAAGAGAGTTAAAGGCAGAAATAGATAATATTCATATTAGTACGAAATAGAAAGGCATATCAATGGGAGTACTTACTTAGTACTCCCTCATTTGCGTGCCATAAAACAAAAAAATCATTTTAATTGGAAAATTTTAAAATCAAATTTTTGAAAAATTATAAATAAAATAAAAACAAGCGGAAACAATAAATGACAGGAGGTACAAAAATCATGAAAAAAACAATTTATTTCATTTTATTTTTTATGGCAATACTTACATTAGCTGTAGTAGTGCCAAATATCAGTAGCGCTGCTACATTTGTTACAGATGAATCTACACTAAGAAGTACGATAGAGTCAGCAGATTATGGAGCAACAATTACTTTGCAAAATGATATCACTGTAACACAACCTATTGTTATAGCAAAAGAGTTAACTATTGATGGTAATGGTCATACCATAACGGGTTCTAGCGATTGGACAAGTACATCTGGTAACCAAACTATGTTTACAGCACAATTTTCAGATGCAAAATTAACATTAAAAAATATCAAATTAGTCAATGGACCTAAATATGGTGTACAATCTTATGATGGAGCAACTGTCATTTTAGACGATGTTTCCATAACTGGATTTAGATATGGTGGAGTTCTTGCCAATGGTGGAAATGTAGAAGTTAAGAATTTGCATTTAGGATATAATGGAACAGGTGCCAACAATGGTATAGAAATTGATAAAGGAGCAGCTGCAACCAATAATCCTACTTTAACAATGAATGGCGTATTAACATCAGAATCTACGGAAAATGTAGTACGTGCAGCAGAAAATGGACATCTTACAGAATTTACAGTAACTAATACAGAAAATACAACCAATAAAGTACTAATAGCAGGAGATAAAGTAGTTTTAACAGATGAAAATAACAATGTAATATCAGAAACAGAAGTACCAGACAATGCAACAGTTAACGCAGACGAACAAAATGTAGTAATTACATTAATAGCTAATGGAGAAACAAATAAAATAGTAGTAAAAGAAGGAGAAACTATCACAGAAGAATTTCTAAAATCACACATAAAATTGACAGAAGATTATACTGTAGAAGGTTTTTATACAGACGAAAATTACACTATCAGTTTTGATTTTAGCAAAGCAATAGATACAGATACAACAATTTACGCTAAAACAGCTAAGGTAGAAGTCCAGGAGCCAGCCCCTGTTGTTCCAGAAAAAGACGAAACGCCAAAAACAGGTGTAGAAAACTATTTAGGAATAGCAGTTTCTGTAGCAATACTTTCGACAGTAGCTATTATCTTTACTAAAAAGAAAGAAGTAAAAGAATAAAATTAAGGTAATAGAGGAAATACATCTTTGTGAATGTTATCCTCTATTTTCTTGTTTATGGAGAATGATAATGAAAAAGAATATGAGAAAAAAATGGGTATATAAAGGGATATATTTTTTGGCAACTATATTTCTTGGTTTATCTGTTGTCTATATTATAAAATTTTTCTTAGTAAAACAAGAATCTATAGAAGAGCGTAATTTGTTAAATACAGTAGAAATTAGTGAGCAAGTAGAAAATGTGACGATAGAAGAGAATGCAGTAAATAAAGTAGAAGCAGAAGAAGTAGTGCAAGAAACAGAAAGGATGCTACAAGTGAAAAGTTTGCAACAAGAAAACCCAGATATTGTCGGTTGGATAGAAATAGAAAATACAAAAATCAATTATCCTGTTCTGCAAGGGACAGATAACGACTATTATTTAAACCATAATTATAAAAAACAGAAAACACAAAAAGGCTCTATTTTTTTGAATAAAGATTATAACTGGGATATACCAAGTAGTAATTTGCAAATATATGGGCATAACATGAAAAATGGAGAAATGTTTCAAGGACTATTAAAATATAAAAGTGAAAGCTATTATAAAGAGCATCCTACCATTCGTTTTACAACAGCAAAAGAAGATGCCATCTATGAAATTATTTCTGTATTTCCATCAAGAGTATATTATCAAACAGAAAAAAATGTATTTCGCTATTATTATTTTATCCATGCAGAAACTAAGGAAGAGTACGATAGTTTTGTAGAAAATGCAAAAAAGGCATCTTTGTATGAAATAGAAGAAACGGCGGAATATGGCGACCAATTAATGACTTTATCCACTTGTGCTTATCATATAGAAGATGGAAGGTTTGTAGTAATAGCAAGAAAAGCAGATGAAACTTGAGGTCGCAAACTGCGACCTCAAGTAATATTAAAAAAATGAAGTAGATTAGATTGAAAAATTTATATAAAAGTGGTAATATATCTCTATCAAAGTTTTAAAATTCCTGTTCTAATTTAAGGAAGAACAGTTAAAATAGATGTTGGTAACTGGTAATTATATTAGAAAGTCAATTGACAAGGAGGAAGATATGAAAAAAAGGGAAGAAGACAATTTACGTAAAGGAAAAGATGAGTATATTCTTTGTTCTGTATTTCCTTCAAAAGAAGTAGAAGAACGGGCATTCGAAGTTGTAAGAAAATTGTATGAAAAGGAGAAAGAAGGAAGTGTTATTATAAGTATATTACAAGGAAAGTGATAGTTATGGAAAAAGAAACTGAGAATATCCTACCAATAAACAAAGAGGTAGGTGTAGCAGAATATAAAATAGAAAATATTAAGAACTTAATTTATACTGTTAGAGGAAAACAAGTAATGCTAGATAGTGATGTGGCTATGTTATATAAGTATACAACTAAACGCATTAACGAAGCGGTAAGAAGAAATATTGAGAGATTTCCAGAAAATTTTTGCTTTAAATTGACTAAAAGGGAAGTAGAAAACTTGAGGTCGCAAACTGCGACCTCAAGTTTAGAAAAAGAAAATTATGGAGGAAGAAGAACATTACCATATGTATTTACAGAACAAGGAATTGCAATGCTATCTTATATAAAAAGATTGGAGGAAATCACATGGAAAATAAGCAAAAAGAAGGTGTAATCATGAAAAAACAAACAATCGTTAAAATAGTAATATCTGTCATCCTTTTTATTATAGTAATGTGTTTAGAAATAGGAGGACTTACCTTTCTACAGGATGATAAAATATTATTTTGTAGTAGTAAGCAAAGTGCACAGATAAAAGAGGAACTTTCTCATATAACAGGAGCTATGCCAGCTACAACTACTTATTCTGTAAAAGTAATGATAAAAAACGGTGAAAAAATAAGTATATACTATATGAGTAATGGACAAATAAATGATTATGAATTGAAAGATAGTGAATTATCTACTAAAAGCCAAATTCGTTCTTATATAGAGGCAGATAGTATAGAGGGGAGAACGATATATTACGCAATTATTATTACTACGGCCATCTTACTACTAATGCTCATTACATATTTATTTGTCTCTAAAAAGCCTTTGAAAGGAATCATAAAACTGGGATATTTTATTTTATCCCTATTGGTTTGCCTATTTTTATTATGTATAATTCCATTATTATCTAAAAATCATGGAGGGGACTTATATTATTATTCTATTGTAATAGGAAGCTTCCTGATAGGATTATTATATGGCTATAAGAATAAAATTTTCTTTTTGCCAACATTAGTTATGGTTCCAATCTATTACTTAGCAACATGGTTTAATTATAGCAATGGAATGCTTTGGATAGACGATTTTTGCGGTTATTTCTTTTTAAATTTTATAGGAGCGTTAACAGGTAGAATAATAGAAAAAAATAAAGGAATAAAGAAAAAGCATTTCCTATTCTATGTTATTATTACACTTTTATTTCTTTTAGGCATCTTCCTAACAAGAATGAAAACAAGAACAATTACCTCTTTGCTATTTGATTTTTGTAAGTTAGGATTAGTAGGAATTAGTTTTAGTATAGTTACCTATGTTAGTTATTGGATGATAGGAAAAATTCCTACAAAAAGGAAGAAAAGCAAAGAAAATAGCAATCCATTAGTCATAGAACTTTTGGCAGTGATTATTCTAATCCTAGTATTTGTAGGAATGAATCTATACTGCATAAGACCGCATAGTTATATAGAAGCAAATCTACAAAGTTATTCGCAAAGTTTAGAAGAGCAATACTCATACCGAATTCTACAAGGCAGGATTTATGTGACAACAAATGAAGGAGATAATTGGATAGAAGTGCCTGCTAATTTTGAAAATATTAGTAGTACAAGTCAAAAATTTTCTGATGATAGCTATTATATGGACAGAAATAAACTTATTTTTGAAACGAGTAGAGGAGAAACAATTGGCTTAATATATTCAGATGATAATGGAGTAAATTGGAATAATTCAACAATAACGGATACAAATGGCTATATTGTATATATGAAATTTTTTGATAAAAATAATGGGATTGCTATGATATGTTATGGCAATGAAATTGGACAAAGGGAGCATTTAAGAGCAGCCATCACTCTGGACGGTGGGAAAACATGGACTACACAAAAAGAGGAAAACAGTAGTATTAGAATTAATAGAGGAGCTAAAATAGAGTTTAGTAGTATGGAAGAAGGGAAAATAGAAAATATTTCATACGACGGAAGTAAGACTGTATATATCACACAAGATGCAGGAAAAACGTGGGAAGAAAATAGATAATAGTAATTAATTGTAAATCAAAAAATAATACAAGATAGATTGAAATCGTTACTTAGATATGTTACTATATTAGCAATATAATTTTGAAATTCCTGTTCTGATTTAAGAGTAGTTTAAATAGATGCAACTTGTTAACTTAATTTAGAGAGCCAATTGGCGGGAGGAAATAAGAATGAAGAGTGTTGTTTTAAGAATTGTTACGTGCATAGGTTTAACAATTGTATCGGTTTTAATAGTTTTACAGGGCGAAGGAAGTATGCCTATGGGCGCTTTACTTATGTTTTTGGGCTTATGTGTGATTTTTTCCTCATAAGGTAACATGGATGAATAATTTTTCAAATAGCGGTCGCAATGCGACCGCTAACATCGTATTTTATAACTCAATCCTAGGCTGATACCTCTCTAATTACATAAAATAAATATATACTAAAAAACTTACAAAATATCTTAAAAGTCATTCTAAAAATTTGTATAAATTGATAAAAATAACTTGACAACAACAAACAAATGTTTTAAAATATATTGTACAGTAATATCATACAAATTGTAATAGATGCGTCCAAAATGTAATAAAAGATATGAATATGTTATTATAAGTATATTACAAGGAAAGTGATAGTTATGGAATTTGAAAAGTCCAAGCTAATAGAATTAAAAGAGAAATTTGATTCTATTATTAACACAGAAGAAAAAGAAAATATAGAATTTTGGTATGCAAGAGATTTACAGATTCAATTGGGTTACAAAAGATGGGAAAATTTTATTGAAACAATAAAAAAAGCAATGCAATCTTGTGAAAATGCTG
>CALXBX010000056.1 GCA_944386655.1 uncultured Clostridia bacterium | reverse complement strand
TTCTTTTCACAATATTCTTTTATCATTCGTAACTGTGAATCAATAGAATAGCCATTATCTCTTTGGTCTTCTGTTGATACTCTTACATAAACTCCACATCTCATAAAAATATCCTCCTTCACATGTTTCCTATTTAAAATGCATTTTTGCAAGTCAAATTTTAAAATTTATAATTTATATTCCTTGAAAGGAATTTCTTAAATTAATGTATTTAAAATTTGACAATAGAATTGTTCCTTGAGTTAAATGGCATAATATGAAGGCTAAGTTTTCAATTTTATAAGAATTTGTTTAACTTCTTTTAAATTATACTTCTGCTGATGTTCCTTAATATAGAATGGTTTACTAGATATTTCATTTACTTTATATTCTAATATTGTGAGAGTAATTGGATGTGTAATTAGATATTTAGTAGGCTTTATAAATTGTAAATTTGTAGCTATTAAATGCTTAATTTTTCCGTTCTTAATTGTGTAATTATAATTTTTAATAATTCCCAATAATTCTTCATTAGGTTTTAATTCCTGTATTATCTTAAATTCAAGCATTAAAAATGTCCTCCTTTCCAGAAAGAGAACATTTTTAGTTTATACATAAAAAACAACATACAAACCTTATAGTTCGTAAGTTGTTATAATTTGGAGCAGGTAGCGGGAATCGAACCCGCATAGCCAGCTTGGAAGGCTGGAATTCTACCATTGAACTACACCTGCAAAAGTAATTCTGTTCGGAACGATTTTTATTATACAAACTTTTTTATACTTTGTCAACAGTTTTTTAAAAAAATTAAAAAAATTCCAAAAAATATTGATAAAAAGAAAGTAGAATGATAAAATTCAAAAATATAATAAAATAAAAAATTTAAAAGGGAGTAGCTTATCAATTACTAATCAACATACGCGAGGAAAAATCTGGTTAGTAAACTTTTTTAAAAAGGAAGCAAGACTTTTAAAGAAAGGAGTTGCATGAAAAAATGTAAAAAATTTCTTTAAAAGTCTTATTTTTGTACATAATAATAGAAAAAGAAGAGAGGAGAAAACAAATTGGAAGAAAAATGGTTTCATAAAAGTGTAGAAGAAACAAAAAGACAATTAGAGACAGATGAAATAAAGGGTTTGACAGAAGAACAAGTATTAGAAAAAAGAAAAAAATATGGTAGTAATGAATTAAAAGAAAAAAAGAAAAAAAGTTTATTTGTTAAATTTTTAGAACAATTTAAAGACTTTATGATTATTGTTCTAATTGTCGCTGCTATTATTTCCGGAATTGTAGGGGTAATAGAAGGCGAAGGAATTACAGATACCATTATTATTTTAATTGTAGTAGTGGTAAATGCCATCATAGGAGTAGCACAAGAAAATAAAGCAGAAAAATCCTTAGAGGCTCTTCAAAAATTGAGTAGTCATGCTGCAAAGGTAATAAGAGAAGGTAATTTAAAAGTAGTGCCAGCAAAAGAATTGGTACCAGGTGATGTAGTAGTATTAGAAACAGGAGATTACGTAGCAGCAGATATTAGATTGACAGAAGTAGCAAATTTAAAAGCACAGGAGGCATCTTTAACAGGAGAGTCTGTGCCAGTGGAAAAAGACACGCAAACAATAGAGGAAGAAAAAGTAGGTATTGGCGATAGAACAAATATGCTATTTTCTTCTAGTTTAATTACGTATGGTAGAGGAAAAGGTGTTGTTGTAGAAACTGGAATGAATACAGAAGTAGGAAAAATTGCAGGTATTATTAATGACACTATTGATACAGAGACACCACTACAAGTAAAATTAAATAAATTAGGAAAAACATTAGGAATTGTTGCAATTGTCATTTGTATTATCATTTTCATTGTAGGTATTGGTATTGGAAAAGACCCAATTGATATGTTCATGACAGCAGTTAGTTTAGCAGTAGCAGCTATTCCAGAAGGGCTAGCAGCAGTTTCTACTATAGTACTAGCAATTGGAGTGCAAAGGATGGTAAAGAAAAATGCCATTGTAAAAAAACTTCCAGCAGTAGAAACATTGGGAAGTGCTACAGTTATTTGTTCTGATAAAACAGGAACGTTAACACAGAATAAAATGACGGTACAAAAGCTATTTTACAACAACTCTATGCAAAATATAGAAGAAGCAAAAAATACAAAAAATGCAGAATTAGAAAAATTAGTACATGCTAGTATGCTTTGCAACGATACAAAAGTAGCGGCCGACCATACTTTGACGGGAGATCCAACAGAAACAGCATTAGTAGATATGGGAATGATATTAGATTATCCAGTAGAAGTACTACAAGAATTTTCAAGAGTAGAAGAAATACCATTTGATTCGGATAGAAAATTAATGACAACAGTAAATCAAATAGGTGAAAACCAATATAGAGTTTATACAAAAGGTGGAGTGGACGAGCTTTTAGCATGTTGTGATAATTATGTAGTAAATGGAGAAATAAAAAATAATTTAGAAGAATATAAACAAATCATAAGAAATAATAATGAAACTATGGCAAAAGAAGCATTAAGAGTGCTTGCTATGGCATATAAGGATATAGACCATATTCCTTCTAAAGAAGAAAGAGAAAACTTAGAAAGTCATCTTACTTTTATAGGAATGGTAGGAATGATTGATCCACCAAGAGAAGAGGCAAAAGTAGCAGTAGAAAAATGTAAAACAGCAGGTATTAAAACAGTAATGATTACAGGAGACCACAAAATTACAGCAGCAGCTATTGCAAAAGAATTAGGAATTTTAGAAAATGAGTCAGAGGCAATTACAGGTAGTGAGCTAGAGGAAATGTCGCAAGAAGAATTGGAGAAGAACGTTCGTAACTACAGTGTATATGCAAGAGTATCGCCAGAACATAAAGTAAGGATAGTAAAGGCATGGCAAAAACAAGGAGAAATTGTAGCTATGACTGGTGATGGAGTAAATGATGCGCCAGCACTTAAAACAGCAGATATTGGTTGTGCTATGGGAATAGTGGGAACAGATGTAGCAAAAGAAGCAGCAGATGTTATCTTAACAGATGATAATTTTGCAACGGTAGTATCAGCAGTAGAAGAAGGAAGACGTATTTATGATAATATTTTAAAAGCAATACAATTTTTATTATCTAGCAACATAGGAGAGATTGTAGTATTGTTTATTGCTATTTTAATTACACCATGGCTAGCTAGTACCTTCCACATTGATGTAAATTTAATTGTACCACTTTTACCAATTCATATATTGTGGATTAATTTAGTAACAGATTCTCTTCCTGCTTTGGCATTGGCCGTAGACCCAGCAGAGAAAGATGTAATGAATCGAAAGCCAGTAGATAGTAAAAAAGGCGTATTTACAAAAGGAATGACATGGAGAGTTTTATACCAAGGTATTATGATAGGATTAATCACTTTAGCTGCTTTTATTATAGGACTTGCAACACCAGAACAAGACTTACCAGTAATAGAAGGATTAACACCAGAAGAAGTAAGAGTAGAAATAGGACAAACAATGGCATTCGTTGTATTGGCGCTTTCAGAATTAGTACATGTATTTAATATACGTAACAATAAAAAATCTGTCTTTAAAACAGGTATCTTCCAAAATAGACAACTATTATTAGCTATAGCTATTTCAGCAGCATTAATGTTTGTTATTTTATTAATACCAGGATTAAGACATATCTTTAGTATACCAGTACTACCAACAGCTAATATCATAGAAATTGTTATCTTGGTATTTATACCATTAGTTGTGGTAGAAATTATGAAATTATTGAAGATTAATACCACAAAAGAGGAATAAAACATCCCAAATTTGACAGAAATGTAAAGCTATGGTATAATAGAAGACGTGGCGTGCAAAAGGCCGCCAGAAGGGATGTAGAATTAAAAATGAAAAAAGATAGTAAATGTGCGCTGAAAATCAAAGAAAGTATTGTTATCGTATTACTTTTTATGATTGTAGGCACTAGCTCACAAGTTGTTCAAGTTGTAAAAACAGAGGAGCAGACAGCACAAATACAAGAAGAAAATGAAGCAGAAAATACACAAGAAGAAATCGTAGTAGGGGATGCAAGTTATCAAAGAAATGTAGAGTTAACAACGAGATCGTCAGAAGGAAGAACTAGTATAGAAGAAAGTAAAACGCAGGAAAATGTGGAAGAAGAACAAACAGCAGAGACCACAGAGCAAGAAATAGTAGAAGAACCAAAAACAATCTATAAATCTATTGACGAAATTACTATTTCTAAAAATATGGATTTAACTGTAAGATGTGGCGTTTCTAAAGAAGATTTTAAAACATTAATGAAAAATTTAAAACCAGATACAACAGACTTCTTTTACAATAATAGCGATACTATCTATGACCTATGTGAAAAATACCAAATTAATGAGGTGTTCTTCTGTGGATTAATTGCAGCAGAATCCGGTTGGAAAATTTCATCAGGACATAGAAGTAAGTGTAACTATATTAGTATGATGTCAAAAGGAAAATTGATACAATATAGTTCACCAGCAGAAGGATTAGAGGCAGCAGCTAAATTATTGCATAATAAATACTTAACACCAGGAGGTTCTTATTACTCTGGAAAAACATTATCAGCAGTAAAGAAAAAGTTCTGTCCAAGTTCTTCTACATGGGTAAATTTAGTATATGGTTGTATGAAACAAATTGTAGATTAATAAAAAAAGGCATACGTTATCAAAAAGACGTATGTCTTTTTTTCTTACGTAACCTTTTTATAAAATTTTAAGGAAAAACTATTGTATAGAATAGGTGCAGATGCTATAATAAAAACCGAGAAAAATAGAAGGGAGAATAAGAAAAAATGGGCTTATTAATAAAAAATGTAAGCAAAAGCTATGGCGATAAAAAAGTAGTAGATAATATTAGCTTTAGCATGGATAAACCAGGCGTATTTGGTCTTTTAGGAACCAATGGTGCTGGAAAAACTACCACAATTAGAATGCTATTAGGCATTTTAAAGAAAGATAGTGGTGAAATTACATGGAATGGAAGAGAAGTAGAAAGAAAACATGTTAATTTTGGTTATTTACCAGAAGAAAGAGGATTATATCCTAAAGTAGATATTATTACACAATTGCTATATTTTGCAAAACTAAAAGGAATGAAAGAACCAGAAGCGAGAAAAGCAATTAGTTATTGGATGAAAAAATTAGAATTGGAAGAATATACAGGAATGACAGCAGAAAAATTATCAAAAGGAAATCAGCAGAAAGTACAATTTATTACAGCAGTTGTACATAATCCAGAATTAGTTGTATTAGATGAACCGTTTAGCGGTTTAGATCCAGTAAATACAGAAATATTAAGAAATGCAATTGTAGAACTAGTACAAGATGGGAAATATATTATTTTTTCTGCTCATCAAATGAGTGTAGTAGAAGAATTTTGTAAAGATATTCTAATCTTAAATAGAGGAAAGACGGTATTACAGGGAAATTTAAAACAGATTAAAGATACTTATAATGCTAATAAAATTTATCTTTCTACGAATCAAGATGTAAAAGAGGATATAGAGTCGATAAATTTAAAAATATTATGGGAAAAAGATAATGAATATGAAATAGAAATACAAGAAGAAAAACAGGGTTATGCCTTATTTGAATTGTTAGCGCAAAAACAAGTAGAGGTAAATAAGTTTGAAATTATGAAACCAAGTCTACATGATATCTTTATAGAAAAGGTGGGTGA
>CALXBX010000055.1 GCA_944386655.1 uncultured Clostridia bacterium | reverse complement strand
TACTTGCATTTCTATATGGCAATATTCTTTTTCATTTATTTTTGCTAGTACATCTACTACTCCCATTTTTCCTTTTAAATATTCTCTTCTTAGTACTATATTTTCATCTAAATTAATTTCTTCTATTGGTTCTTCTAAAATACTACTTAAAAAATCCTTTGTAATTCTTTCACTCCCCACTTCTCCAAATAAAATTTGAAAAATAACATCAATTTTGGGAGATAATATTGCTTTTTTCTCTTCTGTTAGAATTTCTTGTTTTTTCTCTGTCATTCATGCCTCCTTCTTACATTACTATTTTTTACATGATTATCATTTTTGGATATAAAAAAGATATAAAAAATTGGATAAAATTTTTTTAGATTACAAAAGCTTTTGCTACTTATGTATACCATACTTTTTTATAAAATGCAAGAAAAACTTTTCTACAAAAATCGACATAAAAAATAAATTATTCGCAATAACGGACAAAAGTGACATATAGAATCCAAATTGTAATATAAAACAATAAAAATAATAGGGCATATTTTATGAAATTCGAACCTATGTATTGACAAAGTTCATAGAGTTAAGATATAATAATTAACGTGTAAGGAGGAAAAACTTACCAAAAATATCCCACACAAAAAAGTGTTATTACTGGAAGGAGGGGAATATTCATGTCAGAGATTAAAGTTAATAATGGTAATATAGAAGACGCCTTAAAAAGATTTAAAAGACAATGTGCAAGAAATGGCGTATTACAAGAGGTTCGTAAAAGAGAACATTACGAAAAACCAAGCGTAAAGAGAAAGAAAAAATCAGAGGCTGCAAGGAAAAGAAAATTTTAATATATAGTAAAAACAGGCGTTACCAGTGCTTCTGCATGGTACGCTTATTTTGTTATATAAAGGAAGGATGAGGAAATATGTTAAAAGAAAAATTATTACAAGATTTAAAAGAGTGCATGAAAGAGAAAAATACTATTAGAAAAAATGTTATACAAATGGTGAGAGCAGCTATACTGCAAGTAGAAAAAGACAAACAAATAGAGGTAAATGATGATCAAATATTAGAAATAATAGCAAAAGAATCTAAAAAAAGAAAAGATTCTTTAGAAGATTACGAAAAGAGTGGTAGAGAAGATTTAATTGCACAAATTAAAGAAGAAATAGAAATTTTATCAGAATATTTACCAAAGCCACTAACAAAGGAAGAATTAGAGGAAATTATTTCATCCGTTATAGCAGAAACAGGAGCCACTACCATAAAAGATATGGGAAAAGTAATGAAAGAAGTAAAACAAAAAGTAGGAACAAGAGCAGACGGAAAAACAATTAATGAAATAGTAAAGGAAAAGTTAGCTTAGAAAGAATGAAAATAAAATATTACTAAAAAATACTCTTATAGGAAAAAGAAAAATGGAAAAATTAAAAAGAAAAATTTTAAAGCATGATAATATTATAATGTTCTTCCTAATGTTACTACTTTCTAGTTCGTTTTTACTGGCAGTACCATTAGATGCAAATGATGAATTATGGAATTTTTCAAATATTTATAAAATGGTAAATGGATATCAAATATATGAAGATTTAAATGTAATTGTAACACCGCTATTTTTCCTAATAGGAAAAATAATTTTAGAGCTATTTGGAGCTAATTATCTTGTGTTTCGTATTTATGGAGTAGTTATTCTGAATACAGGCATATCTTATTTAATATACCAAATTTTTAAAAAGTTAAAAATGAAAACAATCCATGCAATGTTCTTTACTATATTCTTTATGATAGTGCAAATGATGGTACTGTTGAATGGTTTCTATAATTATTTAGCAATATTATTTGTACTTTTAGGAATATTTTTGGAATTAAAAATAAATGATAATAAAAAATACAAAAGTATAATACAGGGAGTGATTACTTTTGCTATATTTCTATCAAAACAAAATGTAGTTGTATTATATTTGTTGGGAAGAATATTGTATTTCTTAATAAAATATGGGAAAAAGGATGCAAAAAAGATATTTTTAGAATTGACAACTAGTGCAATTTGTTTAATTTTGTTTTTAATGAGCTTGTATATTACAAATAATTTGCCTGCATTCCTAGATTATACGGTAGGAGGACTAAATGAATTTTCAAAAAATAATATATTTGGTTCTATTTCGGGATTGATTACCATTATTGCAGAAGTAGGAATTAGTATTTTTATGATTTGGATGGCAAAGAATAAAAAAATACCATTGAAAGAACAGGAGAGAAATCATATTTTACTATTAGCTTCTATAAGCTTATTTATGCTAGGAATTTCCTATCCCATCTTTAATACAGCACATGTTTTTATGGGAAGTGTTATTTTTATAGTAATGATGATATACATATTAGATTTACTAGTTTTTAAACCATTATTATATACAGAAAAAATGAACAAAATAAAAGAATGGTTGCTAATAGTAAGCGTTGTAATGTTATTAGGTAGTAATTTATGGTACAATATGTATCAAATTAAGAGGTTAGAAGAGTATTCCTATGGATTAGGAAGCCCTTATTATGGCGTATTAGTGGAAGAAGAAAAAAGGAAAGAAATAGACGAAATTTTACAATACATAGAACAAGAAGAACAAGCAGGCAGAAATGTAAAAATTATATCGTATTATGCTAATTTATATATGAATTTATTAGGAAGAAATAATGGGGAAATGGACTTACCTTTTTATGGAAATTTGGGTAAAGATGGTGAGGATGGATTAATAGAACAAATAAAACAATTAAAAAATACAAAAATTTTAATATTAACCCAAGAAGACGAAAATTACCAAGAATCCAAAAAAGTAATGAATTATATAAAAGAAAATTATCCCAAAGAAGGAGAAATTAGGCAATTTTCTATTTATTATGCAGAGTAAAAATATACAGGAGAAATCTTGTATATTTTTTCCATTTTGTATTATAATAATAATGAACTTTAGGGACGTTCCTTAAAGTTCAAAATAAAAAGTTGATTTATATAATGATAAAGAATAACATAAAAAGGTTTTTAATGACAAAATGGAATGAAAAACGAAATAAAGTAATGAACTTTAAGGAACGTCCCTAAAGTTCAAATTAAGAAGAAAGGAAGAGACGAAAATGAGTTATCAAAAAATAACATTAAAAGAAGGAATTTATTTTCATAAAATACAAACAAATAAATTTAAAACCAATTTATTTGCTATTTTTTTGACAATTCCATTAACAAGGGAAAATGTAACAAAAAATGCATTATTGGCAGCAGTGCTACGAAGAGGAACCAATAAAATGCTAACACAAGAGGATATTAGCAAACAATTGGAAGAAATGTATGGAGCAGCATTTGATTGTGGTATAGATAAAATAGGAGATAACCAGTCACTAAAATTCTATTTAGAAGTAGTGAATAATCAATTCTTACCAGAGAAGGAAGATTTAGTACAAAAATCACTTACATTATTAACAGATATTGTATTTCATCCATTGGTGGAGAAGGAGCAATTTAAAGAAGAATACGTGCAAGGAGAAAAAGAAAACTTAAAACAAATTATTGAGGGGAAAGTGGATAATAAAGCTACTTATGCACTAGAGAGTTGTATAGAGAGCATGTATAAAGAAAAACCATATGGATTATATAAATATGGCTATATAGAGGATTTGAAGGACATTACAGCTCAAAATTTATATGCCTACTATCAAGAATTGATACAAAATTGCCAGATAGATATTTTCGCTTCTGGAGACTTTGGAGAAGAAAAACTAGAACAAATAGTAGAAAAAGCTTTTGCAACATACACAGAAAGAAAACCAAATTTAGCCTTAGAAGAGGAAACAAAAGAAGAAATAAAAGAGCCAAGAAAGAAAATGGAAAGTAAACAAATATCGCAAGGAAAATTAGTAATAGGATTAGATGTAAAAACAGATAAGGAAGAAGAAAATTATAAAACAGTAGTATACAATACAATTTTAGGAGGAGGTTCTAATTCTAAATTATTTCAAAATGTAAGAGAAAAAGCAAGTTTAGCCTATACAGCAAGTTCTAGTTATGCAAGAAGAAAACAAAATATTTTTATTAGAGCTGGTATTGAAATAGAAAATTATGATAAAGCAGTAGAAATTATAGAAAAACAATTGCAAGATATGAAAGAGGGGAATTTTTCAGAAGAAGACTTAAGCAATGCAAAAAATTTATTACTATCTACCATAGAAAATATTCCAGAAGAACAAGATACAGAAATTACGTATTATTTTGGACAAGAACTTGCAGGAACTGAGGATACTATAGAAATGTACCAAGAAAAAATAAAAAATGTAACCAAAGAAGATGTAATAGATGTGGCAAACAAAATACAAATTAATACCATTTATTTTTTAACAAACCAAGGAGGTAAGGAATGAAAGTAGTCGAGAGTTTAAAAATAAAAGAGAAGGTATATATAGAAAAGTTAAATAATGGACTTACCGTAATGATTATTCCAAAAGAAACAACCAATAAAAAATTTGTTATCTGGGGAACCCATTTTGGTTCTATAGATAATCATTTTATTGTGCCAAGTACAAACAAAGAAATTACTTTGCCAGATGGAGTAGCGCATTTTTTAGAGCATAAAATGTTTGAACAAGAAAATGGCGTAAATAGCTTGGATAAATTAATGGCATTAGGGGTAGATCCAAATGCGTATACAACCAATAATCATACAGCTTACTATTTTGAGTGTACAACACATTTTGAGGAAGCTTTAGATGAACTAATGGATTATGTGCAACATCCCTACTTTACAGACGAAAATGTAGAAAAGGAAAAAGGAATTATAGGACAAGAAATAAAAATGTATGAAGATGACCCAAGCTGGCAACTATATATCAATGCACTAGATTGCATGTATCAAAATAATCCAATAAAAATAGACATTGCAGGAACAGTAGAATCTATTAGCAAAATCAATAAAGAAGTTTTGTATAAAAGTTATGAAACTTTTTATCATCCATCTAATATGGCAATGGTAATTTGTGGCAACTTTAAGCCAGAGGAAATTTTAGAAGAAATAAAGAAAAGATTAGTGCAAAGAAAAGAACAAGGAGAAATAAAAAGGATATATCCACAAGAAGAACCTAAAATTCATCAAAAAAATAAAGAGACGAGTATGGAAGTAAGCGTACCATTATTTGCCATTGGATTTAAAGATAGAATAGAACAAAAAGATATGGTAAAAAGACATATTGCAGTAGAAATACTACTAAATATGCTAATTGGAAAAAGTTCTAAATTATATCAAGAACTATATAATGCAGGACTTTTAATGGCAGAGCCAGATATTTCTTATGATTTTTCAGAGCAATATGCTTATGTATTAATAACAGGTCAGTCTAAAAATCCTAAACAAATAGAAGAAAAATTGAAAGAAGAAATTAAGAAACAGAAAGAAAACTTTGATGTAGAACAATTTGAAAGATTAAAAAGAAAAGTATATGGAGATTATGTAGTAGAGTATAATAATATTTCAGATATTAGCCGTATGTTTTTATCAGATTTCTTTAAAGGAATTAATTCATTAGAATATATAGAGCAGTATACAAGTGTATCGACAGAATACGCAAAACAAATATTGACAGAAGTTTTTGACGAAAACAACGAAATTTTGTCTACCGTATTACCAAAAGGATAATAAAATGTCGAAAAATATAAAAAAAACCGGAAAAATGTCATACAAAAAATACCAGAAAACGCCTAAAAATAAGCATTTTTTATTGACTAAATTGTAAAAATATGGTAAGTTAAATATATACGAAAGAGAAATCCACGAAAAAGGAGAGTGATTATATGTTAAATGAAGAAATTTGTGAACTAAGAGAAAAATTGAACGAAAGCATAGCAAATGGGGAAGACTACATGGTAACATATAAGCTAAGTATTGAATTGGATGAATTAATTGCAAAATACTATAGAAACCATGGATTTAAAGATACAAGAGATAAACTAAAAAATAGAACAAAAGAAAATAAAGAAAAAATAAATATAAAATATTTAGCTACAAAATAGCAAAATAGAGAGAAAGTGATGTAAGATAGGCATTACTTTTTCTTTTTTTGCGTGCAAAAACATGTAAAAATAGGCAAAAAAGTTGAAAAAGGCGAAAAAATGCGGTATAATAAAAGAAGAAGGAAAGAGAAAAAGAACGGAGGATGAAAAGATGAAGTTGAAAAGGGTAGTTATGTTAATAGTATTAGTACTAGCAATAATAGGGACAACTAGCAGTGCTATAGCATCCAATGGAAGAATAGATCCAAATGATTATAAGCCATCAGATATACAATATTGGAATGAAACACCTGCAATCGAAATTGGTAACCGAATAGTAGGTGGTATTATGTTAGTAGGTACTATCGTTGCTGTAGGAACAATAATGGTAGTTGGAATAAAATATATGATGTCTAGCGTAGAAGAAAAAGCAGAGTATAAAAAAACTATGGGAAACTATCTCATAGGTGCATTTTTAACATTTGCAACATGTACACTAATTTCTATTATATATAATGTAGTAACAAGTATTAATGTATAAGGAGGGAAGAAAAATGAAAAAAAATTATAAAGAAAACAAAAAAGTACTAGTAATTGCAGTGATAATTATATTCCTTTCAACGTTTTCTATTCCTACTTATGCAGCACAGACACAAGGAACTACTATAGATGAAGGAACAACACCTTCAACTAGCAATCCAGGAAGAGTACAAGAACATACAGCAGGAGAAGTAATAGGAGAAGGAGATACATTTATAGATATAGGAGAAAACCAAGGAGCTGTTATACAAACAGATAATTTACAAGCAATGTCAAATTCTTTATATAATATTCTATTAGTAGTAGGAATTATAATAGCTGTGGCTGTGGGTGGAGTATTAGGTATTAAATTTATGTTAGGAAGCATAGATACGCAAGCAGAAGTAAAAACGATGTTAGTACCATATATAGCAGGATGTATAGTAGTTTTTGGTGCATTTATAATATGGAAAGTGGTATTATTGATTGTACAAGGCTAATATTAAGAAAAAATGACTAAAAATTGCATAAAAAAAGGAAAAACTATTGAAAAAATAAAAAAAATAATTTATAATAAAAAATAAGGAGGAAGAAAGTATGAAAAAACAAGTAAAGATGATAAGTACAATATTATTAGTTATGATGATTTTATGTTCAATAACAAATGTAGTATTAGGCGCGGGAGTTATTGCATCATTAAGTGGTGATAAAACTACTACTGTAAGTGGACAAGGAATTACAAATTTAGGTTCTACTATTGTTGGCGTTTTGCAAATAATTGGTATTATTGTAGCAGTTGTAGTTCTATTAGTATTAGGTATTAAATATATGATGGGTAGTGCAGAAGAAAAGGCAGAATACAAAAAAACAATGATACCATATGTAATTGGTGCTTTATTAATTTTTGCAGCATCAACTATCGTAAATGTTTTATACAATTTATTTTACAACATCAAGTTATCATAATATGACAAATTAGTGACAAAACTATTACAAAAAAATTAAAAAATGCATGAAAATGCATTTTTTTTGTGCTTTTTGTTTCTTTTTGAAAAGTTTTTTGGTATAATATAAATAAGTGAAAATGGATACAAAGGAGGAAATTCCATGGGGACATATAATGTACCAAGAAATGTAAAAGGAGAAGGAAGAATATTATTTATATTTTCAACGAAGGCATTATTATATTCAGGAGCGGGCTTATTGATAGGATTACCATTTTATTTTATTTTCTCATTAATGAATATGACTGTTGTTGGAATTGTAATTATGGCAATATTTGCCTTAATAGCTTTTAGTATTGCTACTTTTAAAATACCAGAAATAGGCGCTATAAAATTTACTAAAACGGTTGGTGGAGAAAATATAGATGATGTAATAAAACGAGCAATCAAATTCAAGAGAAGAGGAAATAAATTATATATCTATACAAAGGAGGAAGAGAAGAATGGATAGTATTAATCTTTTAACTATTATACTTACAGTAGTTCTATCAGTTATGCTGGTATTATTAGCAATCTTAGGTATTATGTATATGTCTTCTAAAATGAAAAAAAAGTCAAACAATCCAACGGAACAAAATAACACAGAAAATACGAAAATAAATAAAAAAATAAAAACATATAAATTGGAATCTGTTATGGACTTTATGGAATTTGATACAGTTGTAGATAATATGATTTCTCAAAAAGATGGGAAAAGGTATGTTATGGTAGTAGAGTGTCAAGGAATTAATTATGATTTAATGTCAGAAGTAGAAAAGAATGCAGTAGAAGAAGGATTTATTCAATTTTTAAATACAATTAGGCATCCTATACAAATTTATACACAAACAAGAACTGTTAATTTAGAGAGTAGTTTGCAAACATATAGAGCAAGAATAAAAGACATAGAAACAGAACTTCAAAAAGAACAAATGAAATATAATCAAATGTTACGTTCAGGAAGTTATACGCAACAACAACTAAATCAAGAACTTTTTGAATTAACAAAACAAAAGAATCTATATGATTATGGAAAAGATATTATATATAATACAGAAAAAATGAGTTTAAACAAAAATGTATTAAATAAAAAGTATTATATTGTAATTCCATATTTTGTAGAGGAATTAGGAGAAGATAACCATTATGATAAAGCAGAACAAAGAAATTTAGCTTTTTCAGAATTATACACAAGAGCACAATCTGTTATTAGAACTTTATCCGTTTGTGGAATTAATGGAAAGGTATTAAACTCTAATGAATTAGTGGAATTACTTTATGTAGCATATAATAGAGACGAAGCAGAAGTGTTTGGCTTAGACAAAGCATTGAAAGCAGGATATGACGAATTATATTCCACTGCTCCAGATGTGGTAGATAAACAAATAAAAGCATTGAATAAACAGATTGAACAAGAGGCTTTTGAAAAGGCACAGCAGAAAGTAAATGAAGCGAGAAGTGAAAAACAAAAAAGATTACAAGAGATGGAAGATACAAAAGAAGATTTAATTAATGAATTGATGCAAGAAATTATTCAAGAAAATGAACCATATATAGGACAAGATATTGCACAAGAAGCCATAGCAAAAATAGAACAGGAAAAATTAGAGAAAGAAGGAGGAACAAAAGAAAATGTTCAAGAAAAGAAAACAAGAAGAGGCAGAAAGCCAAAGACAGTTTCAGAATGATTATACGCAACCAGATGAATATCAAATTTTAAAGAAAAAAACGATAAAAGAACTAATTGCTCCTTCAGGGGTGGATGCAAGTAATATTGACCACTTGGAAATTATTTCTAATGTAACAAGATATGCAAGAAGTTTCTTTGTTTCTACTCTTCCAAGAATGGCTACTTTCCCAGAACTGTTCAGAGATATGTATTTATTTGGTGATATTAATACTTCTATTTATATCAATCCAATAGCAGAATCTAGATCACAAAATGAATTAAATAGAACTATTAATGAGTTGGAAACAGAAAGAATAGTAGCGGCAGATAGAGGAAATATCAACAGAGAAAGTACCCTTGGACAAAAAAGATGGGAAGCTGAGCAATTAAGAGATGAAATTGCGGCAGGATATAATAAATTATTTGAAGCATCGATTGTATCTACATTATTTGCCTATAGTTTAGAGGATTTAAATAGATTTACAAAATTATTGGCGTCAGAAATGTCAAAATCTTTAGTAGGAGTAAAAAGTGCATGGGGAATGCAGGAAGAAGCATTTCAAAGTAATGTTCCTTTAATGCAAGATAAAATTAAAAAAACACATATATTTGATCGTAGATCCATGGGAACAGTATTTCCTTTTACAACTTCTGAGGTGGGACATCCAACAGGTATTCCATTAGGATTTAATAAACAAACAGGAGTACCAATTTTATTTGATAATTTTCACTCATCACTTTCCAACTACAACATGGTAATTTTTGCAAAGTCTGGTGCTGGTAAATCCGTTACAATGAAAACGCTTATATCTAGGTCGGCAGTTTTAATGGGAATACAAAGCTTGGCACTAGATGCTGAGGGGGAATATAGTATTGTAGCAGAAAGCTTGGGAGGAACGAATGTAGTACTAAGCCCTACCTCCAAAACAATTATTAATCTATTTGATATAGAACCAGAAGTAGTAAAAGACGAAATTACAGGTAAATCTAGATCAGTAGTGAATGTGGAAAATAAAGTAGAAGACGTTACACAAGCATTGCTTACTATGGCAAGAGGTAGTACAAGAAGTACAGAAGTAAATGAGCTTACAAAACAAATTATTGCTGAATCAGTAGCAGAAGAATATAGTGCATTAGGAATTACAAATGACCCAAATAGTTTATTTGCCTCTAATAATATGACTGCAACAAATTCGTTGGGAAGGCAAAGAAAAGAGATGCCAACGATTGGTTCTTGGTACAAAAGAATACAGAGAAAAGCACAGACAAATACTAATGTAGATTATCAATTCCATTATAGTTATTTATTAAAAGTTATGAAACAATACATAAGAGAATATGATGGTCAAATGGCATATTTTGATGGACAATCTACTTTTGATTTATTAGATGGCACGTTATTTATAAATCTAGATATTTCTCAACTAGAGGAAAGGTTTGCAAGACCACTTGCACAACAAATTCTACTTTCTTGGATTTGGGAAAAATATGTTAAGAAAAATAGTGAAGATAGAACAAGAGCATCAAAGAAAAGGGTGCTTGTAGACGAGGCATGGATGCTTTTACCTTATCCAGAAGCAGTAGATTTCTTAAATAAAATGGCACGTCGTGCTAGAAAAAGAAATGTATCTTTGGCAATTGTTTCTCAAAGATTTCAAGACTTTTATGAAAAGCCAGAGGCACAAGCAGTTCTTACTTCTTCCGATACAAAATTATTTTTAGCACAAGATAAATCAGAAATAGAGTATTTAAAAGAAGTATTTAAACTAAGTTCCGGAGAGGCTAACTTTTTAGTAACTTGTTTAAAAGGTGAAGGTCTTTTAAAAGTAGGAGCTGACTCTGCAATTATTCAAATTACTCCAACGGCTAAGGAGTTTGAATTTGTAGAAACCAATATTAATAAATTAGTACAAATGAATCAAAATAGAAACCAGAATGAATACTAAGGGGAGGACATAAAGTAAATGAAAATTTTTACTAAAAAAGGCATTCTACAAAAGATAATAGTAAGTATTATGATAATGTTATCTTTTAACTTCATAACACCAACTTATTCCAGAGCAGATATTGGAGGAATACTACTTTCTCCTATTGTAGATTTGATAGCAAGTTTGGGTGATATAGTAATTAATTTAGTGCAAGGAGTTATGACAAGAGAATGGGTAGGTACAGAAAGTGCTTCACTGCAAGCATTTTTAATGTCAAGTAAAGATTATTTTGCAACATATGGAACTCAGGCAACAGGAAACCCCAGAACAGATGGAGGAACCGTGAATGTGGATGAGTTTGACAAAGGGTGGTTAGGATTAAGTGATGACTTTCATATACCAGTTTCGACTTATAGCCCAGAGCAAATTTTTGCAGGAAATGTAGCAGGCTTAGATATTAATTTTATTTCACCGAATAATGAAAGATTTGGTTATGACGATAAAGGGGAACCTTTGAGTTCCGCTGGGCAATTGCAAGATACAATAGCACAATGGTATGTTGCTTTGAGAAATTTAGCAGTTGTGGGATTACTTTCCGTATTAGTTTATGTTGGAATTAGAATGATACTTTCTAGCACTTCTGGTGATAAAGCAAAATATAAACAAATGTTTCAAGATTGGTTAATAGCACTTTGTTTAGTTTTCTTTTTACATTATATTATGTCATTTGTACTAACTATGACAGAATCCATTTGTGATGCAATTGGAGGAGATGGATCAGATACTATAAAAATTACCTTAGAAGGGGGAGATGTTGATGGAAACTCATTTACAACCAACTTGTTAGGAGAAGCAAGATTTAAAACACAATACGCAGATTTAGGTACAAAGGTTACATATTTAATTTTATATATTATATTGGTAGGATATACTTGTGTTTTTACATGGATGTATTTAA
Source organism: uncultured Clostridia bacterium (assembly GCA_944386655.1). Classification (GTDB taxonomy): domain Bacteria; phylum Bacillota; class Clostridia; order TANB77; family CAG-508; genus UMGS1663. Next base: position 50,990 of record CALXBX010000055.1, on the reverse strand, counting down.
AGAGGTTATTAATGATGGCATTTTTAACCATTATTGCACCATTGGTAGCTCTTACTTATCCAATAGATAAACTAAGTGATGGAACAGCACAAGCATTTAACGCATGGTTAAAAGAATATGTGTATAATGCTTTATTACAACCATTTCATCTAATTATATATACAGTGCTAGTATCTTCGGCTATGGGACTAGCAGAATCTAATATTCTTTATACAATTGCAGCAATAGGCTTTTTAATACCAGCAGAGAAGATTCTAAGAAATATATTTGGATTTAATAAGGCGGGTGCAGGAACTGTAGGAGCACTTACTGGAGCAGCAGTAGCAGGAACAGTAGCATCGAAATTATTTAATAAAGCTGGTAGTAAAGTTTCTGGAGGAAAAGATGGTGGAGGAAGTGGTAACAATAGTTCAGGAGATGCAGAAAAACCACCTAGATTTTCCGGTAATGGAGAATTAAATTCTATTGCGGATGAAGCAGGAGATGGAACTCCAGGAACTGAAAGCCAAGGAACTAATGGAGAAAATGCAGAAGAAGGAGTAAACAGAAGATTAGACCAAGGGCAAGATGGAGGAACAGGTAATCCACAAAATCAACAAGGAGGAAACGCATCAGGTTCAGGAACGCCAACAGATACAGGAGATGGAAGTCCTCAGGGTATAGGCACTGGAAATGCTGATACTGGAGGAACAGACAACACGGATAATAATGCAACTGGAAATAGCAGGAGAAATATAAGAACACAAAACCAAGATGAAGATCAAAATAAAAAAAGTGTAAAAAGAGGATTTGGAAGAGTATTTCATCCTAAAAAAGGAACTCATAGAAAATTAATGCAATTGAAACAACAGCCAGTAAAAACTATAGCGGGAGCTGTTGGAAAAGGACTTTGGGGAGCAGGAAAGAAAACTTTGAAGTTGGCAACTCGTACAGCAACTCGTACAGCAACAACAGCAGCAGGAGCATTAGTTGGAGGAACAGTTGGACTTGTTGGTGGTATTATAGCTGGAAACGGTGTAACAGGTATGGTAGCAGGAGCAACAGCAGGAGCAGGTTTTGGAAATAAAGTAGGGGGACGTATCTCTCAAGGTATAGAAAAAGGAGTTGGAAATGTTGCTAGAAATACTGCTACAAGGTTCAAACAAGGATATTATGGAGATAAAGAATATGCAAAAAAACAAAGGTTAGAAGAATTTCAAAATAGCGACGAAAATTGGGAATTTGCAAGACAACAAGCTAAAGCAATCTTACAAGCCAATGGAGAATTAAAAGAGAATGAATTGCCAACTTCTGCACAGGTACAAGAACAAATGGACAGAATGAGCGATTATGTAGATAAAGGCTATACCAATCCAGAAGAAATTGCGAAATTACAAAGAGCAGAACAATTTGGATATGATAGCAAAGAGTCTGCTAGAGCAGCAGCATATGCTAAAAAAGCAGGCTATACAGTAGACGATAAGACAGTAGATCAAACAAGAAATGCTATGGTAGATGACTTTAGGAATGCAAATAAAAATCTATCAATACAGCAAGCAGAGGCTATGGCGGATAGGCAAATTGATATATTAAGAAGACAGCAAGGTTATGGATCAGTAAAAAGACCAAGTAATACAAATCGTCAACCTGCACCAGCAAATAATGCTAACAACAATGGAAATAATAATCCATCACAATCTAATAATTCTAACAACAATGGAAACAATAATCCATCACAATCCAATAATTAAAACATAGAAAATTAAAGGAGGACTATTACAATGAATAATTTAGTAAGATATTGGAATCAAAATAGAAGAAAAATTATCACAATTATTGCTGTAATAGTCTTTCTTATTATCATTATTCAAGTATTAAATCAGATGGCAATAGCACAAAGGGAAAGCGAAAATGCAAACCGTGATACCAATACATATGATGAGAATCTGCCTACACAATCTATTGTGGGGGGAGATACCGTAAGTGAAGAGCAAACGAAAAGTAATGTAGAAGTGATAGAGGAATTTATTGCGTATTGTAATGCCGGAAATATTGCTAGTGCCTATGGGATGCTAACAGAAGAATGCAAAGAAACATTATTTCCAACGCAAGAAGATTTTCAAAATGGATATTATAATACTATTTTTACTAGCGAAAGAATAGCCGATATAGAGAATTTTCTTAGTGAAGAGAAACAATATACGTATAGGGTTACCTTATATCACAATATGCTAGCAACAGGTAGGACAGAGGAAGATTATTATCAAGACTATATAACCGTTGATCAATCGTCAGAAAACGGAAAATTAAATATTAATAGTTTTATCAAAAAAAATGAGGTAAATAAAGAAGCAGAAAGTAATGACATAAAAATAACTGTTGTGACACAAGAAATCTATAAAGATTATGAAATATACGAGATTAAAGTAGAAAATAATAGAGATACACCTATTTTGATAGATACGAGAAAGAGTTCCAAGAGTATATATGCAGTGGGAGATAACAATGTTTCCTATAATTCTTTTATTCATGAAATAGCGAGCAATTTATATGAGATACCAGCTCACTTTAGCAGGATCTATCGTATTAAATTTAATAAAATTTATAGTGTAGATATAAAAACAAGAGGAATTGTATTTTCAGATATTGTTCCGGATAGTGAAACATATAACAATAATCCAGAAGAAATGCAAACAAGATACAGAATAAGTGTTAATATATAATAGAAGTGGTGGTGAATATGGAAGACAAAGGGCAAAATCAAGTACAAAAGAGTGGGCAAGGAAATCCTATAGGAAATGAAGTAAAAGAGACAGCTAATCAAGGAAAAGAAGCGCTAAAAGCAGGGGCTAATGCGGCATCTGGTAATTGGCTTGGTGCTGCTAAAAATGGATTAAATTTATTAAAAAGTAAAAGTTTTAGAAGAAAAATGATTATACATCTTTTGATGCAAATAGCAGTACCTGTTCTTATTGTTGTTATTGTCGCATCTACTATCTTTGCAATAGGAAATACTATAAAAAATACATTAATTGAATTAGGTTCAAAAGTAAGCACTGGTCTATCCGAAATGTGGCAATGGATTACGAATGATTATTGGATAGATTTAAGTGAAGGACAAGAATATTTTATTAACGCAGAAACAGGAGAAACTTTAGGAACAGAAGAAGAGTTAAAAGAAGCTGGAAGATGGATTGATAATAATACTGCAATAGATGAAGAAGGTAATACCATTTCTATAGAAAAACGAAAATATACCATCGTAGAAAATTATATAAAAGATTTAGGTAACCAAGGAATTTCTATTTCAGATTTAAGACTTTTAGGAGATGGTAGTGATGGCAAAAACTTTGATGAGCTAATGGCAGATACAGAAAATAAGGAATTAGTAGAAAAATACATATCAGAATTCATAAGAGCAGATATTATTACACAACAGTTTCATAAAACAAGAGGAACAAATTTAATTGCAACAGATGGACATGGTCATGAAAATATTAATAAAGTAGATGGGGGTATTTATTTATATAGAACTACTAGACAAGAAAGTATTGACGAAAGTGAGTTTGAAAATGGAAACTATGCAGAAAATAACGTAAAAGTAGATAATGGCAGTTATAGACAAATGGAATATGTGGATATAGAAGAATTCCAGCAAATGATAGAGAATAACAATCCAGACGTACGTTACAAATTTAGTATAGATAAAGAAACCGATGAATTATTAGTAGCCAAGATTACAGAGACAAGAGTAGTGGAGTCGGATACTAACGAGCTATCAGGAATTATTGGTCAATGGTTTTCTGGTTTAAGAGAATGGCTAGCAGATAAAAATATGGGAGGACAAGTTACTTATGAAATGGAAACAATAAGATTACCATACAAAGATTATGTTTCTAAATATGCCATGCCGTTCGAATTTTTAATTACGTTGTGTGAAATCACACAAAATCCAGAATTTGTTTACCATGTAGCTTTATTATCAAGAAATACACAGATTGTTTTAGCAATACAAGATGATACGACTATTGTAAGAACTGCGGTAGAAAGAGAAGAAGATAAACAAGATTATAAAAATAGTAGCCCTTCTACAGCAGGAGCAGAAATTTCTAATCAAAGGACAGAAAAAACAAGAACTGTAAAAACTGTAACAACACAAGAGCCACAATTACTAGTAGAGTATGCAGATACATGGAGTTTCTATGAAGAATTTGAGTATACTAAAAATATAACAGGAACATTAGAAGAAGACGAAGAGCCAGTAATTGGAGCGGGAAATGTAAGAGATACTTTATCTGGGTATAATGAAGGAGGAGAAGTACAAGTTGGTGAATATTTAAATGGGGATCCTATTATGGAGGATCAACCAGAATACTGGTATGATACATTTACAACACAGACGAGAACCAAGACGCAAGTAATTCATACAACAACTACTTATAATCCAGCAACTATCAAAAATTCTGTAGAAAAATCAAAACAATTTTTAGGATTACTACGAAATTCAACAGGAGAATGTCCATATGATTGCTATGAAAAAAATACATGGGATAACGCTAAATATTGTGCGGAAGAAGCGGTATTTGATGAAGAAGGAATTAATGTATCCTATAGAATTCCTAATATGGATAGATATGAAATGCCACTAAATAAATTAGAAAGTGGTTTAGAAATGTTATATGCATTATTGCAATCTAATACAAGTGGATATACTGAAGAAGATAAATTGGTGAATAATATAGATGATGCATATAATGTACAACAAGATTACTTAGCAGAGGAAGATTATGAAAGTGCATATGTAGTAGAAATGCAAGGGCTTGTAGAACATATGCGTTATTTAATGACATTTCCACCAAATGAAGTCTATACAGTAAAGGATTTATTACTAGAAGGAATTGGAGAAGTAATAGATGATATAAAAGATACAATTACAGATATCATTGTTGGAGTGGAAGATATTATTGTAAAAACAGATGAAGCTAATGCAGCAACTCCTGTAACAGAAGAACAATTGCTTCACGTCATTAATGCTAAATATTATGGAGAGCAAAGAGAAAATGCACTAAGCCTAGTAGATGTTTTAATAGAGGGACAAGAGCAATATCATGTAAATGCCTTATTTGTACTAGCATTTGTACAGCAAGAAACCTCTATGGGAACAGCTAATACGAATTACGTAAATAGAGACAACAACTGGGCAAGTTGGAATTTAGGAACAAAGTATTCATCACCACAAGAAAATGTAAGAACAACAATAAGAGGAATTGCAACAGGAAGTTATTACTTTACACAAGGAAAATATACAATAAAAGAAATAGGACTTACCTATTGTCCTAATACAGATAAATATCCTACACAAGGCGATGGTTGGGTAAAAAATGTAACAAGTACAGTTAAGAAAATGTATTCTTTATTGGGAGCAAATATAGAAGATAATACATCAGGAAATTCTAGCGGAGACATAGAAGAAGGATTTGGAGTTTCAGAAAGTGGAGATGGATATTCAAAAGTATATGTAACAGCGAATGGAAGAAGATTTAAAGAATATAAACAATTTTTAGGAAGTTATGCCTACAGCCCATTTGCGGGGGGAACTATGAAAAGTAGTGGATGTTCTGCAACATCAGTAGCAGTGGTATTGTCTGGTTATGGAATCGATGCTACTCCAGAAGATATCAGGAAATTAGGCAATAGCGGTGGAATTCCTGTAGCAGGTACATTACAAGATTATGGATTAACAGCGGTGGACACAGGAAGTCCTGTAACAGCAGAAGAGTTATTAAATCATTTAAATACAGGAAATGTAGCTATTATTAATGCAGGACATGGATATTGGAGTAATTCAAGTGGTCATTATTTTGTAGCACTAGAAGCAAAGGGAAATCAGGTATACGTTTCTAACGTAGGAGATAATCAGGATACTGGTTGGTATCCAGTAGATAAAGTGTTAGAAGACAATAAAAAAGTAATTTATGTTAGTGAATAGGAGTAAATATTGTGAATAAAAAGAGTTTTAAAATTATCATTATTCTATTGCTGGTATTAGCAATCGTCGCAATAGGAATTATAATCATATTGATGCAATCTAATATAGATGAAGTAGTAGAACAACAAGGAATAAATTTAGAAGCTTCTTATGAATTGGAAAAAGTAGATCGTGCAAACTTTTATATAACAATAAAAAATATAGTAAGCCGATACTATTATTATTCACGAAATGCAAATCAAGAAGCCTTGCAGGCTGTTACTGCGAAAGAATCTCAAAATATACAAGAATTAGCAAATACGGATAATTTTATAGTAAAAGATATATATTATGCAGATTTATTAGAAAATGGTATAGGATATATAGAAGCAGCATATACAGACGCCAATAATACAAGCAACACTCTTTATCTTAAAATTTATCTAGATTTTCAAAATCAAACATTTCAAATAGAACAAGTAAATCAGACAGATTATGAGACGGCATTAGAACAGGGAATTCAAGAAATGGATAGAGAAAATAATACTATAGAGAAAAATCAGTATAATCAATTTCAAGAAGCATTAAATGTAGTAGAGGAAGACATCCTTTCATTGTATTATGAAAAATATGTATATATATCCATAAATAACCCTCAAGAATCATTTGATATGCTAGATGAAGAATATAGACTTGAAAAATTTAATAATGATATACAAACTTATGTGGATTATTTGAACTTAAACATAGAAGATATGAGGGCAGATAGTGTCACAAGTTATACAGAACAGGAAGAAGAGGGATATACAAAATATGAAGTACAAACAGCAAATGGTAAAACTTTTATTATAAAAGAATTTGATTTTATGCAGTATAGCATATTATTAGATAATTATACGGTACAATCTGAGGAAATAGTAGAAGAATACAATGAACTAAGTTCAGATTCTAAAGTAGCTAGAAATATAAGAAATATTTTTACAATGTTAGACAATCAAGACTATGAACAAGTGTATTCTCATTTAGATAATACTTTTAAACAAAATAATTTTCCAACAATAGAACAATTTGAAGAATATGCCAGAAATACTTTCTTTGAAACTAACTATTTAGGAGAAATGAGAGCAATTCAACAAGGTAATATTTATGTTATTACAGTACCATACAAAGAAAGAGCAAGTGCAGCAGCAGAAGAGAGGCAAAAAATATTTTTTATGCAACTCCTAGATGGAACAGACTTTGTTATGTCATTTGAAGTAGAATAATCCTAAAGAAAATCACAAGAAAACTTCTTATTTACAGAGATTTCTTGTGATTTTCTTTACTTTTAGATGATGTATATGCTATCATAAAGCAAGAGGTGAACTATGGATTTAGAAAAATATGTAGGAAAAGTATATAGAGTAAAAATAATAGAGCGAAAAGAAAATTGGTACATTGCTAAAATTTTAGATATGGAACAAATGGTATCTATAGAAGATACCAAAGATTTTGCACCAGAAGAATTAATAGGGCAAATAGAAAAATGCCTTATCATGGAAGTAAAACAAAATAAACTAATAGGCTGTTTTTTAAATAATCGCAAATTTATGAATGATTTAAAAAGAATAGCAAAACTTTTAAAACAAGCTGGAAAATTAGTAAATGTAAAAGATATTTATCTAATAGAACGCTTGCGAATTGGTTCTAAAATAGAAGGTTTGTATTTAGTAGATGAAGGTGAAACAGGTAGGTATTATTTAGGAACAGAAGAAATAGGAACTTTTATTAAAAAATTAAAAGAAAATCCTATCATTTTTAAAGAAAATAGTATAGAAAATGAACTAGCTAAACAAATAAAAGATATTGTACAATCTATTGATTTAAATAGAAAAGAAATATCTTTAAGACAAGAACAAGAAGAACAAAAACATTTAATAGAAAAAGCTCTACAACTAGAAAAAGGAAGAGAAATTACTAGGATAGCTACAATAGATTTACAAGAAGAGATAGAAACAAAAAAAGAAAAAGCGGAAAGAAAGCAAAATATACAAATTATGCAAAAGCAGCCAATATTTCTTCAGAAAAAGCAGAGTAGTATAAAAGATGTTAATATCAAACAAGAGATGGATGTAGATAACAAAGTAACAGATATGAAAACCTTAGGAAAATTGCTGAAAGATACAGGAAAATTACCACAAATGGAAGGAAAAAGCTTTGAAAAAATAGGAATTATAGAATCAGACGAAAGAGACAATTTATTAAACCATAAAGGAGAGCAGGCGAAAACAAATACAACAAGGTATTCCATGGTAGCAATAGCAAAAGACGGCAGTGTGGTGCCATTAAACTTGGAACAAGACCATGCAGAAGGAAATAATCCACGAGAGCAAAATTATCAAGTGGGTCAAAATAGTACTGTTCAAAAAGATGATGTATTATCTAGATTTAAGTTAGGGGAAGGAAGTCTGGCTATAAAAAATGGAAAATATGGAGAGATAAAAGTATATCATTCACCAAGAAAAACAATAGGAGGAAAAGGAATAGAAGGAAATAAAAGCTTAGATAGAGAACTAGAAACAGATAACGTATGGGAGATAAAAAAGGAAGAAAGAGATTTAGCAGAAGAATATGGAGACGGATATAGAAGTGTAGAAGAAAGTTATCAAGAAGCAAAACTACATGAAAACAAATCTGGAAAATTGATAAAAGAAGATAAAATGAAAACAGAAGACATTGATGGAGAAAGAGATACAAAATCGCATGTACATGATAGGGTAAACTATGAGGCATTAGCAATAAAATGGGGATATTATAAACAAGGAGAGCCTAATGCAGAAAAGGCAAAGCAAATATTTGCAGAAAAAAGGAAGGAAAATCCTCAGAAAGATACAAAGGAAGTTATAGAGTTGGTTACAGAAGAATTAGAAGAAGAGTTAGGACATCAAAGAGATGGAAGATACTAAAACATTAGCATAAAAATCACCTTTTAAAATATAATATAAAAGGTGATTTTAAATGCAAAAAATCAAACGAACGTGGTGTGTAATTTTAATTGTCTGTGTGTTGCTACAAGCAAAGGTAGTTTATGCAGATGATGTAGAGGAAGAAGAATGGCAAGAAAATGAAATACAACAAATTGTGGTAGAAACAGCGGGAGAAACAGTAAATGACCCCGTTATCAATAGTAGAGCTGCAGTTATTTATGATAGAGAAACAAAACAAGTATTGTGGGGAAAAAAGGAAACACAAAAAAGAGCCATGGCATCTACTACTAAGATAATGACAGCCATTGTAGTTTTAGAAAACACCAATTTATCAGATGTAGTTACTATATCCAAAAAGGCAGCGAATACAGGAGGATCTTGTTTGCATGTGAATACAGGAGATAAAATTACAGTGCTTCATTTATTATATGGACTTTTATTACGATCTGGAAATGATACCGCAGTAGCACTTGCAGAATATGTGGGTGGAAATATAGAAGGATTTGCAACATTAATGAATAAAAAAGCAGAAGAATTAAATTTAGAAAATACACATTTCGTAACACCACATGGATTAGATGATGAAAATCATTATACAACGGCATACGAATTAGCAGTGCTAACAGATTATGCTTTGGAAAATGAAACATTTAGGAAAATTGTGGCTAGTAAGACTGCAACGATTTCTATTAATGGAGTAGCAAGGCTACTATATAATACCAATGAATTATTAGGAAATTTGAATGGTGTAGATGGTGTGAAAACAGGTTTTACAGGAAATGCAGGAAGGTGTTTAGTAACATCTACTACTCGAAATGGAAAACAGATAATTGTAGTAGTATTAGGAGCAGATACGAAAAAGCAAAGAACACAAGATAGTATTAAACTAATAGAATATGCATTTGAAAACTTCGAAACAATAGATTTAAAAACAAAAATAGAAAAAGAATTTGAAAAATGGAAACAAATTAATCAAAAACGCATATACATATATAAAGCAAAGAACAATTCAATAAAACTAAGTTTAGGAAATATAGAAAAAGAAACTTTAAGTATAACAAAAGGAGAAGAGAATAAAATAGAAATACAATTCCATTGTATTTATCAATATGAGGCACCGGTTAGAGAAAATACAAAAATAGGAAACATTGTTATAAAATATAAAGAAGAAGTAATAGAATATATAGATATATTAATAGAAGATAGAATAGAACGAAAAGATATATGGTCCTATATACAAGAATTTTTAGCGGTTTTTCCATAAAAGGAGAGTAGATTTCCTATAAAAATTTAGAGAAAACCTTGACTTTTCTATCAAACTTTGTTATCATAATAATTGTTTTTTGGAAGAAGTATATGAACTAACACAGGAAATTATGTACAAAGAAGATAGAAATGCGGAAATAGCTCAGTTGATAGAGCGCTGCCTTGCCAAGGCAGAGGTCGCGGGTTTGAGCCCCGTTTTCCGCTCCATATTATTATATTCGGCGCTATAGCCAAGTGGTAAGGCACGAGTCTGCAAAACTCTGATCCCCGGTTCAAATCCGGGTGGCGCCTCCAATTTTAATAAAAAAATATTTGACAAATATATAAAAAAATATTATTATATATTTACATTAAATAAACAAAACATTCAAAGTTCTGCGAATGTCATTTGTGCTAGTATGTGTATCACAACTACACATACTTTTTTATTATATAAAAACAGGATAGACCACAACATTCTATCCTGTTTTGACAATACTATTATGTATTATCTTCTTTAGAAAACAAGCAAACTTACCAAAAATTTACAATTAATTTTCAGTATAAATAGATATCATTTATAAAATACAATTTGAGCCGTTGCAGTAAAATTGCGATAAATCTAAACAGTAGATGTCCGAAACTATGCAGAAATAGAGGCTTTAAATCTGCTTGTTTTCTGACTGTCGCCTCCAAGAACTAGAAAAAACAATAGATTTTAATATAGGTCTATTGTTTTTTTATTATTATTTTTGATTATTATATTAAAAAATCGCATACAAAAATTTTAAAAATTCTCATGCGGCAAACTCCCTATTTTCCTAGTAAAATTGCCCTAAAACCTTGATTTTGTAACAAAAATGTAATATAATTGTAATGTAAAGGTAATAAAAAAGAACAGGGAGCAAAAAGGTGCTTCCGTAGAGCAAAAAAATACAATTAGCAGAGAGTAGAAAAGCTGTTAAATTTTGCTATTGACGAAACCAGAAAAGGGCTTTAAAATAAGAATAGAGTAATTAGAAAATAAAAGAAACAGTTTAAAAGAAGGATGGTAGAAAAATGGATTGGAAGAAATTAAAAAAATCTTGTAGGATGGTAATAATGGCCGTCGTTTTAGGAGCAGGAATGATAATACCTTCTCTTACATATGCTACAACAGATAGCAATGGAGGACTATATTTAGGATTGGAAGAATTTCGTAGTTCAGGTTATGCCTATAAAACTGGATTAAATGCTTCTGAAAAGGTGTTATGGAAAATTACAGCTTATGACCAAACAGGAACGATTCCAAACAGAGATAGAGCCATATACTGTTTAAAAGGAGGACCAGGGTTTGGTTCTACAGACATGGGAAATGTAATCCAAAAGCGTAATTATACAGAATATTTTGATTTAAAAAATTTAGATGCAATTCCTTCACCATATAAAGATGTCCTTCCAACAGGAGAAAGATATAATTCGTTAGTATGGGTATTAGAGCATTGTTATGTACCAGCGCCAACAGAAAACCCAACAGACACAGAAACAGAAGTAGCACAGAATTACAGAAAAGAATTACTAACAAATGCTGGACTAGCAAATAGTACTATTAGTGATGATGAGATAGATATTGCACAACAATTAGCAATATGGCATTTTACAAATGATGATGTATATCAATTAGATGCAGACGCTACTTTCTATCTTTGGGTAAAACAAACAGGAGAGAGAGATTATGAAGCTATAGGAGATAAATTCGCTGATGGAGATGATAGAAATGATGATACTGTAGCATTATATCAATATCTTGTAGCTCAAGGAGAAGCTAATAAAAATACTGCACCAGTTATAAATAATTCAGATAGATTTGTTTTAAATAGTGAAAATGCAACAGTACAAGTACAAGGAAATAATTATATTGTAGGACCATATCATATAGATGGTTTAATTAAAGAAGATTTTACCTTTATTACAAGTTTGCAAAACGAAGAAGGACAACCAATTTCTTATACTTTAGTAAATGAAAAAAATGAGGGGACAAGCCAACTAATTGGACAAGATTTTTACTTATCTATACCAAATACAGAAAATATCAATGGATTAACCTTTAAAATAAATGTAACTGAATATACAACAAATGTAACTTATTGGTCTGTGAATGGATCTACAACAGAAGCATTAAAGATAGATCAACCAGTAGCAGAAGTTGTAAGAAAGAAAATAGAATATGATATTAGTGCAGACATAGATTATAACCCTATTTTTGATTTAGCATTAAGAAAGTTTATTGTATCAGTAAATGATACACCAGTAACTCCATCTAGAGAACCACAAGTAGACGTAACACAATTAGCAGATGGCACAGCTGAAACAGCTATCAAGCAACATACAAAAACACCTATTGAAGTAGCAATAGGAGACACCGTTCTTTATACCATTCGTATTTATAACGAAGGAAATATAGATGGTTATGCCAAGGAAATAACCGATATTTTACCAGAAGGATTAACATTAAAAGAAAATAGCACTATCAACCAAGAAAATGGTTGGACAAATCCATCACGAGACGGAAAAACCATTGTAACTACAAAATTAGCAAATACATTAATTAATAAGTTTAATGGAACTACCTTAGATTATAAAGATGTGCAAGTAGAGTGTGTAGTAAGTGCAAGTTATAATGAAATGGCACAATATTTTAAGAATGTAGCAGAAATTACAAAACATAGTGATAGTAATGGAAATGAGAGTGTAACAGATAGAGATTCTACACCAAATAATTTAACAGATGAGCAAAAGCAAAATTATCATCCAGGAACTTCAGAACAAGGATGGGGTTATGAGGATGATGATGACTATGAAGAACTAATTATTCCAGGAAAAATTTTTGATTTAGCATTAAGAAAATTTATTGTATCAGTAAATGGAACACCAGTAGAACCATCTAGAGAACCTCAAGTGGATGTAACAGCACTTGCAAATGGAACAGTTAGTACAGCAATAAAACAACATACCAAAACACCTATTCAAGTAGAAAATGGAGATACTGTTGTTTATACAATTCGTGTTTACAATGAAGGAAATGTAGATGGTTATGCGAAAGAAATAACCGATATTTTACCAGAAGGACTAATTTTAGCATCAAATAGCACAATTAATACAGAAAATGGATGGACAAATCCATCAGGTGATGGAAGAACCATAGTAACCACAAAATTAACAGACACATTAATTGAAAAATTTAATGGAACAAGTTTAGACTACGCAGATGTGCAGGTAGAATGTGTGGTTTCACTAGACAATATACAAACAGAACATCATTTAAAGAATATTGCAGAAATAACCGTACATAGTGACGATACTGGAAATGAAAGTATACCAGATAGAGACTCTACACCAGACAATTTGACAGAAGATCAAAAAGAAAACTATAATCCAGGTTCCTCAGAGCAAGGATGGGGTTATGAAGATGACGATGATTACGAAGAATTAGTTATTCCAGGAAAAGAATTCGATTTAGCTCTACGTAAATTCATAACCAGTATTAATGGAAAAGAATTAGTAGATACAGACGGAAATTATTTAAGAGCTCCAACAGTAGATGTAACACCATTAGTAGACGGAAGTGGTACAACCGCAAATTATAGACATCCAAAGGATCCAGTAGGAGTATCTGTAGGAGATATTGTTATTTACACATTAAGAATCTATAACGAAGGAGAATTAGATGGTTATGCAAGCTCTATTACTGATTATCTACCACCACAACTAGAATTTGTGATGGATGATGAAGAAAACTTTAATAGCACACAAGGATGGTTAATTGATAGTAGTTTAAGAAAAGCAACTACTACAAAGCTTGCAAAATCAGAAATAGACCCAGAAGAGAACTTAATCAAAGCATTTGACCCAGATACTATGACAGAACCAGACTATGTGGATATTCAAATCAAATGTAGAGTAAAATCCACAGCAGATTTAGATAGAGTTATTACAAATATAGCAGAAATAACAGATTCTACAGACGAAAATGGAAATACAGTTACTGATAGAGATTCTGAAAAAGCAAATGTAAATTTACCAAGTGATGAAAATTTACCAGATTATAAAGGAAATGACAGTAATAAATCTATCTTAGATGATGAAAACTATTTCTATAAAGGACAAGAAGATGACGACGATTTTGAAAAATTAATCTTAGAAGAATTTGACTTAGCTTTAAGAAAATTTATTACAGGAGTAGATGAAAATCCGGTCACTAATAGGGTTCCAGTATTTACAAATGTAAAAGATGAAAATGAAAATTACATTTATGAACATACGAAAGACCCAGTAGAAGTAGAAACAATGGATGTAGTAGAATATACTATCCGTGTATATAACGAAGGAAATATAGCAGGATATGCCAAAGAAATTACAGATGATATACCAACTGGACTAGAATTTTTACCAGACCATGAAACCAATATAGAATATAGATGGGTAATGGTAGACGAAAATGGAAATGAAACAGATAATCCAGAGGAAGCAGTAGCTATTAGAACAGACTACTTATCAAAAGAACAAGAAGAAACACCAGGAGAAAATTTATTAGAAGGATTTGATCCAGACACCATGACATCACCAGACTATAAAGAAGTAAAAGTAGCCTTTAGAGTAGTAGCAGCAAATTCCTATGAAGGAATTATCACCAATATTGCAGAAATTACAGACGATTCAGATGAAGACGGAAACGAAGTAGAGGATAAAGATTCTACACCAGATAATGGAGACGAAACAGAAGACGATATTGACAAAGAGCATATCAAATTAAAATATTTCGATTTAGCATTAAGAAAATTCATTACGAAAGTAGACAATACAGAAGTAACGAATAGAGTACCAGTCTTTACAATAGACGAAAATGGAAATTACGTATACGAACATACGAAAGAGCCAGTAGAAGTAGCAAATGGAAATATCGTTACTTATACATTAAGAATTTACAATGAAGGAACACAGGCAGGGTATGCATCTTTAGTAAAAGATGATTTACCAGAAGGATTATTATTCTTACCAGAACATGAAACAAATGTAGAATATAGATGGGTAATGTTAGATGAAAATGGAAATGTGACAGAAAACGTAGAAGAAGCAGTAGTCGTACAAACAGATTATCTATCTAAAGAGCAAGAAGACCAAACAGGAAGAGATAATCTACTAGATGCTTTTGATAGAGAAACGATGGAAGAGCCAGACCATAGAGATATACAAATCGCATTCCAAGTAACAGAACCAAATACATCCGATAGAATCCTAATTAACCAAGCACAAATAGCAGATGACCAAAATGAAAAAGGAGAAGATGTAGTAGATAAAGATTCTACACCAGACGAATGGATAGAAGGAGAAGATGATCAAGATATTGAAAAAGTAAAAGTAAAATATTTTGATTTAGCCTTAAGAAAATGGGTAACCCAAGCAATTGTAATCGAAAATGGAAAAGAGACTGTAACAGATACAGGACATAAAGCAGAAGATGATCCAGAGGCACCAGTAAAAGTAGAAATACCAAGTGGAAAATTAAATAAAGTAGTGGTAAAATTTAGATACAAAATAAGAGTAACCAACGAAGGTGAAATAGCAGGTTATGTAAAAGAAATTACAGACTACGTACCAGAAGGATTACAATTTGTAGCAGCAGATAACCCAGGATGGACAGAAAAAAACGGAGTTATTACAACAGATGCACTAAAAGATACTTTATTACAACCAGGAGAAAGTGCAGAAGTAGAGATAGTATTAACATGGATAAATAATGCAAACAATATGGGATTAAAAGTAAATACAGCAGAAATCAGTGAGGATGATAACGAATATGATACTCCAGATATAGACTCTACTCCAAATAATAAAGTACCAGGCGAAGACGATATAGACGATGCACCAGTGATTCTATCTATTAAAACAGGTGTAGCAGGAATAAAAGCAGAATATATAGGACTAATAGGAGGAAGCATAATAATCTTAGCAGCAGGAGTAATCTTCATTAAAAAATTCGTATTATAATATAAAAAAATTGCAATTTAGGGACGTTCCTTAAATTGCAATTTTTTTCATGAACATTAGGGACGTTCCTTAAAGTTCACAAGCTATAAAGTTTCGGATGAAAAAGTTGAAAGTTTTTTATTATAGGAAATTCTTATGGGTGTGTAAGTAATATCTTAAGAAAATTTTACCAATTTTTGTGTTTACATTGAAAAATGGTTATGGTATAATAAATTCAGTTTTATACAGAGCAGGAAAAAGAAAAACATAGAGGTGAAAATAAGTGAACCAAATATTGTCAACCAGTAGTGGGAAAAAATCAAAAGAGCCACTTAATATAAAAACAATAACTAGAATTTTTGCTGTTATTATCATCCTTTTTGGCGTTATTTTAGTAGGTCAAGGCTCATGGGCTATGTTTGCAGGAGAAGAAAGTGAAAAGCAACAAGCGAGTGTACCTGTTGTACAAATGGCACAAGAAGGAAATAGTTTAAAAGTAACCGTGCAGCATGATAAAGCAATAGATAGAATTGTATACAGTTTAAATGGTGAACAAGAAGTAGTATTGCAGGGAAGAGGAAGAACCCAAATAGAAGAGAGTATTCCACTAGAAGTAGGAGATAATACTATTCATTTAACTGTTTTAGACTTAGCTGGAAAAGAGGTAAGTTATGATGGAACTTATTCTGTAGAAGAAGGGGATACTACTCCACCACAAATTGAATTAATATTGGAAGATGGAAGAGTAAAAATTTCAGCAAAAGATGAAACGCAAATAGCTTATATCTTATATTATTGGAATAACGAAGATGAAACAAGATTAGATGCAAGAGCAGAGTCTCCAAATTTAATTGAAGAAAGATTAACTGTGTTAAAAGGAGAAAATACCTTAACAGTAGTGGCAGTGGACGCTGCTGGAAACGAAACTACAGAGGTGCAAACTTACAAAGGAGCAACAAAGCCACAAATTAATTTATCAAGGGATGGAGACGAATTAATTATTAAAGTAACAGATGAGGAAAATATACAAAAAATAGAATTTACATTAAATGGAGCATTTTATTCTACTGATCCAGAAAATACAGGAACACCTTTGAATATGAAGGAAGTAGAAATTAGACAAAAGTTAAATGCAGGAACGAATACAATTTCAGTAACAGCATATAATATTAGCGGACTAACACAAGAAGGAACAGGAGAAGTAACAGTAGAATAAAGGAGATTGAGGGACAATGACAAAAGAAATAATTACTTATATGCTAACTTATATTATGATTTATTCCTTT
The DNA here is from genome assembly GCA_944386655.1 of uncultured Clostridia bacterium. GTDB lineage: Bacteria > Bacillota > Clostridia > TANB77 > CAG-508 > UMGS1663. Next base: position 33,540 of record CALXBX010000055.1, on the reverse strand, counting down.
TGCGGTTGGTTGTTGGAGTCTGTATCAAAGACTTTCTGGGAAAAACAATGGGTCAATAGTGGGTTTTTAAATGGCCCCATATGTCCCATTTATGGACTAGGCGCCGTTTTAATGATTGTTGTACTAACACCTTTAAAAGACAATATAATTTTATTATTTTTAGCAGCTTTTGTTTTGTTATCTTTTTGGGAATACATTGTGGGTATTTTCTTAGAAAAAGTTTTTAAAACAAAATATTGGGATTATTCCCATTTAAAATTTAATTTTCAGGGAAGAATTTGTTTAAAAAATTCTTTATATTGGGGAGTGTTAGGTGTTTTATTTATTCGATATATTCATCCATGGGTAGAGGCACAATTAGGACAAGTTTCTACTTATTTATTAACATATATAAATATTATTTTGTATAGTATTTTTATTGTAGATATTGCTTTTAGTGCTATGGCAGTTATCCATATGGAAACAGCTATGGAAAAAGTAAATGAATTAGGAGACAATATTAAAGAAAAACTAGAAGAATTAAAACATATGAAAGATTTAACTCCTAAGAAAAATACAGCAACAACAGAAAATATAGAAAAAATGATAAGAAATTTGAAATTTAGACAGGCAAAATTAAAATTAAAAGTATATAGGCAAGCAAGAAGGTTAAAACTAGCCTTTCCAAGTATGAAATCAGAAAGTATTACAAAATTTTTAAATCAGAAAATTGATTTAGAAACACTAAAAAAAGCCATGAAAAAAGAAAAGTAAGGAGAAACTATGTTATTACAAGAAATTTATATTATTGATGATCAAACAAATTTAGTAAATGCATTAAAAGAGTTATTTCATACAGATAGAGAATATCGTTTTACAAATGTACACTCCGACAAAGTAGACCAAGCATTGAAGAATATTCCTAATTTAATTATAATTCACGAAGATAATATTCATCAGGATGCCATAGAAATTTGTAAAAGAATAAGAGAAGATGAAGATAATACTATAACTCCAATACTTGTTATCTCTTCTAATAAAGACCATAAACATCGTATAGAAATGTTGAAGTTAGGCATATCTCATTATATTGTAGCACCGATAGATCAAGAATTTTTATACTATACAATCAAAAATATTATAAAACTAATGTATGTCAATCGTAGAGTAAGTCCACTAACAGGTTTACCAGGGAATGTGCAAATACAAGCAGAAGTGAAAAAGAGATGGCTAAGTAAAGAAACTTTCGCCATGATGTATATCGATTTAGATAATTTTAAGGCATATAATGATGTATATGGATTTTTAAAAGGTGATGAAATTATAAAATTTACGGCAAAAACAATCTTAAAAAATGTACATACAGAGCAATACGAAGATAGTTTTGTAGGACATATTGGAGGAGACGATTTTGTAGCGATACTTTCTCAAACCGATTATGAAAAAGTATGCCAAAATATTATCACTGATTTTGATACCAATGTAACAAAATTTTTTACAGAGCAAGATGCTCAAAGAGGTTACATAGAAGTGGCTAATCGAAAAGGAATTATAGAGCAATTCCCACTTACTTCTATTTCCATTGCAGTAGTAGAAGTAGAAAAAGGAAGATTTGCGAATACTTTAGAAATAGGAGAAGCAGGTGCTAGTGTAAAACATTTGGCAAAAACTATTCAAGGAAGTACCTATGTAATTGATAGAAGAAAAACAGAAACAGCAGACCACCATTCTTCTGTTTCTGAAAAAAGGTAGAGAGAATGAAAGAAGAATATAAAAAAGCAATTTTTATAGAGCTAGGAATGATTATTCTAGCTCTACTTATTTTCATAGGAATTCAGCAAGGGTGGCTCATAAAATTTATTCCAACTTGCTTTGTGTATGAACATTTTGGTATTTTATGTCCAAGTTGTGGTGGTACAAGATGTGTAATAGAAATAGTACATGGCAATTTTAAAGATGCCTTTTTTTATCATCCTGTATTTTTTCTAACAGGAGTATATTTACTAATCGCCAATCTAGTTTATCTAATCAATGTAGGGAAAAAGAAAAAAATAGCGACATGGATTTATCCAAAAGAAAAATTTTGGATAGCATTTATTATCATTTTGTTAGCATTTACTGTCATAAGAAATATCTAACAAAAGCTCATTACTGTAAAAGAAATTTCCATAAAACCGTTGAAACGAGAAACGTAAAATATTAAGAAGCATAAAAATAGTCCATAATGCCATTATAAATTCCCCATGCTAATTTATCTTGATATTCGTCTGTTAGTAATAATTTTTCCTCTTCTGCATTAGATAAAAAACCACATTCTACAATGGAAATAGGAATTTCCACGTGTTTCATTAAATAAACGGTATCGAGTTTCATAACTTGTCTTTTATTCTCTTTTTGAATAGCTTCATTTAAATTACTTTGTAGACTTTTGGCTAGAGCAATACTTTTTTCATCCCCATTTTTATAAAAACATTGCCATCCCCAATATTGCTCTTGGGGAATTTTATTTAAATGGATAGAAACAAAAATATCTGCGCTAGACTCATTGCCTATTTTTACACGGTTATGAATATCGGATATTTTTTTCTCCTTTAATGTTTTACTATCTAAATCGTAAATGGCATTTTCATCACTTCTAGTTAATAAAACTGTGGCACCGCTTTGCTCTAATAAATTTTGTACCTTTAATGCTATTTTTAAGTTAGTTTCTGCTTCGGTAGTACCATTACTGGACTCTGCTCCTTCATCCGGCTTCCCATGCCCTGCATCAATTACAATTACTTTATTGCTAACAGGAAGTGCTACTGTCTCTGTTGTTTTGGGAGAAGAATAAGTGCTTAAAGAAAAAGCAAATACGGAAACACAAAAAATGGTAGCAATTAAAAGAATTCTTTTTCTACTAATAACAATCATACAAAACTCCTTTGTATAAAGTATGAAGGTTTTCTTTATTTATGACTTTTGGAGAAAAATTAATCAAAAAAATTGCAAACTGTTACGTTTGCAATTTTTTTAGCTCTAAAATCATTCCTTTAAATTACTAAGCTGTACATAGCCACACCTAAGAAAGCAAGACCAAACATTGCTCCCCAGAAAACTACAGCGACTAGTCCTGTTACAAAACCAGCAATTGCCATTCCTTTGCCATTTGGTTTCTTCATTCGAATAATACCAAAAATAAGAGCAAGAATACCACAAATAATTGAAATTGGCCAGTAACACCAGAATACCAAAGAAACAATACCAAGTATCATGGCAGCAATACTTAAACCAGGTTTGTCTTCCTCTAAAATTTCTCCTTCTACAGCAGGTCCTGAAGTAGAAGTTTGCTCATTTTGAGTTTCCACTTTTGCTTCTATAGGAGCTTCGTTTGTGGAAGTATCCTTCTTTTCTTCTTCAGCTGGATTTTCTATAATATTTTCATCTTTTTCGTCCATAAAATTTCCTCCTTCATTTTATCTTATATATATGTATTTTGTGAATACGTCATACCTAAAATGGATTAATACATTACATAATTTTATTATACAATAGATTCCTAAATTCGTCAAATTTTTCACAATGTCCATTTAAGTCAGGAATAAATGAGACATGTCACACTTATCCCTGACATTTTTGGGACATTTTTGGTATGGGATGCATAATTTTCCACAATTTGCAAACAATATGTGTAAAACATAGGGAGCAAGGAGTGGAATTGGAATGGAATATAAAGAACTTACGATAAAAGGTGTGGGAGTGGAGAGTCTGCAACTGGAAAATTATTTGGAAAAGCTAGCATCAGACCAAGTGTTGCAAGATAGTAGTAAAAAGAATACGTATCCTATTCCAAAAGTAAAAGAAAATTTTGAGTTAATTCAAGAAGTTTATTTTTTGTTAGATGAACATATTAAGCTAGGATTACCTATTCACCCAGCAGGAGAGTGGTTACTGGATAATTTCTATATTATAGAGGAAACGGTAAAAAATATTTGCAAAGATTTGAGTTTGCAAAAGTATAAAAGTTTTCCGGGAATTCGCACAGGAAGTTACCAAGGATTTGCCCGCATTTATGTGCTAGCAGCACAAATTGTAGCTTATACAGATAATAAAATAGATGCTCAGAATTTAATAGAATATTTAAAAGCATATCAGCGTAAAAAAACACTAAGTATGGAAGAAATTTGGAATATTGGTACTTTTATTCAGATTGCTATTTTACAAAATATAAGGGAAATATGCGAAAAAATTTATTTTAGCCAAATGCAAAAATATCGTGTAGAAAACATCATAGAAAGATTAGTAGAAAATAAAGAAGAACTGAAGTATAAAAATTTAACAGAATATAAGGCAAGGGTAAAAGGGTATGGAGAAATGAAGTACCCTTTTATAGAGTATATGTCTTATCGTTTAAAACAGTATGGAAAGTCTGCGTATGGCTTTATGGCTGTTTTAGAAGAGCAAGTAAATAAAATGGGAACGAGTGTGGAAGAGGTTATTCAAAAAGAGCATTTTGATATAGCAGTAAAAAAGGTAAGTATGGCAAATTGTATTACCACGATGAAGGAACTTGCGAGAGTAGATTTTTTAGCCATTTTTGAAAAAATTAATGGGGTAGAAGAAATTTTAAGAAAAGATCCTGCAAAGGTATATGAAAAAATGGATTATAAAACAAAAGAATATTATAGAAATACCATTCAAGAAATAGGAAGAAAAACTAAAATTTCAGAATTATATATTGCGAAAAAAGTGTTAGAACTTGCTACGAAAGAAAAAGAAGCGGGAGCAGAAGAAAGAAAAACACATATTGGGTATTTTTTAATAGACGAAGGAACTCCAAAGCTATATGAGAGTTTAAATACAGGAAAGAAAAGAAGATTTTTCTCTCCTCAAGCAAAAGTATATAGCATCATTGGAGGTATGTGGCTGGGTACTTTTATCCTTACCATTTTAGTTAGTACTCTCTTCTATATACAAATTCATTCTGTTTTAGCTACTATCCTATTTGGCATATTAGCTATTCTACCAATACAAGAAATTGTTTGCCAAGTGGTGCATCATGTTACTAGCAAAAAAGTAAAACCAAAATTAATTCCAAAACTAGATTTCCAAAATGGCATCACACAGGAAAATGCTACGATGGTGGTAATTCCAACTATAATGAAAAGCAGAGAAAAAGTAAAAGAATTAATGCATAATTTAGAAGTGATGTATTTGGCTAACAAAAGTGAGCATCTCTACTTTACACTGTTAGGAGATTGTAGCAGTAGCCAAAATGAAAGGGAAGCCTATGACGAGGAAGTGATAGAAGAAGGAAAATTACAAGTAGAACGTCTTAATCAAAAATATCCACAAGAAGGAATCGGAAAATTCCAGTTTATTTATCGAAAGCGTTTTTGGAATGGAAAAGAAGAGTGCTATTTAGGATGGGAACGTAAAAGAGGCTTATTAAACCAACTAAATGAATATTTATTAGAACATGAAAAAGATATGTTTTTGTATAATTCCATGGAGAAAGAAAAGGAAAAAGGGAAAAAGTGGCAAGAGAAAATACGCTATATTATCACTCTAGATGCAGATACCAAACTACCTATTGGAACAGGGTTAGAACTAGTTGGAGCCATGTCTCATATTTTAAATAGACCTATTCTAAATCAGACAAAAGATGTTGTTGTACAAGGACATGGCATCATGCAACCAAGAGTAGGAATTGATTTAGAAATTAGTAGAAAAAATTTATTTACGCAAATTTTTGCAGGCAGTGGAGGAACCGATTCCTATACCAATGCTATTTCCGACTTTTATCAGGATTTATTTGACGAAGGTATTTTTACAGGGAAAGGCATTTATGATTTAGCCACTTTTTCTACTGTTTTAGCAAATGAAATCCCAGAAAACAAAGTACTAAGTCATGACTTGTTAGAAGGAAGCTATTTGAGGTGTGGCTTAGTATCTGATATTATGCTCATGGATGGATACCCAACCGGTTATCAAAGTTTTAAAGCAAGAATGCATCGTTGGATAAGAGGAGATATACAAATTTTAGGTTGGCTAAAGAGTAAAATTTTCAACAAAAAGGGAGAAGAAAAACAAAATCCGTTAAATGCGTTATCGAAATATAAAATATTTGATAACTGTATCAGAGCACTTTTCCCTATTACTGTGCTTTTAGGTTTATTGTATACTCTTTGCTTCTCCAGTGGATTTGCTTGGTTGTTTTTCATTTCTTTATTAACACCTACTTTGCTAGATATCTTAGACAAAATTATTTATCGCAAAGAAAATGTAGGTAGTAGAAAGAGTTTTGACTCTAGTATTAGTATGGGCATGGCAAGTGTTAGTAGAGGGGTCTTAAGCTTGGGAGCTCTTCCAGACAAGGCGTATACCTCTGCTAATGCTATTGTAAAGACATGCTATCGTCTATGGGTTAGCAAAAAGCATATGTTAGAGTGGATTACCTCGGAAGAAGCAGAAAAGTTAGCAAAAACCTCTCTAGTTTCTTATTATAAAAACATGCTTGCCAATATAGTAGTTTCAGTAGGAGTGATAGTATATTTATGTATTACCAAACAAGAACCACTTAGTATTCTCTTCTTTCTACTTGCTATTGTTTGGCTAATAGCGCCAGGAATTTTATGGTATATGAGTAAAACACCAAAAGCAAAAACACAAAAGGAAACACTATCTCAAGAAGAAACACAATATTTGACGGAACTGGGAAAAGAAACTTGGCAATTCTTTAAAACCTACTTAACAGCGGAAAATCATTATTTGCCACCAGATAATTATCAAGAAGATAGGTCACCCATAGTAGTAAATCGTACATCTTCTACCAATATTGGGCTTGGCATGTTAGCCGTAATATCCAGTTATGATTTGGGATATGAATCTTTAGAGGACACGGTAGAGCTGTTATTACACATGATTGCTACAGTAGAAGAGATGCCAAAATGGAATGGACATTTATATAACTGGTATGATATTCATACTCTCCAATCTTTAACTCCTAAATATGTCTCCACAGTAGATAGTGGAAATTTTGTAGGATATGTGTATATTGTAAAAACTTTCTTAGCAGATGTGTTAGAAAAAAGAAAGGTAAGTGAGGATTTACTAGAACAAATTCCAGCATGGGTAAAAGGAGAAATTGGAGAAATTCCAATTGCAAAAGCAGATTTTAGCAAATTATATGACGAAGAGAAAAAACTATTTAGCATTGGTTTTCATGTAGATAACAATCAGCTAACCGATTCTTATTATGATTTATTAGCTTCAGAGGCAAGACAAACCAGTTTTGTGGCTATTGCCAAAAAAGATGTCTCTCCAAAGCATTGGTTTGCTCTTAGCAGAACCCTTACTTCTTTAAATGGATATAAAGGACTAGTTTCGTGGTCAGGTACGGCTTTTGAGTATTTAATGCCTAATATAAATATGAAAAAATATAAGGGAAGTTTACTAGAAGAATCTTGTTTATTTATGCTAATGAGTCAAAAAGAGTATAGTCAAAAATTAGGAGTACCTTGGGGCTTTTCGGAGACGGCTTTTCATGTAAAAGATTTTAGCAATAATTATCAATACAAAGCCATTGGAATACCATGGCTAGGCTTAAAAAGAGGATTAGAGGATGATATTGTAGTAGCAAGTTATGCCAGTTTGCTAGCATTACCAGACCAGCCTAAAGAAGTACTGCAAAATATAAAACGATTAGAACAAAGCCACATGAGAGGAAAATATGGGTTATATGAGTCAATTGATTACACTCCAGCAAGGCTTCATAGAGGGCAAAATTATGCGGTCGTTAAAACCTATATGGCACATCACCAAGCACTAATTTTACTTTCTATTAACAATCTATTTTCAGATGGAATTTTACAAAAAAGATTCGAAGAAAATCCAGAAATAGAAGCAATCGATATTTTACTGCAAGAAAGAATGCCGGAGAGCATGATTATTACTAAAGAACAAAAAGAAAAACCAACAAAAATAAAATATCGTGATTATGCCGATTATTGTGAAAGAATTTATGAAAAACCAGAAATGCCACTCAAAAGAATCAATGCCATTAGCAGTAACGACTATCTCATTGTAATGGATCAAAAAGGGCAAGGATATAGCAAGTATAAAGATATTTTGGTGAATCGTTTTAAAGAAACAAAAGATACCGTGCAAGGAATTTTGTTCTATTTTAAAAATATTAGAAATAAGAGAATTTGGACCTCTGGCTTTCGTAATGATTTAGGAAAGCCGGATAAATATCAAATCCTATTTTCAGAGGATAGAGATAAAATTGTAAGACTAGATGGTAGTATAGAAACGATAACAGAAGTAACCATTAGTAGCGATAGCCCAGTAGAAATTAGAAGAGTTACTTTAGAAAATAGAGGGGCGGAGGAAGAAACTATTGAAATAAGTAGTGTATTAGAGCCGGTAATTTCTCAAAGTAGGCAAGACAATGCCCATCCTGCTTTTAATAATCTTTTCCTTAGAATAGAAAAAGAAGACGACATTTTTGTGGTAAAAAGAAGAAAACATACAAAAGAAGAGCAGGATAGGTATATGGCAGTAACAATGCAAATAGAAGGAGGAAAAGGAGATTTAGAATTTGAAGTAGATAAAGAAAAACTAAACGGAAGGGGTAATTTAGGTATTCCAGAGAAAATAGAAAGTTCCAAACCTTTTTCAAAAAAATTAGATTTTGCAGTAGATCCTATTTTAGCAATGAGAAGAACCATTACCCTTGCCAAAGAAGAAAAAACAGAAATTTATTATGTTTTAACAGTAGGAGAGACCAGAGAAACAGTAATAGAAAGAATAAAAGAGTATCAAAATAAAGCAAAATTAGAGGCAGCCTTTAAGTTATCTAGAGCAAGGGTAGAAGCGGAAAATCGCTATTTAGGGGTAAGTGCAAAACAAATAGAAGAGTATCAAAATATGCTTTCTTATTTACTTTTCCAAAATCCATTAAAAACACAGAGTTTGCCTAAACTAGTAGAAAAAGAGGAAGAAGCCTTCCAAAGCAAATTATGGAAATATGGTATTTCCGGTGATTTACCAATTCTACTTTTAAAAATAGAGCAAGTAGGCGATAGTTACGTATTAAAAGATATATTAAAAGCATATAACTTTTATCGTAGTAAACATATTGCCATAGATTTAGTTATTTTAAACGAAGAAGAAAATAGCTACGAAAATTATGTAAGAGAAGAGATTCAAAATTGTATCTATAACGAAAATCTAGCCTATATGCAAAATCAAAAAGGGGGCATTTGGGTACTAGAAAATATAGAAGAAAAAGAAGTATTAGAAGCAAGAGCCAATTTAATTATCGATAGTAAAAAAGGACCAGTAGCCAGAAATTTAAAAGATAGAGAAGAAGAATATACGGACAATAAACAAGACGTTATGAAGGATGAACAAGTACCATATTTATTACAAGAAGAGGTACAAAGACAAAGTTTAGAGGCAGAAAAATTAAAATATGATAATGAATTTGGAGGATTTTTACCTTCTCAAAAAGAATATCACATCAAACAAAACAAAGACAAACGCCTGCCAAATGTATGGAGTCATATGATGGCAAATGAGCATTTTGGAACATTAGTAACAGATAGTATGGGAGGTTTTACTTGGTGTGAAAATAGTAGGCTAAATCGATTATCCAGTTGGGCAAATACACCTGTAGAAGATATCCCATCAGAAGTTATTTATATGAAGGACGAAGAAAGCAAAAAGGTATGTTCTTTGGGATTAAATCCTATGCCAGACGATAATGATTATGATGCAATTTATGGATTTGGCTATAGCAGATTTATGCATACAAGTTCTACTATCAAACAAGAAACCACAATATTTGTACCACGAGAAGATAAAGCCAAAATTTATATAATACATCTGCAAAATTTAGCACCACAAAAGAAAAAAATAAAATTAGTTTACTATATCAAACCAGTATTAGGAGAGGATGAAGAACAAACCAAAGGTTGGATAGGAATAGAATTTATAAAAAAAGCCAATACCATTCTTGCTAAAAATTATGGAGATGAAATCATTCCAGGTTTTGCTTATGTGACCAGTAGCGAAGAAATACAATCCTATACAGGAAGCAAAAGCTTTTTTATAGGAAATGGCAGTTTGCAAAATCCAGAGGCGATGCACAAAAAAGGATTAAACGAAGAGAATAGCCTAGGACAAGAGGGCATTATAGCAATAGAAATAGAAGTAAATTTAGAGGCTTTAGAACAAAAAGAAATTTCTCTTGTCTTTGGGATGGAAGAAAACAAAATACAATGTTTGGATAAAGCTTATCAATATAGTAGTATACAAAATTGTGAAAAAGCATTAGAAGAAGTACAAAGATATTGGCAAGAAACCATTCAAAAATTACAAGTAGAAACACCATTAGAATCTTTTAACATTTTAATGAATGGTTGGATGATTTATCAAGCAATGGTTAGTAGACTTTGGGCAAGGTCAGCTTATCAGCAATCAGGAGGAGCATTAGGATTTAGAGACCAACTGCAAGACACACTAGGACTAAAATACACTATGCCAGAAAAAATGAGAAATCAAATTATTAAGCATAGTAGACATCAGTTCCGAGAAGGAGATGTAGAACATTGGTGGCATGAGGAAACAGGAAGAGGAATTCGTACTAGGTTTTCGGATGACCTTTTGTGGCTGGTATACCTTACAGAAGAGTATTGTAAAGTAACAGGAGATACGAGTTTGTTAGAAGAACAAACGCCGTTTCTAGAGGGAGCACCTTTAGAAGAAGGGGAAGACGAACGCTATGACCTATATTTAGAGACAGAAGAGACGGCTAGTATTTATGAACATTGCACGAGAGCTATTAGAAGAGCAATGCAATTTGGAGAAAATAACTTACCTAAAATAGGTTCTGGAGATTGGAACGATGGACTAAGTACAGTAGGCAATAAAGGCAAAGGAGAAAGCGTATGGCTTGGATTTTTCCTATATGATGTTCTGCAAAGATGGCTTCCTCTGCAAGAAAAACAAATAGAAAAATGGAAAGAAGAAGAACGAGAAAAACAGGGAATAAGAGAAATACAAAGAAAAATAGAATTAGGAGAAAGAAAAGATGAACAAGAAGGAGAAAATGTACAAGTAAGAGAAAGCAAACAAACTAGAAAAGGAGAACTAATAGAACGAGAAGAAGCCTACCAAGAAGAATATAAGAAAACCATGGAAATGCTAAAAAAAGCCCTAAACACCAATGCATGGGATGGAAGATGGTTTAGAAGAGCCTTTTGTGATGATGGAGAAATATTAGGGACCATTCAAAACGAGGAATGTAAAATAGATGGAATATCCCAAAGTTGGGCTACTATTTCAGGAGCGGGGGATAACGACAAAAAATATATTTCTTTAGAAAGCTTAGAAAATCATTTAGTAGATAAAGAAAATGGGTTAATTCGTTTGCTAGATCCACCGTTCGATAAAAGTAATTTAGAACCAGGATATATCAAAGCATATCTTCCTGGAACAAGAGAAAATGGAGGGCAATATACACATGGAGCCATTTGGGCAATTATAGCCTTTAGTATGTTAGGGTTTGGAGATAAAGCCTTAGAGCTATTTAGAATGATAAATCCAATAGAACATGCAAGAACAAAAGAAATGGCATTAAAATATAAAGTAGAGCCTTATGTCATAGCAGCAGATATTTATTCTAGAGGAAACCTAGCAGGACGAGGTGGTTGGACATGGTATACAGGTTCTGCCAGTTGGATGCAAGTAGCGGGAATAGAATACATCTTGGGACTAAAAATAGAAAATGAAATATTAAAAATAGAACCATGCATACCACGTAAGTGGAGAGAATATAAAATAGAATATCGTTATGGAAATAGCATCTACCATATAAAGGTAGAAAATCCAAACGGAAAAAGTACAGCAAAAGAAAATATGCAAACCAATGGAAAAGTTGAAAAATTCCTTGTCAATGGAGTAGAAAAAGAAGATAAACAAATCAAATTATCTAAAGAAGGTGGTATCTACGAAATTCAAATTGAACTTTAGGGACGTTCCTTAAAGTTCAATATAGCACAAATTTTGACAGCAAATACAAAAAGTAGTATAATAAACTTAGGTGATTTCACATAAGAAAGGATGAAATTAAATGAGTATATTAGAAAGCCCAGAAAAACAATTAAGAAAATTAGTGTATAAAGATTTTATAAATAAAGCAGGAAGCAGTGCTGATAGAAAAACAGCAAACCAAATCTTTAAAATGAAAGAAACAGAACTAACGAAACAGTATTTAAAGGAGCATCCTAACATTGCTCAAAGTTATGAGCGTATCAAAAGAACGAGGAAAAGAATGGCTATTGCTGGTGTAGTGGCAACACTTGCTATAGGTGGTAGCGGTATTTATTCCTTAGCAGGTCATAAAGAGATACCAAAAGAAAATACGAAGACAATAGAACAAACAGAGAATACCTCCTCAGAAAGAATAGAAGAAGTTAATGTGACAAAAGAGGATTTTGAAGCTTTTTATGAAGAGTTAGATAAAGAAAATAATGATGAAATAAGAAACCAAAATATTAGAGACTTTGCAGAAAAAGTAGTAGTAGCAGGATATAATAAGCAAAATCCAGAAGAAGCTATTGGTGAGGGAGATTTCTATTGGACAGCAGTCAATAAACAAGTAGAAGTGCAAAGAGATAGATTAGGAAATATTACAAATTACCAAGTAGCAGCGAAAGAAGAAGCTCAGCCAGAAACTATGCAAAAACAATATTATGAATTTAAAATAAATGGTGTGGTAGTGGCAAGATATGATGCCGAGGGAGTAGAAATAAAAAGTGATATAGAAAATGACAAGTATTTTCAACAAGTAGTTCCATTGGTGAAGGAGGCAGAAAATTTGCAACAGGAATATGCTTCCCAATATGCCGGAGAACAAGACAGAGAAAAGAAAAGAGAGTCCTTCGAGAAAGCAGCAGAGAACCTAATAGAAATAAATGAACAAACAATGGAAAATGAAACAGAAAGAGAATAGATTTTATGAACTTTGAGGAACGTCCCCAAAGTTCATTCTTTTGCAAAAAAATACTTGTACTTAAGCCGAGAATGTGATATAAATAGTACAAAGTGTTAAGTCATAACAGAAAGGGTGAACTTTCTATGAACGAAAATGAAGAAGATAAAAAAGTGGTATTAATAGTGGATGACGAACAGACAATTGTAGATATGCTTCGCTATAATTTAGAAAAAGAAGGATATAAAACATTGGAGGCAAATGATGGGGAGACAGCAGTAGCAATCGCATTAGAGCAAAAGCCCAATTTAGTTTTGCTAGATATCATGCTTCCTAAAATGGATGGACTAACGGTTTGCAAAAGAATTCGTCAAACTTTAAACATTCCTATCTTAATGATATCCGCTAAAGATGAGGAAATAGATAAAATATTAGGACTAGAGCTAGGAGCAGATGACTATATTACCAAACCTTTTAGCGTAAGAGAACTAATGGCAAGAGTAAAGGCAAACTTACGTAAAGCAGAAATTACAGCAAAAACAGCAGGAGAGCCAAAAGAAGAAAGCAAGCAGGAAGAGGCAAAAACCAATACCATTGTAGTGGGAGATTTAAGCTTAGACTTAAATAGATTTGAAGTAAAGGTAAGAGGAGAAGTAATTGATTTAACTTTAAGAGAATTTGAAGTATTAAAATATTTAGCAAATCAACCAGGACAGGTAGTAACAAGAGAGGTGCTACTAGAAAAAGTATGGGGATATGAATATTATGGAGATATAAGAACAGTAGATGTAACTGTTAGAAGAATTAGAGAAAAAATAGAAAAAGATACGTCTAATCCAAAAATATTGATTACAAAAAGAGGCGTTGGTTATTATATAGCTTCCAAATAAAATAAAGAAGAAAGAGTATGCCTTTTAGGAATTCCTATAAGGCATATTTTTCATAGAAAAGAAGGGAATACTATGTTAAAAAATGTACAATTTAAAATAATTTTGTTATTTTCCATTTTAGGAATTTGCCTTATTTTAGGTATGGGAATTTTAGGAATGATGAATATGAAAGATGTAATGTTAGAAATGGTAAATGTACAAGATACAATGCAAATAGCAGAAGTAGGAACGCAGTTGAAGAATATAGGAATTATCACCATGATTTTAATTATATTATACGGAGTAGCATCTATTGTTATTAGCTTATTTATGTCCCATTCTATATTAAATCCAATTTCTAAAATGATAAAGGCTGCACCTAACATTGCAGAGGGAGAAGAAAAAAAACAAGGCAGAAAGAAAAAAGAAGTAGATGAAATTACCAATGCTTTTGATAGAATGACAAATGAAGTACAAGAAAATTTAAATGAAGTACAAAGACAAAAAAAGCAAATTGAAACAATTTTGTTACATATGACAGATGGTATCATTGCTTTTAATATGGAAGGAGAAATTACACATATTAACCCTGCAGCCACAGAAATGCTACAACTAACACAAAATGATAATTCTTTTGATAAAATATTTGAAAAATTAAATATCGATATTAATTTAGAGAAAACCATTTATTTAGAGGATTGGACATCTTCTGAACAACGTATTCGTGTGGGAGATAAATATTTGAATATTTTATTTGCGTCTTTTAAGGACGAAAAAGATAGACCATCGGGTGTTATGGCAGTGATACAAGATATTACCGAGCACGTAAAATTGGACAATATGAGAAAGGAATTTGTGGCAGATGTGTCTCATGAATTAAAAACACCAATTACATCTATTATGGGTTATGCAGATACTTTGTTAGAAGGTGAATATGACAAAGAGACACAGGAGAGATTTTTAAACGTAATTGCAGGAGAAGCAAGAAGAATGGCAAAATTAGTATCAGACTTATTAACACTTTCTCGTTATGACAATAACAAAGCAAAACAAGAAAGAGAAAAATTTGATTTGGGTAATTTGGTAAAACGATGTCAAGAAAAATTACAGTTAGAAATCAATCGAAAAAATCATCATGTAGAATGTTTTGTGACAGCAAATGTTCCACCAGTATATGCCAACAAAGATGGAATAGAAAGAGTGGTATTAAATATACTAACTAACAGTATTAAATACACTCCAGAAGGAGGTATTATTAAAATCTATGTAGGATTTGTATATAATGATGCCTATATTAAAGTAATAGATAATGGAATAGGAATTCCAGAAGAAGATTTAAATCGTATTTTTGAAAGATTCTATCGTGTAGATAAAGCAAGAACTAGAGAAATGGGAGGAAGTGGTTTAGGACTTTCTATTGCAAAAGAAATATTAAACCAAAACCATGGAAGCATAGATATTAAGAGTGAAAAAGGCAAAGGAACAGAGGTAGTCATTCGTATTCCTACAAAATAGAGGTAGACATATACACAAAAATTGTGTATAATAAATGGGTAGATAAAAAAGAGAGGAAGAGACCTTATTCAATGAGTGAAAAAACAAAAAATATATTAGAATGGATAGCTTGTTTTGTAATAGCTATTGTACTTGCGTTATTAATTCGTTTTTATATAGGAACGCCAACTGTAGTGCAACAACCATCCATGTATCCTACACTAAAACAAGGACAAAGATTAATTTTAAATAGAATGGTGAGAACATTCCATGAAGTACCTCAAAGAGGAGATATTATCACCTTTGAAGCTCCTAGTAATTCTTATGCACACTCTGTAAGAGCGGAATATGAAAATGAGCCAACTAATATTTTTTCTAGTTTTGTTTATTATGTACTAGAAATCGGGAAAAAAAGTTACATTAAAAGAGTAATTGCTCTTCCAGGAGAACATGTCAAAATAGAAGATGGAAAAGTATATATTAATGGAGAGCTTCTAGAAGAAGATTATTTGCAAGAGGGAGTAACCACAGATAGTAAAAATCCAAATTTAACAGACTTTACAGTACCAGACGATTGTGTATTTGCCATGGGAGATAATAGACAGCAAAGTTCAGACTGTAGAAGTTTTGGTTGTGTTCCGTTAGAAAAAATAGAAAGTAAAGTATGGATACGTTTCTGGCCATTTGATTTATGGGGAGAAGTAGAATAAAATAAGAGTGCAGCAAAGGAGTGAAGAAGGCAAAATGGAAGAATTACTTGGAAACGATAAGGTGAAAGAAACATTACAAAACATGATAAAAAACCAAAAAGTGGCCCATAGCTATTTATTCTCTGGAATAGAAGGAATTGGAAAAACACTTTTTGCAAGAAGATTTGCCAAAACACTTTTATGCGAAGAACAGAAAGAAAAGCCATGTGGTAAATGTAGGTCTTGCATCGCTTTTGAGGAAAATAATCACCCAGATTTTATGCAGATAGAGCCAGATGGAAAAGCAATTAAAATTGAACAAATTCGATATATGCAAGAAAAAATAGCAGAAAAACCCATTAAATCAAACTATAAAGTATATATTCTAAAAGATGCAGATACTATGACAAGAGAGGCACAAAATAGCTTATTAAAAACATTAGAAGAGCCACCTATTTATGCAAGAATCATATTAGTGGCAAGTAATGAAAACAAATTATTAAATACCATCAAATCTAGATGCATCAAAATTCCTTTTTTACCGATAGAGGCAGAAGAAATAAAACAATATATGCAAAAAAACTATTCGATGGAATTGTCTGAAAACGAATTAGCTGTTTGTGCAGGAAGTATAGGAAAAGCATTGGTAATGCAAGAATTATTACCACAATATCGACAGATAGAAGAAATGATTCAAAATATAGAAAAACAAGATTTATTAGATGTTTTTCAAAAAGCAGAATTTTTATATAAAGAGAAGGAACATATATTAGATTTATTGGACTACATGTTAGTTGTTTTATATCACTCTAAAGACAGAGCAAAAATAAATGCTATTTCTTATGTAGAAGACGCAAAACAAAGGATAATAGCAAATAGTAATTACGATATGACACTAGATTATTTGTGGATAAAAATATGGGAGGAAGTCAATGAAAAATATAATAGGTGTTAGATTTAAAAAACCAGGAAAAATTTATTTTTTTGATCCAGGAAATTTAAAAATTAGCACAAAAGATTTTGTAGTAGTAGAAACCTTACAGGGGGAAGAATATGGAGAAGTAGTTATTGCTAATCGCCAGATGCCAGAAGATAAAATTGTAAAACCATTAAAAAAAGTACTTCGTGTTGCTACCTACAAAGATAAAAAACATTATGAAGAAAATAAGAAAAAAGAAAAAGAAGCATTTGCTATTTGTGAGAAAAAAATTAAAGAACACAAGTTGGAAATGACATTAATCGATGTAGAATTTAAGTTTGATAATAGCAAAGTATTATTTTATTTTACAGCAGATGGAAGAATTGATTTTAGAGAATTAGTAAAAGATTTAGCATCTATTTTTAGAACAAGAATAGAATTAAGGCAAATAGGAGTAAGAGACGAAGTAAAAAGAATAGGTGGAAATGGCGTATGTGGAAGAGAACTTTGTTGCTGCTCTTTCTTAAGTAATTTTGAAACCGTTTCTATTAAAATGGCAAAAGAACAAAACTTATCTCTAAACCCATCTAAAATCTCAGGAAATTGCGGAAGATTAATGTGTTGTTTAAAGTACGAACAAGAAGTTTACGAAGAAAAATTAAAAAAACTTCCTAAAATAGGAGCCATTGTAAAAACACCAGAAGGAGAAGGAACAGTAGAAAGTGTAGAAACCTTAAAAGAAAAAGTAAGAGTAAAATTAAAAGATGATGCAGGAGATTTTTATTATAAAAAATATGATGCAGGAGAAGTAAAAATTATAAAAAATACAGAAACAGAGACGATTGACCCAGAAGAAGAGGAACATTTGCAAGAACTAGAAGAATTGGAAAACTTAGAAAAGTTAGAAAAGAATACGATGATGGAAGATGAAATAGAATAACAAAAAGAAGATGCAATCAAATAGTAAATAGCAGTAAAAGTAGAATAGCAGCAAGAAAAAACATAAAAATAAAGGTAGCATGGAAAGGTGGTGATAAAAATGGCATATAAAATAACAGAAAAATGTATTAAATGTGGAGCTTGTGCAGCAGAATGTCCAGTAGGATGTATTTCTGAGGGAGATGATAGATATGTAATAGACCCAGAACAATGCATCAGCTGTGGAAACTGTGCAAATGTATGTCCAGTGGGAGCACCAGAAGAAGCTTAGGGCAAAGAAAATAAAGAAATAGAAATACATAAAAAGCACTAAAAATTAAGGAAAAACTTAATGATAGTGCTTTTTTAAAATAAAATATTGACAAACGTAAAAACGTACGTTATACTAAAATTATAGGAGGTGTTAAGTCATGACAAATATAAATATTACAAATTTTAGAAAAGATATTTATGAATTATTGGAAACAACCATAAAGTATAATGAACCAATTAACGTTTCTACAAAAAATGGAAATGCTATTGTATTGTCTGAAGAAGATTACAATGGATTAATAGAAACTGTAAATTTATTAAATATACAAGGAATGAAAGAAAAACTAATAAAAGGAAAAGAAGAAAAAATAGAAGATTGCGTTTCAGAAGAAGAGGTGGAATGGTAATGTATAAAGTAGTTTATACAAAAATGGCAACAAAAGATATACCAAAATTGAAATCTAATCATTTAGATAAAAAAGCATTAGCACTGATAGAAGTAATAAAGAATAATCCATTCCAGACTCCACCGCCATATGAAAAATTAGTAGGTGTTTTACAAGGACTATATTCTAGAAGAATTAATATAAAACATAGATTAGTATATCAGGTTTATGAGGAAGAAAAAATAGTTAAGATTATTAGTTTATGGACGCATTATGAAAATATATAAAATAAAAAAAGTAGCAAAATTTCGAAAGAAAGACGGCTACTTTTTTTGAGGTTTTTAATAAAAGTGTGATTGTAAATAGAAAATTACATAAAATAGATTGTCAGATGAAAAAAATAAATAGAAAATAAAAGAAAGAAATATTGTAATTAACCAAAAGGTAATATATAATAAAGGTATAAATATAGAAAAAAAGGAAAACATAAGAATAGGAGACAGGAAACATGAGAAAAGAAAATGGAATTACCATGATAACATTGGCAGTGACTATCATTGTATTAATTATATTAGCGGGGGTTAGTTTAAATGCAACGATAGGAGAGAATGGAATTATCTCGCAAGCACAAAAGGCAAGAGAGAATATGGAGCTAGCAAGAGTAGAAGAAGAACAACAACTAAATAGTTTATATGAAGAATTAGCAAATGGAGGGGAAGGAATTTTCGATGACTCTATGGCAGATGCTATAGAAAAACTAGAAAATTTTAGAAAGATAATAGCAACAGCTATAACCAATGAAGGAGTTGCTACAGCAGAGACAGATACAGCAGAAACAATGGCGGAGAATATAGCTAAAATATTGCAGGAAAGAACAAAAGATGCCACGGCTACAGCGGAGGATATACTAGAAGGTGAAATAGCATATGTAAATGGTGAAAAAATAACCGGAACTAATAAAGGGTATGACGCAGGATATAATGATGGTTATGAAGCAGGACTTGGAGGAAGTGGACTTGAATTTTCAACGAGTATATACACGGCTCCAAATGTAACATCAGGAGCCAATGCTTACCCAATACAAAATCTAGGAATAGAAAACTATAGAACTTTAACAATTACTGGTAGTTTTTCGAGCCAATCAGATGGTGGGTCTTTACAAATATTGGCAGATGGAGTGGCTTTGTCAAGTGCTATAACTAATAATAGTAATATAAATTTAACTTATGACATATCTAGTTACAGTAAGCTTACAATACGAGTATATGCAGGATATACCCGTATTGTGCAAGCAAACTTAAACATAAAAATTCAATAATAAAATAAAAAAAGAAAAATGTAGCAATGCTTTCTTGCTACATTTTTTCTTGCACTCTTTTCGTAGGCTTAGATTTCTTTGTAGGTATTAAGAATAATGCTCCTACAATAATAGGAAGATAGAAAGTATAAATACGCCAAAACAAAATAGCTAAGTTGATAGTTCCTTTTTTAAAAATAGATTGAAAGATAAGCAAAAATCCACCTTCTGCACCAAGCCCAGCTCCAGGTGTAGGGGTTATAGTCATAATCATTAATAAAAAGGCTTGAGCCGGAATAATTTGCCAATAGCTAATGCCAGAATTACCAAAAGCACGGTATACCATATAAGTAATGGCGTAATAGCATAAACTTTGCAGTGTAGCCCATATAAAAATTTGCAAGATAATTTGCTTTTGTGTATAAATAAATTTAAATTGATCGCTAAAATGAATAATACTATTGCTTACTTTTTCTTTCGTTTTATCAAAGTCTTTTATAATTTTTAGTTTCGCTAAAAGCCTTACCCATGGTAGGGTAATCATAATAATTAATTTAGGATAAACTCCAGCAAAAATAATAGCAATTACCAAAACAATGTTAGCAACGAAACCTAAAATAGCAACCCATAAAAAATCTTGAAATAAGTCCATAAAAAATTGTAATTCAAATAACACAACGATAACTGTAAAGACTAATAAAGCCACTTGTGTTACGATAAACTTCATAGTTAGGATAGACATGGATTCACTAGCTCTTTTCCCTGTTTTAGTAAGAGCATATGCTTGCATAGGTTGCCCACCAGAAGAAAATGGAGTTACGTTATTAAATAACTGTCCAATCATATTTACTTTAATAGAATTAGTAAATCTTTGCGTAGGGTATAATTTTTTTAAAGGAATATGCAAACACATAGTATCACAAAACCAAAGTCCAAGTAGAGCAAGAAGCCCCCAGCATACCCAAGTGTAATCTACTTGTTTTAACACTAAAATAATATTATCTATACCATCTACAGCAAGCATATAGATAAATAATCCAATAAAAATAACTGCAATTAAAATAAAATTAAAAATAGTTACCTTCTTGCTAGTAGTTTTAATTTCTGGTTCTTCTGTTTCAGTTTGAAAATTGCTATTTTTGTCCATATAGGCCTCCTTTTATTATCCCATTATTTATATAAGAAAATAGAAGAAAAGTCAATGAAAATAAGAAAATCTTCATGAAATTTGAAAATATTGGGAAAGCGGAAAATATAGTAAAAATTAGTTATATAGATAATAGTAAAAACTTAGTTACATAAAATAAATTGAAAAGTAAAAGGAATAAACGGAAAATAAAATAAAGAAATATTGAAATTAACCAAAAGGTAATATATAATAAAAGTATAAGGAATAGAAAAAATGGAAAACATAAGAAGAGGAGAGAACGTGATGAAAAAAGAAAATGGAATTACAATGATAACTTTAGTGGTGACTATCATCGTATTAATTATATTAGCAGGAATTAGTATTAGTACCTTGGTGGGGGATAATGGCATTATTACAAAAGCAAAACAAGCTAGGGAAAACATTTTATATGCAGGACAAGAAGAGCAAGAACAATTAAATCAATTATTTTGGGAATTAGAACAAAATGGAAGTTATACAGAAGATGAGGAAGACGCCAAAAAGGATCAAATGATAGAATTATTACAAAAACAAGTAGAAGAATTAAAACAACAAGTAGCGGATTTACAAAGTGAAAATACAGAATTACAAGAACAAGTATCAAATTTAAACAGTCAAATAGAAGAATTAAATAAGCAAATAAATGACTTAAAAGCAGAAGTAGCGGAAAAAGATATAGAAATAGCAGATTTAAAAGAAGAGGTAGCTTTAAAACAAGAAACCATTAATAATTTGCAAGGACAACTAGATAGTTTAAATAGCCAATTAGCACAGACAAATGCAACAGCAGCACATATTTTAAAAAATTATAAAGCCTACAGTGGAGGAAAATTGCTAGTAGGAACAATGGCAAATAATGGAGCAGTGAATAAAACATTAAATGCAGGAGAAAGTTATACTATTCCAGCAGGTTATCATAATGGAAGTGGAAAAGTAACAGCCAATAGTTTAGCAAGTCAAACACAAGGAACTGCAACTGCAGATGATATTGCAGAAGGGAAAATAGCCTATGTAAATGGAGAAAAAGTAGTTGGAACGGGAACAAATTTTTCCGGAGGTATTAAGTTGAATGGATATTCTCTGCAATTTAATACCAGCGTAAGTGGAGTAGGGCTAACTGGTTCTCTTACTTTATACAAAGATGGAGAGACAATAGGAACACAAACTTTTAGTGGAACAGTATATTCGCTAAGTATCACCAATCCAATGTTTTCTTTAATAGACAAAGATACTGGGCATAGAGTACTTGTGAACATGGGCTATAGCTCTGGAACGGGATATGGTAATTTTTCTTTTCAATATGAGGTAGACGGAGTGGAAATTACTACTTTTACAAGTAATAATGGTGAATATCTAGGAAGAAATGAAAGTTATACAGCACCAGCAGTTGTAATTTATGATGGTGGTATGTATAGATATATGGCAGAAAGCAAAGTAAATGTTGCTACATTTACTAAGTTACAAGGATATACACTTGATTTTTCTACTAGTGTAAGTGGAGCAGCTATGAGTGGTTCTTTAACGTTTAATAAAGATGGAACAAGTTTAGGAACACAAACTTTTAGTGGTTCGGTGTATTCAATACCAATAACCAATCCTATGTTTTCTGTAGTAGACGAAACAACAGGAAGTAATATAGTTATTAATATGGGATATAGTTCAGGAACAGGATATGGAAATTTCTCTTTCCAATATGTAGTGGATGGAACATTAGTTACAACATTTGCAAGTAATGGAGGAGAATATACAAGAAGAAATGAAAGTTATACAGCACCTGAAGTACTTTTCTATGAAACAGCAATGTATCAGCGAATTGTATAATTATTAGAAAAAATGAAGATGGTAGGCAAGACTTGCTATCTTTATTTTTTGCTTTAGATTTTTCAAAGGGGATGTGTTTGGAATCTATTCAATAAGAATTTAAGATAAATATTGACTAAAAAAATTATAAATTTCACTTTTATGTACTTCAAAAAATGTTTTCTTATCTTGTCTTGAACTAAAAATGTATCTTATAAAAACGGTATTTTCTTTTTCAGAAACAAAATAAATAATTCTAAATTTTTCACAAATTCGTTCTCGATAATGCTTGTCCGATATTTCTGGAACATATTTACCTATATACGGGGAATATTGTAAATCTTCAATATAGGAACGAATTTTTTCATCAATTCTAATTGCATAATTTAAGGATATATTTGCATGATAATCAAACAAATCTAATAAATTATGCTTAGCTCTTTGAGTTACGATAACTTTCATATCTCGCCTCCATTTCAGCTTCTAATTCCTCCAATGTACAAACTCTGCCATTCTTAATATCATCTTCACTTTCTTGAAGTTCAGCAAAGAAAAATAAATCATAAATAATATCATATAAAGTATTTTCCTGTACATTTACTTGATTTAAAGTTTTTTTTATAAAATCCATTGATATCAACCTCCTTTTAATTTGGACTTTTGTTTTCAAGTATTTCTTTTAATGTTTCATAGTTTAAATGCTTATTGGTACCTGGAATAATAGTTGTTTCATCTTCGCCATATCTTTTTATATATTCCATCATAAGTTTAAATACCATTTCCGTTGGTTTTAAACCATCGAAATAATCATCAGGTACAGAATTAACAATATCTATCATTCTTTGTTTTACATTTGCCATTTTTTTAACTCCTTTCTCAAAAATTTACTAATAGTATATCATAAATCAACCGAAATTACTATAAATCTATGTGAATAGTGTGTAAAAAAACAAAGAGCATTTAAGTGCTCTCTGTTTTTTGAAACATTCTATTTAGAATGCATTTAAGCGTTTTCGTTATTTTTATTAGACATTTCTTCTAAATCTAATAATTCTTGCCATCTCTTATCTACTTCCTCTTGGAAAGCTTCTATCATCCACTCATTGCCAGGTTTAAACATGTGTTTAAATCTTCTTTGTGGTTTCAAAAATTCTTCAATAGGAAGTTTTTTAGCAGGCTTGTAAGTAATTTTATATTTACCGTCTACTACTTCATATAAAGGCCAATAGCAAGTATCTATTGCCAACTTATTAATTTGTGTTAACATATCTGTTGGATATCCCCATCCTCTAGGGCATGGAGCAAGTACATTTAAGAAAGTTGGACCTTCTGTGTAAATGGCTTTTTCAGCTTTTTCATATAAATCTTTGAAGTTATTTACACCAATAGTTTGAGCTACATATGGCAAATGATGAGAAGCCATAATTTCTGTTAAATCTTTTCTAGATTGCATTTTTCCAGGAATAACATCACCTGCTGGAGATGTTGTAGTATCTGCAAAACGAGGTGTAGCAGAAGAACGTTGGATACCCGTATTCATGTAAGCACCGTTATCATAGCATACATAAGTCATATCATGACCTCTTTCCATGGCACCAGATAAAGATTGAAGACCAATATCATAAGTTCCACCATCTCCACCAAAAGCAATAAATTTCGTATGCTTATCTTCTGGTAATTTTCCTTGTCTTTTCATAGCTTTATAAGCAGCCTCTACGCCGGAGCAAGTAGCACCTGCACATTCAAAAGCTGTGTGAATATAAGAAGTAGTCCAAGAAGTATAAGGGTAAATACAAGTAGATACTTCCATACATCCAGTAGCATTTGCAACCACTGCATGATCCTCTTCTTTTAATGCTCTCATTATCATTCTAGCAACAGGAGGAGCACCACAACCTGCGCACATTCTGTGTCCAGCAGTAAATCTTGCTGGTTTATTAGCAACAATTTCCTTTAAATTATAAGCCATTAGTTAGCACCTCCTTTTAATCCAAAATAACGATAAGGATTTTCTACTTTTCCAGTAGATGCAATTTCTTGTAAATCATGGTATACACCTTCAATTTCTTTTGTAGTAGTATCTCTACCACCAATACCATAAACATAACTTACAGTAGGAACTTGCACACCATTTGTATATAAACCAGAAGTGACATCTGTAAATAAAGCTCCGCCACAAGCATTTAGACTTTCTGCTTTATCTAAAACAGCAAGAGCTTTTACATGAGAAACAGCTTTTGCAATTTCTTCAGCAGGGAATGGTCTAAATACACGAAGTTTTAAAAGACCAGCTTTTACGCCTTGCTCTCTTAAAGCATCTACTACTACTTTAGTTGTTCCAGCAGTAGAATTCATACAAATAATAGCAATTTCTGCATCCTCTAGTCTATATTCTTCAAAGAAACCATATTTTCTACCAGTCATTTTCTCAAAATCTTCTGCTACTTCTAAGATTACTTTTTTAGCAGCACGCATAGCATTTGCTTGTTGATATTTGTGTTCAAATAAATAAGCTTGCACATCCATTGGACCAACAGCAATTGGTTCTTTATCATTTAAAAGATAATGCTCTGGTTTGTATTCTCCTACAAAACTCTTTACTTTGTCATCCTCTATTAATTCAATATTTTCAATAGAATGAGAAGTAATAAATCCATCTTGGCAAACACATAAAGGAAGCATTACATCTTTATGCTCTGCTATACGATGTGCCATAATTAAATTATCATAAGCCTCTTGGTTGTTCTCAGAAAACAACATAATCCATCCACTATCACGAATACCCATAGCATCAGAATGGTCATTGTGAATATTTAGTGGACCAGAAATAGCACGGTTTACTAGAGGCATAACAATAGGAAGTCTTAAGGAAGAAGCAATATATACCATCTCCCACATTAAAGCAAGACCATTAGAAGAAGTAGCTGTCATGGCTCTTCCTCCAGCAGCTTCTGCACCAATGCAAGCACTCATAGCACTATGTTCACTTTCTACTGCCACAAACTCTGTGTCTACTGTTCCATTGCTAACAAAAGTAGAAAAATATTGTGGAATTTCAGTAGAAGGTGTAATAGGGAAAGCAGCAACAACATCTGGGTTAATTTGCTTCATAGCAATAGCAGATGCTTCATTACCACTTAAACGTTCTCTAATACTCATATTTTTCATCCTTTCTATCTTTAAATTTCTTTCATTTCAATTGCACCGAATGGGCAAGTTTTTGCACAAACGCCACAACCTTTACAATAATCATAATTAAAATCCGTTCTTTTTTGATCTTTTCCTACTGGAATGGCATTATCTGGGCAAACTGGGAAACAAAGACCACATTGTTTACATTTTTCAGGAATAAAAACGGGTTTTACACTTCTCCAGTCACCTGTTTTAAAACAAACAGAATTACCAGCTTCGTAGATATCTCCACCTGGTGTCATTTCCTGCCATGGAGTATCTTTATTAATTTTTACGTCAGCCATTTTCTATTTCCTCCTTTACATTTCTACTTCATGAACATCTTTTAAAGCCATTTCTAAAGCCTTCATATTACCTTCAATCACTTCAGGTTTTTTTGCAAATTTGTGCTTAAAAGAACCTTGCATATCATTTATAAATTCTTCCTCTGTCATAATGCCAGAGACTTTAACAATAGCTGCAAGCATTGGAGTATTTGGGAAATACTTGCCAAGTGCTTCTTCTGATATTTTTTTAGCATCTACTGTATACACTTTTCCTTTATAACCATGTAAAACAGATTTTAAATAAGTAGCATCTTTTGTAGTGTTAATAACAATGGCACCAGTTTCTTTCAAACCATCTGTTACAGGAACTGACTCTAATAAAGAATCATCTACAACAACTACATAATCTGGTTCATAAATATTACTATGAATACGAATAGGAGAGCTACTAATACGGTTGTATGCAGTAATAGGAGCACCCATTCTCTCTGGACCATATTCCGGAAAACCTTGAATATATTTGCCAGTATTAAAAGCTGCATCAGCAAGAAGTAGAGAAGCAGTTTTTGCACCTTGTCCGCCTCTACCATGCCATCTAATTTCAATAATGTTATCCATCACATTCATTCCTTTCTCTTTGTACTTTCATACTCTTTTCGAAACATATTGCTAGTCTTAAGTATATGCTTTGAGGCAAAAAATGTCAAGAGATTTTAGGTAACTACCGAATGGTCAGGTGTCCATTTAAGTCAGTCGAATGATGTCGAAAAATAACTGATTGTACATTAGTATTGTTAAATCACATACAATATGATATATTAGTAATGTTCCTTTTTATTACCTCCAGAAAGGAGCAGATATGAATACAAATGATTTGATTGTTTTCTTAGTAATATTAGTAATAGTATTAGTATATGGAAATAATCATAAAGACCAACACTAAGTACAATAGTACATAGTAAAAGAGTAGGAAATGTTGTGGATTCCTACTCTTTTTTTGTTCCTTGTATTATCTCTTTAATAGAGCTATGAATACAAAATCAATATATTAATATAGACCAAATATTAATATATTGTGAATACCAATAGCAATGAAAGTTACTTGTTATTCACTACAGATATAGTACTACATTTTTTTTGATATGTCAAACATTATCTTGAAAAAGAAAGCAAAACGGTTGACTTTTTATCTTCTTTTAGTATATACTTAAGTCCGAAATGAAAGAAAAAAAGGAGCAGATGATACATGTTATCGAAAGCAAAAAAATTTATGCTACTATTAGGAATGGCAAGCATTTTTATACTTTTATGTACAGCTAGTAGCTATGCTACAACAGGAATTGTGAATACAGAAACATTGAAATTAAGAAAAGGCCCTTCTACTAGTTCAGAAATATTAGACTTACTAGATTATAATGAAAAGTTAGAAATAACAGGAGAAGAGGGCGACTGGTACAGTGTAGTACATGAGGGAACAGCAGGTTATGTAAGCAAGCAATATATGAAAGTAGAAGAGGAAGAAGAGACACAAACGAATACACAAGTAAATGAAACAACGCAAGCACCAACACAAAATGTAGTAGAGAATACTACCACAAATACAACAACAGAAACTACTGGTGCAGAAGTTACCCAGCCAGAAGAAACAGCTACACAAAATGTATTAAAAGAAGACACACAAATTAGCATATTACCATTAATACAAGCTAGTAAAATAGGAACAGAAAAGAAAGGAACTAGTGTAGAAATAATTACAACGGCTGGAAATTGGTGTTACATTGCGACAGAAAATCTAAATGGATGGGTAAGACAGGATGCTTTAGAAACTGAAACACCACAAACGACTACTCCAGAAGAAACTACACCAACTACAGAAGAGACTCCAGCTACAACCGAGCAAGAAACAGCAATAGAAGAAACAACTATGTATGTAACAGGCTCATCTGTTTATGTAAGATCAGGACCTGGAACAAACTATGAAATTGTTACCTCTCTTATTAGAGGAAGTTCCGTAAAGGCAGTTGCAGAAACAAGCCAGTGGTATAAAGTAGAAGTAAATGGACAAACTGGCTATATTTCTAAAAGTTTAGTATCTACTACAAGACCAGAAACTACATCTAGAGGTACAGAAACCTCTAGAACGCAAGACGAAGAAGAACAAACAAGTACATCATCAGAAGAAAATACACAGGCAGAACAGACAGTAGCGCAAACAAGTACTGGTCAGCAAATTGTTGATTATGCGAAAAACTATTTAGGATGCAAATATGTTTATGGAGGTTCTGGACCAAATACATTCGATTGTTCCGGATTTACCATGTATGTATATCAAAAATTTGGAGTAACACTTAGCCATTCTGCTAGAGCACAATCCAAGGTAGGAACAGCAGTAGAAAAAGAAAACTTACAATTAGGAGATTTAGTATTTTTTAAAGATTACGAGACCATGGACGGAATAGGTCACTGTGGTATTTATATAGGAGATGGCAACTTTATTCATGCTTCTTCTGGAACAGGATATTGTGTAAAAATCTCTACTTTGTTATCTGGTAGTTATGCTACAAGGTATGAAACAGCAAGAAGAGTTATTTAAAAAAAGAAAAAATGGGGCAATGCAGAAAAGGAAAATATTTTCCTTTTAGAAAGAAGTGTAAAGAAAATGCAAATTGCTCTATTTGGTTGGATATTAGGATTAATAGGGGGACTATACTTACCAAAATTAAGTATAGTCTTTTTTCTATGCTCTTTATTAGGAATGCTATTATTAAAAAAGGTAAAGAAAAAATATAGCGTGCTTAGGGTTGTACAAAGGCATATTTCCTATCAAAAAATTATCTTAATGGCAATAAGTTTTATCCTAGCCTTTTTACTCATACAAGAAAAAGAAAGAGATTATAGCCAAAGATATACAGAGGTAATGGGAGAAGCAGAAGTGATAGGTACCATTGTAAGTATGCCAAAAGAAAAGGAATATAGAACGGATTATACCATGCAAGTAGAGAGCATAAATGGACAAACTTTGCAAAGGAATACCAGAATTTTCTTACAGCTAAAAAGGGGAAAACAAGCACAAAAGAATTTAGCTTATGGAAATAAAATAAAAGTAAAAGTAGAATTAAAAATGCCAATAGAAGCTAGAAATACGGGAGGGTTTGATTATAGTTTTTATCTAAAAACAAAGCAAATTTATGCAATTGCTACAGGCAAAGAAGAAAATGTTACTCTTTTAAAGAACGAAAACAACAATTTGTGGCAAAAGCTAGTAATAACAGTAAAGCAGTCTGTTATGGATAAAGTAAAAGAAGTATTGCCACAAGAGGAAGCGGAGCTATTTATAGGCATATTAATTGGAGAGAGGCAAGGGATACAAGAAGAAATAGAAGAGAATTTTAAAAATAGTAGTTTAACTCATCTTCTAGCCGTTTCAGGTTCTCATGTAGCTTATATTTTGATGGGAGTTACCTTTGCTGTAACGCAGCTAAAAGGAGACAAAAAAATAGGGAAAATAGGAACCATTTTATTTCTATTCTTTTTCATGGAATTAACAGATAGAACTGCATCAGTAGTAAGAGCGTGTGTTATGGCAATGTACGCCATAGTAGCGAATTTATGTCATAAAAAAATAGATTGGCTAGGTAGTATTTGCTTTAGTTTGTGGTGGATATTGTTAGAAAATCCGTATAGCTTATGGGATACCTCCCTTATTTTGTCTTATGGAGGAACAATAGGAATCTTACTATTTATTCCTCTTTTTCAGAAAAAGAAAAATCCAAACAAGGAGAAAAATCATAAACTATTAGAAAAGTGTAAAAACTACCTAAAGGAAAGTTTTATGATTACCATTAGTGCCAACTTAATTTTACTTCCCATTATGGCGTATTTATTTTATACTTTATCTTTTACCTTTTGGATAGGTAATTTACTAGCGACACCGCTCATGGAAGGAATTATATTCATAGGTATTGCATTCTTGGCAAGTGTCTATTTATGCATGCCTTTAGCAATACTACTGGCTGTGCCATTAAAATGCCTGTTACAATTATTACTGCTAGTAGCAAAAGTATGTGCAGACCTGCCTTTTTCTAATATCAGCGTGATAAGACCACCTATAGTAGGAATACTTTTCTATTATTTACTACTATTCTTATGGATAGGATATCGCAGATTATCCCAAAGAAGAAAAACACAAATAAAAGAAATGTATCAGAAAAAGAGAAAGATCGTTTTGGTAAGTTTTCTACTCATGGTTATTCTTCTAACATTTTTATATAAACTACCAGGAGAATTACAAATCTTTTTTATAGATGTGGGGCAAGGGGACAGTATGCTAGTGATAACACCACAAAAGAAAACTTTGCTAGTAGATGGAGGAGGGAGTAAAAGCACAAGTTTTGATGTGGGAGAGCAAACGCTACTTCCTTACTTATTAAATAAAGGAATTACAACAATCGATTATATGATGCCATCTCATTTTGACGAAGACCATGTGCAAGGTCTATTGACTATTTTAGAAAAGCTAACCGTAAAAAAGGTAATTGTAGCAGAACAAAAAGTAGATTCTGAAAATTATCAAAAATTTATGAAGCTCGTAAAACAAAAAAATATACCAATCCTATGGATAAAACAAGGAGATAGACTTGTATTAGAAAAAGGAGTAACCTTAGATATTTTGTGGCCAAAAACAGAATGGATAGCAGAAAATGCGGTAAATAATAACGCTATTGTAGCGAACTTACATTATGGGAAATTTAGCCTATTATGCACAGGAGATATAGAAGAAATAGCAGAAAAAGAAATCCTGCAATGTTATCAAAATACAGAATTATGCAAAGCAACTGTACTAAAAGTAGCCCATCATGGCTCGAAATCCTCTAGTATACAGTCTTTTTTAACAATGGTAAAACCAAAAATTGCTTTAATTGGTGTGGGAGAAACTAACACCTTTGGGCATCCAAATGAAGGTGTTCTAGAAAGATTAGAAAAGATAGGTGCCAAAATTTATAGAACAGATAAAAACGGAGAAATTAGCCTAAAAGTAAACAAAGAAGGAAAAATAAAAATAAATACCAAAATTGGAAAATAATTGTATAAAAATAAGAAAAAAATCCCATACTAATAACAAAATAGAATGCAATAGTTAAGAGTTTTAAATTACAAGACAAATATAAAATACATATTATTAAGGAAAAAGGTGGGAATGAAATGAAAAAGTGGTTTGTTATAGGGCTAATAGGAACCATCATTTTAGCCGTTGTTTTAACAATTACAGTGCAAATTATTCTAGAAGAAAACTCACAGCAAGAAATTTATCAGCAAAGAGCAGAAGTGCAAGAGGAAGAAGAAAATAGAGAACTAGTAGAAAATGAATTAGCTATGACTAGCACTACAGGAGAAGATAAAATTTCTCCTAATGCAGTTATTTATTTTAAAACTTATTATGCAAGTTGTAAACATACAACAACAGAAACAATAGATGTACCAGAAGAATTAGTAAATAAAACAAGAGAAGATGTAGCAGAAAAGTACAAAGATTGGGATATAGGAGAATTTACAAATCAAGAAATCACACTGTATTGTGAGCAACAAGGTATATGTCCAGAACATTATATGATAAGAGAAAAAGATGGATATATAGCTATTTATCAAGTAGGAGAAGACGGAACAGAAACATTAAAAGAGATGACAGGAATTGTTACCAACTATTTGCCAGAAACAGATATATTAAGATTAGAAGAAGGAATTAAAGTAGTAGGAAAAGAAGAATTAAATGCAACCATAGAAGATTATGAATAGTACATTCAGGTGAAACGTAGGAATGCACTTTGGGGACAGTCTTTAAAGTGCATTTGGGAAAAACGAAAATTGGCTCGCAACCGTGAATGATACTCACTGTACAATATTTAAAAGTATGGTAAGATATAAAATATAATTATAATAACTTATTAACATAAATTAAAAATTGAAAAAGTGAATAAGTTAAGAGAAATTTGGAAAACATAAGAAAAATAGGAGGAGAAGAGAACATGAAAAATATTGTAAAAAAACAAACAGGTATTACTCTAATAGCGCTTGTCGTAACTATGATTGTTTTACTAATACTAGCAGGAATAACAATTGCCACACTTACAGGAAACAACGGAATACTTACAAGAGCACAGGAAGCAAAGAATAAAACAGAACAGACTCAAAAGGAAGAACAAAATATTTTAAATAGTTATGAAGATCAAATAAATGAATATGCAGGGATAGATTGGGATACAGTATTGGCTAATGCACAAAAACATCCAGACCAAAAAACAAGTACTGCAATAGGTGTTGGAACTGATGGTAGAGCTGTTAATATGGATTTGTGGGAATATAATTTTGATGATGTAACTAATGGATATGGATTAAATGATAGTGCATCACTAGCAACATCATCATCTGCAAGTGCTTCTAAAGGATATAATGGAACAAATTTTGATAATATTGTTATCCCACAATATATAAGCGATGACAGCGGAAAAACATGGAAACCAGTTACAAATTTAGATTGGCTATTTTTTAATTGTACTGACTTGATAGAGATAAACAAATTACCAAATACAGTAAAAAGTATGAAATTTACATTTAGAGGATGCTCAAATTTAGAGTCAATTTCTGTCTTACCAGATGAATTGATAAATATGGTATGTACTTTTTTTGGTTGTAGTAAATTAAATGTAAATTTTAATATTCCAAACAGCGTTACTAATATGAATAATACATTTGATGGTTGCAGTAGTTTAGAGAATGCACCTAATATTCCTGTTAATGTAACGACTATGGCATCCACTTTTGCAGATTGCACAAATTTAATTTTAGCACCAATAGAAATACCAGATGGTGTAACTAATATGTCTTCTACTTTTTATGGCTGTAGTAAATTAGAAACAGTGCCAACTATACCTAGTAGTGTTATAAATATGAACAGAACGTTCTATGGATGTTCTAGTTTAAATGGAACTATAATAATAAATGCTAATATTTCAGGAGCTGAAATAACAGAAATCGAAGAAAATGATTATTTTAATATTTTTTACAATGCTGCAACAAATGAGGGTTGTAAAATTAAACTAACAGGAGAATGCTTGATATTGCAAGATATAGTAAAGCAAACCAATAGAGATAACATTACATTATAAAATTTTTTCAATTGCTAAAAGTAGTACTAAATGCTGGCGCATGGTCATAATGAAAAACCGTTAGCATACAAAACCAAAAAATAAGAATAATAAATAAGTATCCTCTAACAAAAAACTTTAAAATAATAGAATATAAAAATTATGAATA
>CALXBX010000054.1 GCA_944386655.1 uncultured Clostridia bacterium | reverse complement strand
TTGTATTTTTTCACCTATATTCTATCATATTTGTGCGAAAAAATATTTTTAACAAGAAAAAACATAGCACTTTTTTCTTGTTTTTGCTATGTTTTTTGATTTATTCTTTTTTATTCGTTATTACTGTCCATATTCCTCTTCCAATGCTAGGTATTGTGCTTCCAAGTCCTTCTTTACTTTTACATTCTTTTCCAATGCTATTTTGGAATTTATCTCTGCCATTTTCATTTTTAGTAATAATAGTTCATTTTCATTCTTCTTTTTCTGTTGTATTTTTTCTTCTTTTCCGCCTTCCCTTATTTTTTTATCTTCTATCTCATAAACTCTTGTTGCTATTTTTTCCACAAATTGTCTATCATGTGTGGAAAACACAACTGTTCCATGAAAACTTTGTACTAAATTCTCCAATGCTTCTAGAGACGGAATATCTAAAAAGTTAGTAGGTTCATCTAGTAATAATACATTACTATCGGAAACTAATAATTTAGCAATGGCTACTTTTGCTTTTTCTCCTCCACTTAACTCTTCTACTTTTTTATGCACGCTATCCCCTTGAAATAGTAATCTTGCTAAAACATTTCTAACCGTGATTTCATTTTGAATAGAATCTTCTAGTGCATTTTGCAAAATTGTTTTTTGTATTTGCAATCCATCCAATTCTTGACTATAATACCCTAGTCTTACTTGTGGACTTATTTTTATTTTTTTTGCTTTTTCTTTTATCATGCGAAAAAGAGTAGTTTTTCCCGTTCCATTTGCTCCTACAAATGCCAATTTTTCTTTATTTTCTACTTGAAAAGAAACATCCTCTAAAATAATTTTTTGCCCAAAAGATACTGTAATATGGTCTGCTGTAATCAGATATTTACTTTTGCATTCTCCTTCTTTAGGCATCTTCATAATGATAGGGGGTAATTCTACCACTTTCTCTTTCTTCTCTAATTTCTCAAGTCTCGTCTCTAGAGCTTTGCTATGTCCTTCTACTTTTTCTTTTTTCTCTTCTGCTGCTCTTTTATGAAGTCTTGCTTCAGAGTTTCCCATTCTACTAGGTGCTTTTTTGACTTTACTAGCACTATTTTTAGCTTCTTTGATGCTTCTTTCTAGTCTATTTCTTTCTTCTATATATTGCTCATATTCCCTTTGTTTTCTTAAAATTTCTTCCTGTTTTTGTGTCTGATAAGCCGTATAATTCCCTTTATATTTTTTGATTTGCTGGCTATCTATTTCTAATATGGATGTACAAATAGCATCCAATAGTTTTCTATCATGAGATACGATAAGAAGTGTTCCTTTGTATTTTTTTAGTCTCTCTTCTAATAATTTTATTTTTTGTATATCTAAGTGATTGGTAGGTTCATCTAATATTAAAATAGAAGCATTTTGTCTCAAAGTTTCATACAATCTTTGATTTGTTTTTTCTCCACCGCTTAAATAGGATGTTGACACTGTATCAAACTGTTTCATATAGCTAACACTACCATTTACCTCTATTTTTCCCTTGTCTACACTCTCTTTTCCTGCTATGATGTTTAAGAAAGTGGTTTTACCTGTTCCATTATTGCCTACAATTCCTACTTTTTCATTCTCTTCTATTTTTAATTCTGGAATAGAAAATAATAATCTATCCCCAAAAGATTTTTCTATATTTCTTCCTATTATTTTTTCCATAAAAAAATTCCTCCTTTAATCCCATTTAAAGAAAGAATCTTGTTCCTTAATTAAAAATCGTGAAAAATAGACTCCTCTTACAATAGGATTTCCTGATATTTTATTCTTTCTACAAGCTGTATTCTCATTTCTTCACCATTTTTAACCTTTCTTTTTTTCTAATATTAAAATAGCATATTTTTCTCTTTTTTACAAGGGAATTTTTATCTTTTTCTTTCCCTTTCCTCACCCCAGATGTCTCCTAAGGTAATATTTTTTTGTCCATCTTGACTTTTCCCTAATGATATCGTACTTAATTTTATTTTTTTCTCTTCCATTTTTTGTATCAATTCTACACATCGTCTTTCTTCTTCCATTGTAACATCTGTTTTCAATCCTTTTAATACCATATTACTAATTTCTGCATTTCTAATTTCGTTTTTCAAAGCAATTGCATTTGGAGAACTTTCTGTATGGTACAGACTTTGATACATTTCTTTTGCTCTTTTAAAATTTTTCCTTACTATAAAACTTCTTATTACGGTATTTGTTGCCTGTTCTGTAGTATCTCCACATAATGCTTGTATCTGCTGAATAACCACTTTTTCATCTTGTATTGGATATTGCTGTGCATTCTCTATCAATATTTTTTTTATTTGCATGAATACTTGCCTTTTTTGTTCTTCTGGCGTTAGTGCAAAATTATTTTGAGGTGCATCTTTTATTCTTTTTTGTACTTCTTGTTCCACCATTTTTTCGGCTTCTTGAATCTCTAATTTTCCACTTGCTAATTTTTTCACTATTCCCTCTACTGTTTCGGGCACACCATTTCGAATTCTATCTATTGCAGCCTTTTGCTGAATTGTATAAATTTTATTTCGTATTCTAGTTTGAACTGCTCCTACATATACTTGATTTTTTTGTAACATTTCTGCTTTTAACTTCTTCTCCAAGTTTCTTAGTTCCTCTATATCTTCCGTTTGAGATTGTGCCATATCAATTGCCTGTGCTAGTCTTTTTACAAGCAACTTTTCTCCTCTATAAAATACCTCATCTATTCTATCACCTGGTGCAGTTCCTAGTCTTTTAGATTCTTTCGTATGTATCAGATAATATATTTGTTCTGCTTGTTCTATTGTTAATGGATAATCCTTTATTTTATCTAATTCTCTTATTATCCATTGTGCACTTTTCATTTTTTCTTTTCTATCTTGATTATCAATTTTACTCATAATCCATTGAATAGTAGTAATGGCAGATTGAATGCTTGCTAATTGTTCCTTCGTTGCCACTCGCCCTATTGCTTTTTGATTCGCCACTTTTCTCTTAGAATACAATTGATTATATTTTTCTCTCATTTTTTCCATCTTAGCATGACATTCTTTATTTTTTCTATCAATAATCTCTTGAGCACTATACGTTTTTACTTTTTTGTTTTCTTTTAATTCTCTTGCAAGTACATTTAGTTCCTCTATTGGTATATCTAACTCAAAAGATATTAACTCTAAGTCATAACCTGCTTTTATAATTTCTTTTATTTTTTCTTTTTCATATTTCATAATTTTCCCATCCCTTATTTTTTAGAATCAATATTTTTTGTTTACTAAAATTTGATTTAGAGAAAATCTACCAGATACATCCAGTAGATTTTCTCCTGATTATCAATATGCCTATTTACAGTTCATCTGCTCGCATAATTACTTTTTGTAATTCTTTCAAAAAATCTAACGCTTTTACCTTTTCTTTTCCTCCATTTTTGGAAACATATTCATTTAAGAAATTAGAAAAAGCCACCCTCTGAATATTAGTCGTTGTCAGGAGTTCATCTTCTGCCATATTGTTCTTTTTTACCGTTTCGGTTGCAAATTCTATTATCTGCTTTCTTTCTTCTGCTGTTTTTCCTTCCAATCCCATCGCATTAAATATGGCTTGAACTCTTTCCTCCACAGATTGCGTTCTATCCAGATTTACAAAAGCTTTTTTGAGCCTTTCCGTTACTGGTATTGTCAGTACTCTTGTATTTTCTTTCACCTGCTTAAAATACTTCTGATAGTTTCCAACCGTTTTCAAAAAAGGCATCACTGTAGTATCATATTTTTTTAATGCATTAGAAATCTGCCTTCTACTTTGTGAATTATAAACAATGTTCCTTTCCTGCAACGACTTTTCAAGTTTTTCCCATGTAAGATCTTTCATTTCTGCTGCCTGTACTACCATTGCTTCAAACGCAGATTTTTGAGTGTTGCTTAATTCCGAACCCTCCACTAACAGAATAGCAAATTCTGAAAAAGATGTTGCTTTCTTAGCAATTTCTTTTATCTTAGGATTTATATCGATTGACTTTGCTCTGACTTTTTTTCTGTTTACTTTTTGTATACGTACACCTTTTTCTTCCTGACTTGTTTTTTCTTCTTTCTCCACGTTCTTTTCGTACACTAATTCGAAATTCCTGTATTCACTTATTGTCTCAATAATAGACATAGGCGGTTCTTGAAAATACACTTCCAGCTCATTTTCTTTTTTCCGCGCCTTAATAATCTTGTTTTCTTCACAAGAATCTTGAAAAATGGCTTTTGTTAACTTTCCTGCAGTTTCTCCTTCCTGTAAATTAACTTTTACCCAAAACTTTTCCATTTTGTTTCTCCTTTCGTTGTTTGTTTACTGGGTTTCATGCATATTGATATTTCCATTCTATATTTTGCAAATTAAAAATTGCTAAAATATATATCAAATACTTGGAAATATATCCGCATGCTGTATATTATACTACTATTTTACATAATTTTCAATCTTTTTTTCATTGTTCATTGTTCTTTCTCTTCTGTATATCTCCCAATGTAATAGAAAAAGCAGGATTAGAGTTTATTACAGATATCATATATACCCTAATCCTGCTTTTTCATTTTAAGCTTTGAAAAATGGAAAAAATCTTTTCACCAAACTAGTTTTTTCTTTCCTTGCCATTGCTTTTCTTTCATATACTTGATTATTCGGATGCATTGGGCAAAAAGCTGGCTCTAGCCTTTCGTAAATACTGAAAACGTAACCTTTCTGCTCTCTATCCAACGAACAAGTTATTTCAAAAACATCGCAACTTGTTTCTTTGCTCCATCTTCCATTTTCTAGCTGCCTTTTACTCGTTCCTGCATCCTTTAATAATTTGTGTTCATGCCTATCGCATGTTACACAATTACAGATGAAATACTCATGAAGTGGTTCATCCAGCTCTTTCCGAGTATCCAATGTGTAACTAGTTATCATTTCATTTTTCATTCTGCTTCCTCCTAATTTACACTATGTAAAGTTACATATTGTATAGTATCATAAATTAGGTAGATAAGCAAGTTTTTTATTTTCTTTCCTTTTTCTCTTTCTTTTTTTGCTTTCTTGTAGTATAATAACGCTATGTTTATCCTATTTTTGGAAAACAAAGAAAAAAGAAAGGATGATAAAAATGGCTTACAATTTTACAGAAGTGGAAAAGAAATGGCAAAACAAATGGTACAGTGAAGGTACTTTCAATGCCAGCAATGATTACTCAAAGGAAAAATGGTATGGTTTAATTGAATTTCCATATCCTTCTGGACAAGGGCTCCATGTAGGACATCCTAGAAGTTACACAGCATTAGATATCATTGCTAGAAAAAGAAGAATGCAGGGATATAATGTACTGTATCCAATTGGATTTGATGCTTTCGGACTTCCAGCTGAAAACTATGCAATTAAAAATCATGTTCATCCTAGAATTACTACGGAAAAAAATATTGCTCATTTTACAGAGCAATTAAAAGCGTTAGGATTTTCTTTTGACTGGTCTAGGGTTGTAAACACCACAGATCCAGAATATTATAAATGGACACAATGGATTTTTATTCAATTATTTAAACATGGACTAGCTTATAAAACAACTATGCCTATTAATTTTTGTACTGGTTGTAAAGTAGGACTTGCCAATGAAGAAGTAGTTAATGGTGTTTGTGAAAGATGTGGTAGTCCAGTTGTACAAAAAGAAAAAAGTCAATGGATGCTTAAAATTACAGAATATGCACAAAGATTAATTGACGATTTAGATGACGTAGATTACTTAGAAAAAATTAAAATTCAGCAAAAAAATTGGATTGGTCGTAGTGAAGGTGCTGAGGTAACTTTCCCTATTGCAAATTCTGATGAAAATTTAGTTGTTTATACAACAAGACCAGATACTTTATTTGGCGTTACCTATATGGTTGTTGCACCAGAACATCCTATGATTGAAAAATTAGCAGATAAAATTACTAACATGGATGAAATAAAGGAATATCAAAGAAAAGCATCTTTAAAATCTGATTTTGAAAGGTCAGAATTAAATAAGGAAAAAACAGGTGTACCAATTAGAGGAATTATGGCAATAAATCCAATTACTAAGGAAGAAATTCCAGTTTGGGTTTCTGACTATGTATTAATTACTTATGGTACTGGTGCTATTATGGCTGTACCTGCACATGATACAAGAGATTATGAATTTGCAAAAAAATTTGATATCTCTATGAAACAAGTTATTAAAGGTTTTTCTGATGATGTAGTTTGTGATTTAGATAAAGAAGCTTTTACCGATGTAGAAACTGGAATCTTAATCAATTCTGGATTTTTAAATGATTTATCTGTAGAAGAAGCTAAGAAAAAAATGATCTCCTATTTAGAGGAAAATCATATTGGTGTGAAAAAGGTAAATTATAAACTTCGTGATTGGGTATTTTCAAGACAACGTTATTGGGGTGAACCAATTCCAATGGTATATTGTGAAAAATGCGGATGGGTTCCTCTTCCAGAAGAAGAATTACCTTTAACACTACCTGACATTGAGGATTATGAACCTGGCGAAAACGGCGAATCTCCTCTTGCAAAGCACACTGAATGGGTAAATACTACTTGTCCTCATTGTGGTGGAAAAGCTAAAAGAGAGACAGATACAATGCCTCAATGGGCTGGTTCTTCTTGGTATTTCTTACGTTATATGGATCCACACAACGATAAAGCTCTTGCTTCTAAAGAAGCACTTGACTATTGGAGTCCAGTAGATTGGTATAATGGTGGTATGGAACATACTACACTTCACTTACTATACTCTCGTTTCTGGCACAAATTCTTATATGATATTGGCGTTGTTCCTACAAAAGAACCTTATCAAAAACGTACTTCTCATGGTATGATCTTAGGTGCTAATGGAGAAAAAATGTCGAAATCAAAAGGAAATGTTATTAACCCAGATGACATTGTAAGAGAATTCGGTGCTGATACCTTTAGAGTATATGAAATGTTTATGGGACCATTTGACCAAACAGCTCCATGGTCTATGGAAAGTATTCGTGGTTGTGGTAAATTCTTAGATAGAGTTTGGAACATGCAAGAATTTTTAGTAGAAGGAGATAGCTATTCTCCAAAATTTGAGAAAATGATGCATAAAGCTATCAAAAAAGTTTCTTCTGATATTGAAGAAATGAAATTTAATACTGCAGTTTCTACGTTCATGACGATGGTAAACGAATTCTACAAAGCAAAAAGAATTAATAAAGCAGAGTTTAAAACATTTTTACAATTACTAAATCCTTTTGCTCCTCATATGACAGAAGAGTTAAACGAAAAATTAGGTGAAAGCAAAACAATTGCTGAAACTCCATGGCCTACTTATGACGAAGCTAAAACCATAGATGATGAAATAGAACTTCCTGTTCAATTCAATGGAAAATTAAAAGCTACTGTTAAAGTGCCTATGGATGCAGAAGAATCTACTGCCAAAGAGATTGTACATAACAACGAAACAGTAACTGCTTTATTACAAGATAAAACTATTGTGAAAGAAATTTATGTAAAAAATAAAATTTATAATATTGTTGTTAGATAATTGTAATTCATTGGAAAATATTGTATAATGTAACTATCCTTTTTCTTAAAGGAAAATCCTTAAGGGAAGGAGGTGCTATTTACCAATGACAAGCTTCATGCTTATATGGATTCTACTTCAGAAGATTGAACAATTGGAAGAAGAATTGAATACATATAAAAATAACACAAATAAAAACTGATTTTCAGTTCAGAGCAGTTCTCCACCTGCTCTGTTTTTATGCATAAAAAAGATATGTGTCTCCACACACATATCTAATGCTATTCCAATGACCAGCTTTCTTTTTAGCTATTATTAGTATACCATTTTTTATATTCGCTGTCAATCATTTTTTCAAAATTTTTCCATTAGTCACCTATCAATTTATCAATCGAATTTTCTCTCATTTCCTTAATAATTCTGCAACTTTCATCTAATTTTGCTTGTTCTCTTTCGTCTAAATCTAATTCTAATAATTCTCTTACACCATTCTTGTTGATAATTGCTGGCACACCAATGTAAATATCATCTTGTCCATATTTTCCATTTTCCAAATAAGTAGAAACAGTAAGAACTGCATTTTCATCATCTAAAATAGCTCTTGTAAGACGATTTAGTGCCATTCCTATGCCATAATAAGTGGCTTTTTTCTTCTCTATAATTTCATAAGCAGCACTCACCACTCCTTCATGTATCTTTTGCAAATCTTCCATTGGATGTCCATTATCTTTCATAATATCTACAATTTTTTTACATCCTACATAGGTATGTTTCCATGGCACAAAGGAAGAATCCCCATGCTCTCCTAAAATGTATGCGTGCACGTTTTTACTAGATACCTTGAAATAATCTGCTAGTAAGTAACGTAATCTTGCTGTATCTAAAACTGTTCCAGAACCAAATACTCTATTTTTAGGAAGCCCTGATACTTTTGCTACCACATAGGTCATTAAATCTACAGGGTTACTTGCCACGATAATAATTCCATTAAATCCACTTGCCATAATACTTTGTGTAATTTGCTTCATAATTTTTGCATTTACCTCAGCAAGTTCTAATCTAGTTTGCCCTCCTTGTTTTTGTGCTACCCCTGCAGTTATTACTACAATCTCTGCATCTTTGCAATCTGCATAATCTCCTGCTTTGATTGTCATTTTTTGTGGAGCAAAAGGAAGTCCATGGGATAAATCCATTTCTTCTCCTATTGTTTTATCTTTGTCTATATCTACTAAAACAAGTTCATTAATGCCTCCTCTATTTAGCATAGAATATGCCATGCTCATTCCTACAAAACCTGTTCCTACTAATACAATTTTTCCTTTTTTAATACTCATATTTTCTCTTCTCCTTTCTTCCTTATTTTTTCCTATTTCCCCTATTTTTATACTATTCCAATGTGAACATCTGTCAAACAGTCTTGTTTTTTTACATTTATATTTCAAATTTTTTCTAAATTTCGTATTTTTCTTTTGCCGTATAGTGGGTATGTAAATATTTATGTGCTTTTTCGCTTCCTGCTTTTCCAAAAAATTCTTGATATATTTTTTGCAAAGCTGGATTTTCATGGGATTTACGTATGGTACTTGCTTCATCTATACTATATAAGCTATCTGCTCTTAATTTTCTAACATCTACCGCAGAACGTATTTTAGAGCTTTTAATTGGCTGACCTCCTCCCATAACACATCCACCTGGGCATGCCATAATTTCTACAAATTGATAGTCTGCTGTTCCATTTTTGATTTCTTCCATAATTTTTCTTGCATTACTTAATCCGCTGGCTACTACCACTTTTATTGGCATGCCTCCTAGGGTTAGCTCTGCTCTTTTAATGCCTTTTTCTCCTCTTACTTGTGTATATTCTAACTTTTCTAAATTTTTACCTTCTAAGGTATCTGCCGCTGTTCTTAAAGCTGCTTCCATAACACCTCCTGTTGTTCCAAATATAGCACCTGCACCTGTTGCTTCTCCCATTGGGTCGTCAAAATCGCTATCTTCTAATTCTCTAAAGCTGATATTTGCCTGTCTAATCATTCTAGATAATTCCCTTGTTGTAATCACATAATCTACATCACGATTGCCATCCACTTCCATTTCTTCTCGTGAAGCTTCATATTTTTTGGCAATACATGGCATAACCGATACTGTACATATTTTGTGTGGTGCTATTCCTTCTTTTTGTGCTAAATAGGACTTGATAATTGCTCCAAACATTTGATGTGGTGATTTACAAGTAGATAAATGGTCTAGTAACTCTGGATAATTTTTTTCTGCAAAGCGTACCCAACCTGGGCTACAAGAAGTAATCATAGGAAGTGTTCCTTTATTTTTTACTCTTTCTACAAACTCATTGGCTTCTTCCATAATGGTAAAGTCTGCACCCGTATTGGTATCAAATACTTTATCAAA
The DNA here is from genome assembly GCA_944386655.1 of uncultured Clostridia bacterium. Taxonomy (GTDB): domain Bacteria; phylum Bacillota; class Clostridia; order TANB77; family CAG-508; genus UMGS1663. The sequence continues at coordinate 15,307 of CALXBX010000054.1, read as the reverse complement.
GCCCATATTTTTTAGTGCTGTTACCATTTTGCCTTTTACATTGGTTCCTATTGAATATCCAAATTCTTCTCCTAATGCCACTCTTACTGCTGGTGCTGTTTGTACTACTACATAAGTAGACTCATCTTTTAATTTTTCCCACACTTCATCAATATATTCTTTTTCTCTTAATGCTCCTGTTGGGCAACTTTCAATACATTGTCCACAGAAAGTACAATCTACATCATTTAAGCTATGGTCATAGGTAGTAGAGATACAAGAAGAAAATCCTCTTTCTATGCAATCTATTGCCCCTATTCCCTGTACATTTTTACAAGTAGCTACACATCTTCTACACAAGATACATTTATTAAAATCCCTTACGATAGCTGGTGATTTATCATCTATTTTGTGTTTACTCATTTCTCCTTCGTATTCTACTTTTTGTACATTAAATTTAATAGAAAGCGCTTGCAATTCGCAGTTTCCAGAACGGCTACAAGTTAAACAATCTTTATGGTGATTGGATAAGATTAAGTCTAATATTGTTTTTCTAGCTTCTAATATTTCTGGCGAATGTGTTTTTACTACCATTCCTTCCTCTACCGTTTGAATGCAAGAAGTAGCAAAACCTTTTCTTCCTTCTACTTCTACAATACACATTCTGCAATCTCCTACTTCGTTAATGTCTTTTAAAAAACATAATGTTGGAATATCAATTCCGTTTTGCCTAGCAGCCTCTAATATCGTAGTTCCTTCTTCCACTTCTACTGGTTTATTATCAATTACTAATTTTACCATTTTTTCACAATCCTTTCTTTTTACAAGTTAATCCTTACCATTTTTTAGTTCTATTCTATATAGTTTGCTTCTCAATGGCATGGAATGGACATTTATCTGCACAAGTACCACATTTTATACAAATTTTTTGATTAATCTCATGTGGCATTTTTACTTCTCCACTAATCGCTCCTACTGGGCAATTTCTTTTGCAAATTCCACAACCTCTACATTTTTCTGGATTGATGACTAAATTGCATAAAGCTCTACAATAACCTGCTCGGCATTTGTTATAGGATACGTGCTCTACATATTCCTCTCTAAAATATTTCAAAGTACTAAGTACTGGATTTGGCGCTGTTTGTCCTAATCCACAAATAGCGGATTTCTTTATATTATTGGCTAATCTTTCTAATTTGTTTAAATCGTCTGGCTCTGCTTTTCCGTTCACACATTCTCTCTAATATTTCCAACATTCTTTTCGTTCCAATTCTACATGGTGTACATTTACCACAGCTCTCACTTACTGTAAAATCTAAATAAAATCTTGCAATGTCTACCATACATTTGGTTTCGTCCATTACAATTAATCCTCCAGATCCCATCATAGAGCCAATCTCTGTTAAAGATTCATAATCGATTGGCGTATCTAAATGTTCTGCTGGTATACATCCTCCAGATGGTCCTCCGGTTTGAGCTGCTTTAAATTTTCTACCATTTGGAATTCCTCCACCTATATCAAATACAATCTCTCTTAAAGTGGTTCCCATTGGTACTTCTACTAATCCTACGTTGTTTACATTTCCTCCTAAAGCAAATACCTTCGTTCCTTTTGATTTTTCTGTACCAATAGAAGCATACCATTCTGCTCCATTTAAAATAATTCTAGTTACATTGGCAAGGGTTTCTACGTTATTAATAATGGTTGGTTTTCCAAAAAGACCTTTATTAGCTGGGTATGGTGGCTTTACTCTTGGCTGACCGCGTCTACCTTCTATAGACTCTAATAAAGCAGTTTCCTCTCCACATACAAAAGCTCCCGCACCTAAACGAATATCAATGTCAAAATCAAATCCAGTTCCTAAAATATCTTTTCCTAATAATCCGTAGTCTCTTGCTTGATCTATCGCCACTTTTAATCTTTGCACTGCAATAGGGTATTCTGCTCTTACGTAAATATATCCTTGTGTTGCACCGATACTATAGCCCGCAATTGCCATTGCCTCTAGTACGCTATGAGGGTCTCCTTCCAAAATACTCCTATCCATAAAAGCTCCTGGATCCCCTTCATCTGCATTACAAATAACATACTTTTGGTCCGCTTCATTTTGTTTGGCAAAAGACCACTTCTTGCCTGTCGGGAAACCTGCTCCTCCACGTCCTCTTAAACCAGACTTGCTGATTTCGTCTATCACTTCATCTTGTGACATAGTTGTTAATACTTGATAAAGTGCTTTATATCCGTCAAATGCAATATATTCGTCTATATTTTCTGGATCAATTACTCCACAATTTTTTAGAGCAATTCTCTTCTGTTTTTTGTAAAAATTTAATTCATCTAACCTATTCACAATAGTGCCGTCAATATCTTTGCAAAGCAATCTCTCTACCGTTTTTCCCTCTACAATATGGCTTTGAATAATTTCTTCACAATCTTCTGGCTTTACTTGTGCATAGAAAGTATCCTCTGGTCTAATAATCACAATAGGTCCCTTGGCACAAAGACCAAAACACCCTGTTTGAATAACACGTACATTTTCTATTTTTTTCTCTTCTAAAATTTTTCTAAAATTCTCTATAATCTTTGGCGACTTAGAAGAAGTACAACCAGTACCATGGCATACTAAAATATGTTTTTCTCTCGTATCTGCTTTTGTATTTACACGCAATTCTAATTCTTGCCTTTTTCTATTTCTTATTCCTTCTATTTCTTGTATTGATTTCTTACCCATTTTTACTCCTCTCATTGTGAACTTCTAGCAAAAAAGGTCTGGACTTTTGGCATGCGTTCACATTTCTTAATTTTCTTTTTGATACTTATCTATCACTTCGTCTAGTTGCTTTACAGTTGCTTTTCCATATACTTCTTCATTTACCATAAATACTGGTGCTAATCCGCAAGCTCCTACACAACGTACCTCGTCTATAGAAAATTTTCCATCTGGTGTTACTTCCCCTGATTCTATTCCTAATCTTTCTTTGGCTCTATCTAGTAAACTTTGGGAACCTTTCACAAAACAAGCTGTGCCCAAGCAAATAGATATGTTGTATTTTCCCTTTGGTTGCAATGTAAAACGAGAATAAAATGTGATAACTCCATAAATTTCTGCCATAGGTATATTTAAATGTTCTGATATTGTTAGTTGTGCCTGTTTAGGAATATATCCATATTTTTCTTGTACATCATTTAATATTCCAATGAGTCTATCCTTTTCTGGTGGATATTTTTCTAAAATTTCTTTGGTTTCTTCTCTTACCTTCTTATCCATGCAATTCATTTTTTCTTCCATTTTTCTTCTCATTCCTCCTTATTAGACGTGGACCAAAATATATTCTTACTTCCATCCTCTATCTATATATGTACTTGTCTTTCTCTTCATGCTACTTGCATTATATCAAAGTGGCATTTTTTTAGCAATGTTTTTCAGGCATTATTCTTAAAATGTCCCATTTAACCCTGACTTAAATGGACATGTCACAAAACTGTAATACAACTTTAATGTTTTTGTTATTCTTTCTTGTACTTCTTTGCGCTATAATAGAGATGTATAAATGGACAGTTGTACTAAGGAGAAGATACTTTATGAGTATAGAAAAAGATTTAAAAAAAGATGGAATTCAAGTCATAAAAGAAGTAGATACCTTATCTGTCACTCTTATTGCTAAATTTGTAGCAGAGCGTCTTTCTTCTACTTTTCTTTTTTATGGCTTAAAATATAATGATTTATTTATTAAAATTTCTCGCATTCCTATGTACATTGCTACTATGCCAGATGGCATGGCAGAGGCAAATTATTTTTATAAAAATTCTTCTATTTATTTTAGAGAAGGATTATCCATAGAAGAAATGCAAACTTATGCGGTTCATGAGTTTATTCATCATTTGCAGGAATTAAAAGATAAAAAGAATGTATTATATCGTTTAGGTTTATGTGATTTTACAAATTTTAAGGTTTATGGAATGGGTTTAAACGAAGCTGCTGTGCAATATTTAGCTTCTAAAGCATTAAAAAACGAAGTAGAAACTGTAAAATATTATGGCATTACTTTTTCTAGCAGTAGCCCTAATTGTTATCCATTGCTTTGTAATTTAATGTCTCAAATTGTTTATCTTGTAGGGGAGCCACTTTTAGTAGATAGTACATTGGGGAGCAATGACAAATTAAAAGCAAAATTGATTTACCTATTAGGGGAAAGAAATTTTTATACTATACAAGATAATTTTGATAAAATTTTATATGCAGAAGAAAAAATTGTACAATATTCTAACAAGGTGAAAGATGATTCTCTTTCTGAAAAACAAATTGTAAAATATGCTTATGGCATTGGTTCTTCTAAGAAAAAAATAACAGATACGTATATTGCTACACAGAAATTAATCTTATCTTCTTATTTTGAACATTATTTGGAAAATATTCGTTCTGTTTATGAAATAGAGACTTTTAGGAAACAACTTTATGGTTATAAAGACTATATCGGAACACTGCAAGATGATACTTTCTTTAATACCTTTTATATTAATGCTATGGCAAAACTCGAAGAAAAAGAAGCTGAGTTGACTGGAACTACTGCTAATTTGGTTCCTTATAAGAGAAATTTCTTTTCTATCCTTTGGCAAAAATGCAGCGCTCTATGGAAGGGTAGAGAAACAGAAAACGAAAAAATATAGCAAGAATTTTTCTTTGCTATATTTTTTATACACCTATGATAAGTACTCATGAATTGCTTCTGCTGCTTTTCTGCCTGCCCTTGCTGCCCATGCTACTGTTGCTTTTTGCCCAATAATGTCTCCTCCTGCAAAAATTCCTTCTTCTGTTGTTTGATAATTTTCGTCTACCGTAATATATCCCTTTTTGCTTTTTTCTACAGGTAATGTTTGCATGATTTTTTCTTCTGGCTTAGATCCAATTGCCATCACCACATAATCCATATCTATGATTTCGTTACTTCCTTCTATATCTACAGGGCTTGGTCTTGTATCTCCTTCTTTTTGCACTAATTTAGTCTCAATACATTCTATTTTATTTACTTTTTCTCCTTTATTATCTGGCAAAATTTTTACAATATTGTGCAAAAATAAAAATTCTACGCCTTCTTCTTTTGCTTCTTGTATTTCTTTTCTTTCTGCTGGCATTTGTTCTTCTGCTCTTCTGTAAATAACCACTACTTCCTTAGCCCCTAATCGCTTAATGGTTCTTGCACAATCCATGGCTACATTTCCGCCACCAATTACTGCTACCTTTTTGCCGGCATAGTCTGGATGAAGCTGATATTCTAATAATTCGTTTCCTCCATAAACCCCTTGCAAGTTCTCTCCTTCTATTCCCATTTTACTAGACACATTGGCTCCTACTCCCAAGAAGATAGCATTATATTCTTTCTTTAATTGCTCTAGCATTAGGTTCTTTCCTAATTCTTTTCCATAATATACTTGCACGCCTAAATCTAAAATTTTCTGGATTGTTTTTTCTACAACTTCTCTATCTAAACGAAAAGTTGGTATACCATGTTGTATAATGCCTCCTAAGTAATTGTATTTTTCATAGATGCTTACTTCATAACCCATTCTTGCTAAAAATCCTGCACAAGTAAGTCCTGCTGGACCTCCTCCTACAACAGCCACTTTTTTGTTCTTTTTCTCTACTTTTTCATCGGAAAAAGCATATCCTTTTTCTAAAGCGATATCTGCCACAAATGCTTCCAATTCTCCAATACTAGTAGGCTCTCCTTTTATTCCTCTTATGCAAGAACCTTGACATTGGCTTTCATGAGGACAAATTCTACCACAAATTGGTTGTAATATAGAAGTTTTAGACAATATCTGGTATGCCTCTTTATATTCTCCCTTTTTGATACAATCAATAAAGAAAGGAATATCATTTTCCAAAGGACATCCCTTTTGACATGGTTTTGTTTTACAATTTAAACAATAATTTGCTTTTTCTTGTATTTCTTGGTTCATTTTTTCGTCTCCTTTTACTTGTAATTGTACTCACACTTTCCATCTTTGTCAACAAATTTGACTATCTATTATAATACATCCATTCGCCTTTTCACTTCTTTTAAATCTTTCCAAAAGTCTATTTTCTTTGTTTCGTCTCTTAATAGTGCTGCAGGATGCCAAGTAGGCATGTAAGATATTCCTCTAAATTCTATCCATTTTCCTCTACTATTGGTGATACCATAGTCTTTTCCTAAGATATTTTTTAATGCGGTACTTCCCAATAGAACAATAATTTTAGGCTTTACTAAAATAACTTGATTACGCAAATAATCTAAGCAAGCTTGTGCCTCGTCCGCTTCTGGCACACGATTAGAAGGAGGTCTGCATTTTACGATATTGGCAATATATACCTCTTCTCTTGGAATACCAATTCCTTGAAATGCTTTATCCATTAATTTTCCTGCTTTCCCAACAAAAGGAATTCCCTGGCTATCCTCGTCTGCACCCGGTCCTTCTCCAATAAACATGACATCTGCTTGTTTGTTTCCCGTTCCAAACACAATATTTTTTCTATTTTGGCATAATTTACATTTTCTGCATCCTATAATGCTTTTTTCTAAATCTTCCCAATTATTATACATTTTACTATTCTCCTCTTGCTATATTTCCTTCTCTATCCTACACAATCTTCTAAGAGACCAATTTTCTCTTCTTTTGTAGTATCTATTTTTGCTCTTGTTCCAATAGGAATTACCATTTTTTTCTCTGTGTGTCCAAAATTATTCGATTTAATAATCGGAAAATGATATTCTCCTTCCAATACATCTAATACAATTTTTTCTAAAGCGACACTTCCATCATAATTTCCTATCCACATTCCTTTTATTTTATCAAAAACTCCATTTTGTTTTAGATGGTATAAATGATGGCTTACAAGTGCTGGCGGGCTTTCCAAAGATAATTCTTCTATAAATAATATTTTATCTTGAAAGTCTACTGCATATTTTCCTACTACTAAATCCTTTATAAGACTTAAATTACCTCCTATTAAGCTTCCTTGCGCAATTCCTTCTTGTATGACAGAAAACTCATCTTCTGGTTCTTTTAAGGATGTTTTTCCTTCTACAAAACGTTTCATTACTTGTTCATAAGCATAGGCAGTTGCCCAAGATGTAAGAGATTTAAAAGTAGGTCCGTGAAAAGTAACTAAATCTGTTTTTTGTGTGATTATATTTAAAATAGAAGTCGCATCACTAAAGCCGCATACAATTTTAGGATGCTTCTTTATGGTTTCATAATCTAAATACTCTAATGCACTATTAGAATTAAATCCACCAGCAGCCCAGAAAATAGCTTTTACTTCTGGATTTAAAAACATTTGGTTTATATCTTCTGCCTTTTCTTTGGCAGAAGCACTGTACCCTAGTGTATTAGAAAAGGCATATTTTCCAAAAGTAATAGAAAAGCCAGAGCCCTCCATTAATAAAATAGATTGGTTAATGTTTTCCAAATCTTCCTCTTCTATGCAATCGGAAGGTGCTACCACTGCTATTGTATCTCCCTTTTTTAATTTTTCTGGTACTAACATTTTTCTCCTCCTCTTTTATATTTCCTTGGAATGCTATTTTAAAGCAATTAGCCCCATATTTCTTCCTGCTTTTTCTCTTTCTGCTCTATGGGAATGTATTTGGTCGGCATGGCAAACTGTACAAATTCCACTGTCTACAATATTTTCTGGCTTCACTCCTGCTTGTTCTAACATTTCTATAATTAATTTTGTGGTATTTATCTTGTATTTTTGTTTTCCTTCTTTTATCTCTGTCTTTTGAATGCATTCTTTCCATACCTTGCTCTCTTTAGCAAAAGCTTCTTCAAATAATTTTTTTACGTCATCTTCTACTTCAAAATGACACTCTTTAATGCAAGGTCCTATACAACAAATAATATCTTTGGGATTGCTCCCATAAATTTTTTGCATTTGCTCAATTCCTTTTTTGCCTATTCTTTTAACAGTTCCTCTCCATCCAGAATGAATATTTCCTACTACTTTTTTCACAGGGTCATAGAAAAATATTGGTGTACAATCTGCAAAGCGAAGTCCTAAGATTACTCCCTTCTGATTTGTAATTAAGCCATCCATATCTGTATAAATTTCCTTGTAATTTTCTACTTCTTTTACCACATCTCCATGCACTTGCATTTCTATTTGTGCTAACTTTTCTTTATCTATTCCTAAATGGTTACATAGTTTTGGGAAATAGGGATTTTTCAAGGCAGAAATGTAGTTGATATTTGCTTTTCCTTTCATAGTAAAGCAATGCGTCACTTCTTTATATGTCAATAGTCTTCTAAATTGTAAGTATTCTATTCCATCCGGTTCTTTTACGTGTACAACTTGTTCATTGGATAAATCTTTTTCCATGTTTTCATCCTTTCTTCTTTTACAAAAACTAGTTAGAAATTTTTCTAACTGATTTTTCCACTTGCTTTCACTGTATTGCAACATAAATTTCTTATGCTACTTTTCCATTTTAGACTTCCATAGTAACTGACTATCCTCAAAAATAGCTTCTAGTTTTTCTTGTTCATATAAATAAGTTAAATAAGCTTTTAGTGTACTTCCTATCAAGACATACTGTGTAAAATTCATATGCAATCCATAAAACTGAAACATGTGCTGTAATAAAACTTCGAATGTACAAGGCGCCCCAGCATAATTTAATATTTCTTGTATAATTTCTTGCATTTTCTCACGATTTTCTTGTACATAAGGTTTTATATCTTCTACTGCACTCATATGAGATGGAATAAATAATTTGCCTTCCAGTTTTTCTACTATATCTAAAGAGTGAAAATATTCTTCTACATTATATAAAAAGGTAATATGATGTTTTTGTATGGTATCGTGACTTGCTACACTATCTCCCAAAAACCACACATCGTCTTTTGTTTTAATGCCCACCATGGAAAAAGAATGTCCATTTAATTCTACCATCTCTAGTCCTTCAGGAAGTACTTCTTGGGTTAATTCTTCTACTCTACTTTCTTTAGCTAGTAAAAATTTATTTTGTATTTCATGATTAGGATAACTGCCATATAAAAAGGCAGGCTCTAAAATAGGATGTTCTACTAAAGCTTTATCTACTCCTCTGCAGTAAATTTTGCAACCTTCTCTTTCTTGCAATAGGCGATTACCTCCTATATGGTCTGCATGAGAATGTGTATTGATAATCCTATTTAAAGTCCAATTATTTTCTCTTAAAATGTTTTGTACTTTTTTGCCTGCATCTTTATCATTTCCACTATCAATTAAACATACTTCTCCATTATCTAATTGATAAATTCCCATTCTGGTAGGAGAATCTATATAATACGTACGCTCCCCTACTTGCTTTAATTCATACATCTTTTATCTTCCCTTCTCTATCTCTTTTTGCATTTGCTGCATAATTTCTTGCTTTTCTTTTTTTGCAATGTAACGATATCTGCAGCCTTCCTCTTTTGGTTCAAATTGGCATATTTCTTTATAAGGACAGTACTCGCATGGTGTTTTTTTATTTTTGCTATTATAATATGGCTCTAATGCTATTTTTCCGGCATAAATTTCTTCCGATATTTGCTTAATCAATTTATTCGTATACTTCTGCAATACCTCAAATTCTTCTTTGGTAACAGCATTTGATTTTGCCATGCTCAAATTTCCATCTTTATCTAAATAAGCTGGCACGATAGTAGAAGCACCTTTTTCTAAAGTTTTATCCATCTTTTTTACCATTTCTACATCTGCTAAAATAAAGCCTTGCATACGAAATCTTTTAGCAATTTCTTTGCTTAAATCTTCCTGCTCTATTCTGCCTTCTGCTTGCACAATAGGGTCTAGCAAAGAAAAATATAAGGTACCTGCTGGCAACATATTTTCCTCTTTGCAAGTAGCATCCAAATAAGTTAATAGCTGAATTTGAATACCTGCCATTACTTCATTTAAATCTATATTTTTTACAGAAGATTTATAGTCAATAATACGAATATAATCTCCTTTTTCTGTTTTGGCAATATCCACTCTGTCTATTTTTCCTGTTATTTCTACCCTTTTTCCATCTTTTAAAGCTAACTCTATAGGTGGATATTGTTTTCCTTTTTTAAATTCTAGCTCATTTCCGTATACTTCAAAATCGCTATTTTTTAAACTTTGTAAGATATATTTCATAGAAGTGTAAATAACTCTTTTTAAGCGCATAGCCAATAATTGATATTTTTGATTACTTCTAAAAATATAGTTGCGTGGACTAGCTAGTTTTTCTTCTACAATAGTATCTATCATTTCCTTTACTTCTTGCTCTTCTAAATCTTTATAATGGTAACCATTTTCTCTTACTGTTTCAAAAAAGGTATCAATGACTTCATGCATAAAGCTGCCTGTATCTACTGCTTGTACTTTAAATTCTGTTTTTTCTGATAGATTTAGCCCATATTGTAAAAAGTATGAAAATGGGCAAGAACGATACTGCTCTAATCGCGATACACTTGTATGTAATGTATTTCCATATAATTTTTCTGAATTTTCCTTTGTAATAGGCTCTGGTGTATTGGTTTTGGTAATTGCCTTTTTTACCGCTTCTATCTTACCTTTCCATTTTTCGTCTTCCTCAAAAGCTTTATAAATTTGAAACCAAATATCTTCTATTTCTTTTCCTTCTTTTAGTTCTTCTAATTTAGTAACCAAGGTTTCAAAACTTGCTTTTTGATTAGTAATTTTGCTTTGCTTTTCCGATAAATCGCTTTGCTCTTGCAAGTTAGGAAATATCTTTTTTATCCTTCCTATTAGCATAGAAGGTCTTAGTGCTCCCCCTTCACTATCTGTAGAAGGATAGGATAAATAAATTTTTTGACTTGCTACCGTAAAGGCTTTATAAATGGCAAAATTATCTTCATACAATCTTTCTAAGGTTCCTTTGGCAAGTTCTACACCTTGTGCCTTTAAATACTCTCTATCGTTATCGTTAAAAAATCCTTCTTCTTTATAAATGGTTGGAAATACTCCATCATTTACTCCTATCATAAAAATGGCTTTTACCGTGTGGGTTCTAGTTCTATCTATGTCTCCTACCATAACTTGATCCATTACCTCTGGAATTTTTCCTAAACTGCTATTTTTTAGCCCTGTTTTTAATAATTGGCTGTACTGCTGAAAAGTAACCTTCTCTGACGCTAATACCATTACAATTTCGTCTAGCACTTCCATGATGACATTCCATGCCATTTTTTGCTCTTTGGCTAATTCTATTTTTCCCTCTTTTTCTAATTCTTTTTCTCTTTCTTGTAATTGTTTATCTATTCCATTTTCTATCAAAAATAAATAAAGTTGTTTTGTAAAACCTTCTACCGTTTTTTGCTTACTCATTGCTTCTTTTAATTTTTGTAGTGGGATTACCACTTGTTTTCTTGCTGTTTCTATTATCTGCATTTTTTCTTCTGTTTGTGGTGTTTTTTCTTCGTAATTCCATTCTTCTAGCCACTTATTGCCTTTAATTCCCCACTTTCTGCAAAAGTTTTCTAATAGGGCAATTTCGTCATCTTCTAAATTTAAAAATCCTGTTTTTATATAGGAAAATACTGCTTCATAGGACCAATTTTTCGCAAATATTTCTAAAATAGCTAGCAAATATTGTGCTAAATTATTTTGATTTAATTGTTTCTTTTCATCCAAAAATACGGGAATATCGTACTTCTCAAAAATAACTTTGCATAAATGACTATAAGTTTCTAAATCTTTTGTGATAATGGCAATATCTTTATAGCGATGGCCCTTATTTCTTACTAAATCTTCTATTTCTTCTGCTACGTGCTCTATCTCTGTATAGGCATTGCTTGCTAAAAATAAAGAGATTGCTTCTACTTTTTTCTCTTTTGGATAAACTTGATAAGGTACAGCATAAATATTTCGTTCCAAATGTTTTAATTCTTCGTTTTCAAAACGTTTTGGTTCTAGTAACCATACTGGATTTTCTATTGTAATTTGGTTGTTCTCTGCAATTTTCATTAGCCTTTTAGCGGTTTCTTTGTTACTATAAAAAATATCACTTTCTTGCTCCTTATCTAAAATGAGACTATCGGTTCCTATTGTAATGTTTACTTGTTTGGCTCTTTGTAATAAGATTTCCACAATTCTATATTCTTGCTGTGTAAAACCTACAAATTCATCTAAATAAAAGTAGGCATCTTTAAATTCTTTTGTTTGCTCTAATTGCTCTGCCAATATGGTTAAGCTGTCGTTTTCATCGATATATTGGTTTTCTATCTTTTCTTCCCATTTTTGGTATAGAAGCAGCATATCTGTTAATTTAGCTACTAGATAAGGCTCTTCTACTTTCTCTAGTACTTTCCCTATAGATTCTATGGTAATGTTATGCTTTTTAAACTCTGTTAATTGCCTTTCTACCATCTCTATATTTTGATCCGATTTTCCTAAGAAACGAAGTTTTCTTTTTTGTTCACTTAAAATTCTATCTATTAGGATGGCTTTTCCAGAAGCAGATAAATTTACTTTTGTACTGCCTCCTACCTTTGTTCTCATACGATGTGCCATACGTTTGAAGGTTAAAACCTCTGCATAAATAGAGGCTTCTTCTGGCATCTTATCTAATAGTTTTTTTTCAGCAGTATAGGAAAACTGCTCTGGCGTAATCATATATATTTTTTGTTGCTCTTTTTGCTTTTTTACAATCTCTTCTAAGCAAAACTGACTCTTTCCTGTGCCTGCTCTACCACATATCAAACGTAAGCTCACTTTTTCTTTCTCCTTTACGTGCTTTCTTTATTTTTGTTAGCTTCATTGTATCGCACAAAGGAGAAAATAGCAAGTTTTTTATGGTTCTCTCTAAGAAAAAAACAATGAACTTTAGGGACGTTCCTTAAAGTTCATTGTTTTTCTTGTTGATTTTTTAAGAAAAGAATATGGTCTTTTTTATCTTGTTTTCATGCCAAACCGAGTATAATGGCGAATGACATCTTCATAAGTTTGGGTAGTATAAATTTTAATTCCCCAACTTACTGTAAATTTTACTGAAGGATCATAGGGAAACTGCAACCCATCTTTGTGGTAATGAAGTCCTCCCTCATCCAAGGTATAACTTCCTTTTTGGTTATAGTTGTTATAGTTTGCAATACAAATATTATTGTCCACATAGTTGTAAACTAATAAATATCTGTATTTTTCATAGCCTAAGTCATTTCTCGTTGCTCGTGGCAACCTTTCTGTTAAATAACCTTTCGTTCTAATTTGCTCCGCCATTATTTTGTATTCCTTTTCTGTAACATGGGCGGCAATAACGGGTTTTGCATGCCGATATTGTTCATCCACATAGTCATAAAAAGACATATTCAATTCTACATCGTCTTCTTGAAACATAACTATGATTCTGTTCATATTTGCCTCCTTTGAATAAATTTATTCGTTGTCAGTTACCTCTATGTTAACCCCCCTAAGGAGATTACGTAATAAAATATGGATATATTGTATCATATAAATTCTTATTATTCAATTTTTTTCATGTTATGCTTCTCTTTTCCAATAAAATAAATATTGTTGTGCTAAACCTGCAAGCGTACCAAATTTCTCATATGCTATTTTTTGTATTTCTTTATTGTTTACTTTTGCCTCTTCTTTATGAATATACAATTCATTCATCACTCTTTTTACCCATACATCAATAGGAAATGCTTCTAGTCGTTTTAATGTAGAAAATAGTAAAATACAATCTGCTACTTTTTCTCCTACTCCTGGTAGGGTTAGTAAAGTTTCTCTTATTTTTTCAAAATTCTTTTCTTCTTTTAATTTTTCTAAGTCTACTTTTTTCTCTACTATCATTTTTGTTGTTTCGTATACTCTTTTATCTCGAAAACCCAACCCCAATTTTCTTAAATCTTCTATACTCGCCTTAGATAATTCTTCTGGTGTAGGAAATGTATAATAAATATTCTCTCTCCATTGTATAGGCTGTCCATAAGTTTTACTTAGTCTTTCTATAATCCCTTTTATTCTAGGTATATTATTATTAGCAGAAATAATAAAAGATATAATCGTTTCCCATAAATCTTGATTTAGAATACGGATGCCCTGCCCATACTGTATACTTTGCCCTAAAGTGCTATCTGCCTTTTTTAGTTGTTTTTGTAAAGATTCATAGTCTCTTTGCATATCAAAATAGGAAAAGCAAATTTCTTGCAAATCTCTATCTTGACTATTTACTCCTTCAAAATAAATGCTTTTGCTTGTTTGTTCTACTCTTACTACACTATTTTCAAATACTCCTATATAGCTATTCTCTGTTTCTTTATTCCAACGAAAACATTGACCACATTCAAAAATGTTTTTTACATCAAATGTGGGTATTTTGTTTATCTTCCATTTTTGTTCTTTCATTTCTATTCCACCCTTTGTTTTCTCTTATTTTATCGTACCATAAAATTACAGTTTTTTCTAGGGAATTCTTTAAATTTTTATTGATTTTTCGCCTTTTCCGTTTTATAATATGTACTATATTTTACTGAATTTAGAGGGATTGTTTATGACACTAGTTGAAATGTATCATAGAATAAAACAATATCAGTATGCCAATGGACTAGAAGATTTAAAAGTTTATTCTAAACAATATAGTTCTTCTATTCTTTTGCCTGCTTATTCGAAAAATAAAAACTTAGCACCTTACACTTTACTTTCTATGGATTTTAACCATTTATTTGATATTAATGCTAAGTATGGAAAAAATGTAGGAGATAAGGTGATTTATCAATACCTTTCTCATTTAATAGATATCCTTCCTTCTGGCTCTTGTGTGACACGAACAGGAGGAGATGAATTTAGTATTATAATTCCTATACCATATGAGGATGCTAAAAATTATGCTTCCTCTATTTTAGCCATGGAAAAAGATTTTTCTGCGTTATTTTATGGTTGCACCACTACTATGCACTTTGTAGATTCTACCAAACATTTTAATTTGCAATCTATGCTAAAGGAAGGCGAACAACAAATTGCCTCTCAAAAAGTATCCTTAAAAGAGAAAGATAACTGTATTGTTGTTCCTTCTATGTTTGCTAGCAACTCTGACTTTTACCAAAGTTGTTATTATTATTTTCAGACCTTCTTTAAAAGCCTTCGTTTGCATAACGATGTGTTTACTTTAGCTGATTTAAAAAATATTTACTTGCACTGTATTGATGTGTTTCATGATTTATTAGAAAAGAATGCACGTGTGCATGAAACGGACTCTCCTGTTTATTTACCACACCCTAAGCAAAAACTTTTTCATGAATTTCATACACAACTACGCGATTGTTCTTCTGTAGACGAAAAACAATTGGCTAAAATTCTTGAAAATGATC